>NZ_CP009630.1:1615780-1938936 GCF_000959445.1 Burkholderia vietnamiensis LMG 10929 | reverse complement strand
AATTTCGATCACGCAGATACCCTTTACGTCATCGCCCGCGATCGCAATGGCGAAATCGTCGGTTGCGGCCGCTTGCTGCCGACCGACGAGCCTTATTTGCTCGGCGACGTGTTCCCGACCTTGATGGGCGACGCCGCGCTTCCTCATGCCCCCGACGTGTGGGAACTGTCCCGCTTCGCGATGAGCATGCCGCGCGGCGAGTCGTTGACCGCCGAAGAGTCGTGGCAAAACACGCGCGCCATGATGTCCGAAATCGTTCGCGTCGCGCACGCCCATGGCGCCAATCGCCTCATTGCGTTCTCCGTGCTCGGCAACGAACGGCTCCTGAAGCGCATGGGCGTCAATGTGCACCGCGCCGCACCGCCCCAGATGATCGAAGGCAAGCCGACCTTGCCGTTCTGGATCGAGATCGACGAACAGACGCGTGCGGCGCTGAACCTCGACGGGCTGGAGCGCGTCGGCGGCGTGCCGCCCAAGACGTTGCGCAGGCCGGATGCGTCGCGCGCGCTCGAGCAATCGGTATGAGCGGGCGATGCGCGCCGTGAAGGTTCGCGTGCGCCGCCGCCCGGCGGCGCGGCCCGGCGCGGCGCGCGCAATGCGGTATTTCAACAGGTGTGCCTGAAGATGAACGGCTTTAACGATGTGGCTCGGCTAGTCCCGGTCAGCGAGAGGAATGTGAGATGACGCTTCGAGTGGTGGTAACCGGTATTGGCATTGTGTCTCCACTGGGTTGTGGGAAGGAATTGGTGTGGCAGCGCCTGATCGGCGGGGGCTCCGGGCTTCGCCGCCTCGGCGACGATATCGCCGGTGAGCTGTCCGCCAAGGTCGGCGGGACCGTCCAGGACGTGGCCGAAGATCCGGAAGGCGGCTTCGATCCCGAGCGCTCGGTGCCGCACAAGGAACTGCGGAAGATGGACCGCTTCATCCAGATGGCGATGGTCGCCGCGGACGAGGCGCTCGCCGAAGCAGGGTGGGCGCCGGAAGCGGAGCAGCAGCGCGAGCGGACCGCCACCGTCGTGGCCTCGGGCATCGGCGGATTTCCCGGCCTGGCGGAGGCGGTGAGAATCGGCGAGACGCGCGGCGTGCGGCGCTTGTCGCCGTTCACCATTCCGTTCTTCCTGTCGAACCTGGCAGCCGGCCAGATTTCGATCAAGCACCGGTTCCGCGGGCCGCTCGGCTGTCCCGTGACGGCCTGTGCCGCGAGTGTGCAGGCGATCGGCGATGCGATGCGCATGATCAGGACCGGCGAGGCGGATGTCGTCCTCGCCGGCGGCGCCGAAGCGGCGTTCGACAAGGTCAGCCTCGGGGGCTTCGCGGCGGCTCGCGCGCTGTCGACCGGCTTCAGCGAGGAGCCGGTGCGGGCGTCGCGTCCGTTCGATCGCGATCGTGACGGATTCGTCATGGGCGAGGGCGCCGCCATGGTGGTGGTCGAGTCGCTGGATCATGCCCTGGCGCGCGGCGCCCGGCCGATCGCGGAAATCATCGGCTACGGCACCACGGCCGACGCTTATCACATGACCGCCGGACCCGACGACGGATCCGGCGCGATGCGGGCGATGAAGCTGGCCCTGCGGATGGGCGACGTCGCTCCGGAGCAGGTCGACTACGTCAACGCCCATGCGACGTCGACGCCGGTCGGCGACGCCGGCGAGATCGAGGCGCTGAAGACGGTGTTCGGTGTGGGCGCCGGCCCGGCGATTTCGTCGACCAAGTCGGCAACCGGGCATCTGCTCGGAGCGGCGGGCGCCATCGAAGCGGCGTTCTCCATTCTGGCTCTGCGCGATGGCGTGCTGCCCGGCACGCTGAATCTCGAGCACCCCGACCCGGCAGCCGACGGGCTGGATCTGATCGGGCCTGCCGCGCGGCACGTGCCGGTCGAGATCGCGCTGTCCAACGGGTTCGGGTTCGGAGGCGTGAACGCGTCGGTGCTGTTCAGGCGATATCCGTCGGATCGGTCCGCCGAGGCGCATTGAGCGATGGGCACGCGGGTCCCGCAGTACCGCTGATTTCGTCAGTACGTCAAACCGTAATCATTCGGCGCTGCGCCGCCGTTCGCCGGCTCTCCATCTGACCGATGGCGCCGGCGACGGCGAGGTTGCGTCCCGTGCAGTTCGGACTCCGGTCGTTATCCAAAGGGAATTTTCCGTGCTAGACACCCTCATCATAGGCGCCCGCTGTGCGGGCGCCACGCTCGCGATTCATCTGGCGCGCGCCGGCAAGCGCGTGCTGGCGATCGATGCGAACCATCTGCCGAGCGATCAACCGTTGTCCACCCACTGGATTTCTCCCTACGGCATGGCGTTGCTGGACGAGCTCGAGCTCGGCGACAAGGTGCGCCGCTTCGCGCCCCCGGTGCCCAGCATGATGTACGGAAACGACGACGTGACGGGCCGCGTCGAGTACCCGGTCGGCGAGCGCTGCTCGTGCCCGCGCCGCATGGATCTCGATGCCCTGTTGCTGGAGGAGGCCCGCGCGTCGGGGGCCGAGGTGCGGGCCCGGACCCGGCTGGTCGGCCTGTTGTGCGACGGCGAGCGCGTGACGGGCGCCGTGGTCGAACATGACGGCGTGCGCGAGGAGATCCGCGCGCGGATCGTGGTGGGCGCGGACGGCCCGCACTCGACGACGGCCGAGCTGGTCGGCGCGGAGGAGTACCACGGCTATGACTGCCCGCGCGCGATGTACTGGGCGTACTGGCCGCGTCCCGACTGGTTCGACACGGATCCGCGCTATCTGGGCGGGGCGATGAACTGCACGTTCGGCGACGACATCGTCTTCGTGTTTCCGACCAACCGCGATCTTCTGCTGATCGGGGTGGCGTTCCCGAAAACGCAGTTGCCGCAGTGGAAGGGCCGCGCGCTCGAGAAGCTGACCGAAACGCTGAAGGGCAACCGCCATACGGCGCCGCTGATTACCGGTGAGCCGGTGAGCAAGGTGCTCGGCGCATTGAAGCTGCGCTTCTTCTTCCGTCAGGCTGCCGGACCCGGCTGGGCATTGGTGGGCGACGCGGGCCTGTTCATGGATCCGTCCCCCGGATTCGGCATCACCGACGCACTTCGCGATGCGCGCGCACTCGGCCAGGCCATCGTCGAGGACGACGACCGCGCGCTGGAATGCTACTGGCGCCAGCGCGACGCGACGTCGATCGACCTGTTCGAATACTCGCGCGGCCGCGGCGCACTCGGCCACAACAATCCGCTCAGCCGGATCCTGTTCGGCAAGCTGACGGCCGACCCGGTGCTGCAGGCGCGCTTGCTGGCTTCGCAGAATCGCCGATGTTCGCCGTTTGCGGTGTTCGATCCCAGCGATATCAAGAAATGGGCGGACGAGGCCATTGCCGGCGGCGAAACCGGCGTCATTCAGCCGCTGATCGACATGTCGACGCGAGGCGAGACGATCCGCGCCGAGATGGCGTTGCGCCAGCGTCTCGCCGACGAGGCGCACGCGAGGTGGGCGCAGGCATGCGAGTCGGACGATCTCGCGCCGGTGACCGCCGGTGGCGATCGCGACGTTTGCGCGAGAGCGTCGATATGAGCGCACGGAACGACGGCGCGTGGTCGTTTCGATCACGCGTATGCAAGCCGTGGCGGGGCAGTTCTGCCTGTCACCGGTCCCATGTCGAGTAAGCCGAGGAGCCATTCCATGACCATCGAAGCCACGTTGGACGGCAATGCTGCATTTTCGCGGCTCAAGCTGCCGCGACACTTCCACCAGATCAGCTCCGTCGCGACGATCCTCTATGTGGCGCACGCGCTCGCATTCTTCCTGATTCCGGCTGCGGTGGCGTTCGCCGTCGTCGATATCCCGGCGTCGGCGCCGGCCCGTGTGGCGATGGCGCTCGTCCTCGGCGTGATCGCGGGCCACGGCATGCATCTGCTGACCTTCGTCGGCCACGAGGGCATGCACACCAACCTGCATCGCAACAAGTACGTGAGCGCCGCGCTGGCGCTCATCTGCTCGTCGCTGGTGCCGGGCTTCCTGATCGTGGGTTTCAGCATGACTCACTGGAAGCACCATCGCTACACCGGTCAGGACATCGACCCCGATGTCCAGATCTATTCGCAGTACCGCACCTTCTGGTCGCGCTTCTTTCTCGCGCGCTCCCGGGGCGTACGGATCTATACGAAGAACGCCGTACGCATGGCCGCTGGCCTTCCGTGGCCGGAGAACACGCGGCTGCCGTTCAGCGAGCGCGAAATGCGCTGGATCTCGCGGATCAACATTGCACTGAACCTGGGTGCGGTGACGGCCTACGGGTTCATCTGGCATCGGTCGTTGTGGCTCGGCTTCACGGTCATGCTGATTCCGTATATCGGCGTCTACGTGTTCAGCACCATCCGCGCGTACATCGAGCACACGGATACCGTGCCGGGGCGTTATCGCGACAGCCGCAGCTATACGTCGCCGATCTACACCGCGCTGTTCTTCGGCAGCAACTTCCATCTCGAACACCATCAGTATCCGGCTGTGCCGTGCTACCGGCTGCCGGCGCTCCACAAGTATCTGATGTCGCAGGGGCTGCTCGCCGCGGCACGCGCGCCGGTCGAGCCGTCCTTCTTCGGCGCGCTTCGGTATACGACGGGCCGTTTCCAGTATCCCTGCGTCAATCTGCAGTCGTCGACCGACGAATTCCTCGAGCGGATGGCGCAGGGGCATCTCGACCGCGAGGCGGCATCGATGGACGCGCCGGACGCCGATGCGTTGATCGCCGTCATGCGCAAGTAGCAACGATCCGCAAGCCGCACACCGACCCGCACGCGGGTCGGGTGTGCCGCCACGTCGCCCATGTAGCAAAGAGAGGAATCATGTTTATCGAGAATGCGTGGTATGCAGCAGCACTCTCCGCGGAAGTCCAGCGCGAGCCCTTTGCCCGGACGATCCTGAACCATAAGGTCGTCATGTATCGAACCCTGGCGGACCAGGTCGTCGCGCTCGAGGATCGATGCCCGCACCGACAGGTTCCGTTGTCCCGCGGGCGCGTGGTCGGCGACGAACTCCAGTGCTGGTACCACGGGCTCAGGTACGACTGTTCCGGCGCGTGCGTCGGCATTCCGAGTCAGAGCACGATCCCGAAGGGCGCGCGCGTGCGCGCGTTCCCCGCCGTCGAGAAATACGGCTTCATCTGGCTGTGGACCGGCGACCCCGACCAGGCCGACGAGGCGGCGATTCCGAACCATTGGGTCTGCTCGGCGCCCGAGCTCGCCGGAACGATGAGCTATTGCACGATCGCGTGCAGCTACCTGTTCGGGATCGACAACATCCTCGATATTTCACACGCCGCGTTCGTGCACGCGAAGACGCTCGGCTCGCTCGACATCGTCGAGACGCCGCCTGAAATCGTGATCGGCGAGGACGAAGTCCGCGTGCGCCGCTACTTGCGCCGCGAGAAGACGCCGCCGCTCTATACCCATATCCTGAAGCTCGACTACATCGATCGCTTCCAGGAAGTGCTCTACTGGCCCATCGGCAACACGCGGGTCGAAACGCGAGCGCACGCCTGCGACGATGCCAGCGGCCGGATCTTCCACGTCTATACGACGACGATCTTCACGCCCGCCACCGACACCACCACCCACGTGTTCGTGGGCATGCACCGCGACTTCGACGTCGACAACGAGCGGTTTACCGAGTTCACCGCGAAGGAGGTGTTCGCGACCGTGATGGAGGACAAGGACGTCGCGGAGAGCCTGCAGGCGAACTGGAGCCCCACGGCGCCGATGATCGACATCCAGCTCGACCGGCCGGCATTCGCCGCACGACGGATCCTGGAGCGAATGGGTGCGCGCGCATCCATTCGAGCGACGGTATGACGGCCGCGGCAACGGCGCGCCTGCCGGGCGCACCCGAACAAACCACGATGACGGCAGAGGCGGGCGCGACGATGAACGAGCCGGGACGGACGCTCTATGTGGGCGAGTTGCTGCAGGAACTCGGGATGTCGGCGCAGGACGAGGTCGCCTTGCATCATCCGATGATGTTCGGCGAAATCCTCGGTCGCGAGCGGGTCGAGCAACTCGCGGCGGTCGCCGCGGGCGTCTTTGCCGGGATCGAGCCGCAACACGCGTGGCGTGGCGCGGACATCGGCGGGCGCGAATGGCACGGCCGCTTCGAGGACCGCCAGATTCGCGGCGTGACGGTGGCGCGCAGATCCGGCACGCGCATCGAGGTCGACATTTTCCTCGGCTCGTTTCCGGCGCCGGTCCGGCGCGCGCTGTATGACGCGAGCCGGGATCTGGTCGACGTCGATGCGTGGGTATTGCCCGCCGAGGTCAACACCGCGTTGCCGCCGATTCCCGACGACGAAGTGCTGGATGCCAAGCTGCCGTTCGGCATCACCGACGAGATGTTTCTGACCAGCCCGGTGGCCTGCAAGCCGATACGCGGGCGCGCCGATGTCGAGCGCGTGTGCGGCCATTCGATCGCGGTCTATGGCGGGCGCGCGAGCGGGCCGCGTCTGTCGGCAGGTGCGACGACGCTGAGCCTGTGGACCGGCGAGGTCGGCGGGCTGCCGTTGGAAGTAGCCAATGTCATCTGCTGGGAAGACGAGCGCAACGTCAGGAGCATGGCAATGGCGATGCGCCCGTGGCCGGTCGTCGCGCTGTTCCAGGCGCGGATGCGGGCACGGACGCTGCCGTTTCTCGACCCGTCGTATTTCGAAGCGGACGCCGAACCCGAATCCGCATCGGGCGACGGCGTGACGCGCGCCCAGCTTCGCGAGGTATAAGGCCATGAGCGCACCCAGCGTGCCCGCTTCGCAGGCGCAGCCGAATTCGATTTCGCCGTGGCCGGTTTTCTGGATCGCGAGCGTGGCGGTGTTTCTGGTTTCGATCGACGTCACCGTGCTCTACGCGGCGTTTCCCGCGTTGCGACGGGCGTTTCCCGGCGCTGATTCGGGCGGCCTGTCGTGGGTGCTGAACGCCTACACGCTGGTGTTCGCCGCGTTGCTCGTGCCGGCCGGCCGCCTGGCCGACCTGTGCGGGCGCAAGCGGATGTTCCTGCTCGGGCTCGCGATGTTCGTCGGCGGATCGTTCGGCTGCGGGATCGCCTCGCGCATCGAGATGCTGTGGATGATGCGCGCGGTGCAGGGCGCGGGCGCGGCGCTGTTGCTGCCTGCCTCGCTGTCGATCCTGCTGGCGGCGTTCCCCGTCACCAAACGGGCGATCGCCGTGAGCCTGTGGGGCGCGGTCAGCGGCGTGGCCGGCGCATTGGGGCCGAGCGTCGGCTCGTTCCTGGTCGATCGCTTCGGCTGGCCGTGGGCGTTCTTTCTCAATCTGCCGCTCGGCGCGCTCGCGCTCTGGCAAGGATGGCGCGTGCTCGACGAGTCGCGTGACCCCGAGCGGGGCGCGCCGCTCGATCTGGTCGGCGTCGTCCTGCTGATCGTCGGCGTCGGCGCGATCGCGTTCGGGCTGGTGCAATCGGAAGCGCTTGGCTGGGCGTCGCCGAAGGTGGCGCTCGCGATCGCGGGCGGGCTCGCGATGCTGGCCGCGTTCGTCGCGTGGGCGCGCACGGCCCGTGCGCCGGCGATCGATCTGTCGTTGTTCCAGGATCGCACTTACCGCTACATCAATCTGGCGTCGCTGTGCTTCGCGATCGGCTTCGCGATGATGTTCTTCCAGACGTTTCTGTTCACCACGGGCGTCTGGTCGTACTCGCTGACGCGCGCCGGGCTGGCCGGCACCCCAGGGCCGCTGCTCGTCGTGCCGACGGCGATCGTCTGCGGCCGGTTCGCGGCGCGCGCGGGGCACCGGCTTCTGCTGGTGACGGGAAGCCTGATCTCCATGGCGGCAAGCCTGTGGTTCGCGCTGGTGCCCGGCGTCACGCCCGACTATCTGCATGCCTGGCTGCCGGGCGCGCTGCTGACCGGGCTGGGCGTCGGGATGGTCATGCCTTCATTGTCGGCTGCCGCGGTTGCGCATCTGCCGCCCGCGCGGTTCGGCGTCGGCTCGGCCGTGAATCAGGCGATACGCCAGATGGGATCGGTGTTCGGCGTGGCGCTGACGGTCGCCATCACCGGCAATGCGATCACGCGGCTCGCCGAATTCCACACGCTCTGCTACCTGCAGATTGCGCTCGCGCTGGCGACGGCGATCCTGTGCGCGCCGGTGGATACGCGACCGCGCGTGCTCGCCTCCGCGGCGGCGCGTTGAGGGCGGCGCCGCGTTCGGCCCGGCGCCGGGCATGACGATTTGATCGAAACAATACGAAACCGATTATCCGAGGGTCTCATGATGGCCGGTAGCATTCCTCCCTCCGCTCTGCTGGCGGAGCGCACGACCTCGTCGCTGCTCCATGTGCTTCGCGAGCGTGCCGAGCACACGCCGGAGCGTGTCGCGTTCCATTTTCTGCGCGACGGCGAGGACGACGTCGCGAGCTGGTCCTACGGCCAGTTCGCCGCCGCTGCGGCCCACGTGCGCGATCTGCTCGTGCAGCACGCGCTGCACGAACGCCGCGTATTGCTGGTGCTGGAACCCGGTCTCGGTTACGTCGCGGCGCTGTTCGGAATCCTGCTGGCGGGCGCCACCGCGGTGCCTTCGTTTCCGCCGGCCGGCTCCCGCGCCGTGGCGCGTTTCGCGTCGATCTGCCGCGACGCCCGTCCCGACGTGGTGATCGCCGGCAAGCAGCATCGCTCGCTGCAACAGGAGCTCGACCGGCTGCACGACGGCGCGCGCGTCGCGCCGGCGTTGCTGACGATCGACGAGCATGCTTTCGACGCCATCGACGCATCGGCGCACGACTTCGGGCGCGTGCTGGAGCAGGGCCTCGATCTGGAGCGGCCGGCGCTGCTGCAGTACACGTCGGGATCGACGGGCGAGCCGAAGGGCGTCGTCGTCACGCACCGGAATCTCGTCAGCAACTGCGCGGTGATCGCCGAGCGGCTCGGCGCCGATCCGGAGCGCGTCGGCTGCACGTGGCTGCCGCCGTATCACGACATGGGCCTGATGGGCGCGCTGCTGCTCGCGGTGTTCAGCGGCTTTCCGCTCGTGATCCTGTCGCCGCAGCATTTCGTTCAGCGTCCGTATCGCTGGCTCAAGGCGATCAGCGACTACCGCGTGACCACCAGCGTCGCGCCGAATTTCGCGTTCGACCTATGCGTCGACCACATCAGCGACGAAGAAGCCGCCACGCTCGATCTCGGCTCGCTGCAGCACGTGTTCTGCGGCGCGGAGCCGGTGAGCCACGCGACGCTCGAGCGCTTCGCCGCGCGCTTCGGCCGGCATGGCTTCGAGCGCCGCGCCGTGGTGCCGTGCTACGGAATGGCGGAGGCGACGCTCTACGTGTCCGGCAAGCCCGGCCGTTCGCCGATCACGCTGATCGACGTCGACAAGGAGGCGCTCGCCCGCGGCCAGTGCGTGCCGTACGACGCGCAATCCGACCTGCTCGGGCGCACGACGCTGGTGGGCTGCGGGCCCGTGGCGGCCGGCCATCGGCTGCTGATCGTCGATCCTGCGACGAAGCGCGCGCTGCCGGAGCGCAGCATCGGCGAAATCTGGTTCAGCGGTCCGAACGTCGCTGCCGGCTATCTCGGCCGCGCGGACAGCGACGACGTGTTCGCGGCGGCGGTCTGCGACGAACGCGGCGACGCCGATTCGGCGCGCTACCTCCGCACCGGCGATCTCGGCTTTCTGAACCACGGCGAGCTGTTCGTCACGGGCCGGATCAAGGACGTCGTGATCGTCGCCGGGCGCAACCTCTATCCGACCGACATCGAAGGATCGGTGCAGGCCGCGCACGATGCGATCCGAACCAACGGCGTGGTGGCGTTTTCGATCGACGGCGGCCCGCGGGAGTCGCTCGTCATCGTTGCGGAGCTCAAGCGCTCGCGCCGTCTGAGCCCCGAGCAAATGGGCGAGGTGCGGGCGGCGATCACGCTGGCGGTCACGCGCGATCACGGCGTGGCGCCGGCGGTCGTGCACCTGGGGCCGATGGGCGCGATTCCGCTCACGACCAGCGGCAAGGTGCGCAGGCAAGCGTGCAAGCAGGCGTTTCAGCAAGGCAGCCTGAGCACGCTCGAGGCCCGCGCCTGAGCCGTTCGCCGCTGCCGCATTCCCGATTTCCATTGTCGCTGTCTTTCTTCGGAGCCAGTCATGGCTGAAGCAGATCTCTCGTCGTCGCGAACACCCGCGGCCGCCGGTGCGGCCGACGCCGACACCGACTCGCGCGCGCGCCGGCTCGCTTATCTGACCGTCGGCGTTCCCGCGCTCGGTTTCGTGCTCGCGATTGCCTACACGTGGACATACGGCGTGCGCGCCACCGACTTCATCCTGCTCGCGGTGATGTATTTCTCGACCGCGATCGGCGTCGAAACCGGCATGCACCGTTACTTCTCACACCGTGCGTTCAAGGGACGGCCGATCGTCACCGTGATGCTCGGCGTATTCGGCAGCATGGCCGCCCAGGGGCCGATCCTGTTCTGGGCCGCGACGCACCGCATGCACCACGCGTTCACCGATCAGGACGGCGATCCTCATTCGCCGCTGCCGCGCGCGAACCGCCACGGCCAACCGAGCCGGCTCGCGGGCCTTTGGCACGGTCACGTGGGCTGGCTGTTCAGCGTGCGCCGCGAGAACTGGAGCGCGTATGCCGCGGACCTGCTGCGCGACCGCCTGATCGTCAATCTCAATCTGCGCTATGGGTGGTGGGTGCTGCTCGGCCTTGCGCTGCCCGCGCTGGCGGGCGCGTTGCTCGCGCCGGCCGGGCAGGCCTTGACCGGCGCCGTCGGCGGTTTCCTGTGGGGCGGGCTCGCACGGATCTTCCTGCTCGATCAGTCGACCTGGGCCGTCAATTCGCTGTGCCACACCATCGGCACCCGCCCGCACGCGACGCGCGACCACAGCCGCAATCTGGGCCTGCTCGCGATCGTCTCGGTGGGCGGCGCGTGGCACAACAACCATCACGCACAGCCGGCCTTCGCCAACAACGATCACGCGTTCTGGCAGCTCGATCCTTCCGCCTGGGTCATCCGCCTGCTCGACGCGCTGGGGCTCGTCACGGAGGTGCGCTATGCGCCCAAGCGCCGCGCGACGGCTCCTTCAATTTCGCCGTAATCCTGTTTAGCGTCTGGAGATTCCTATGAATTCGTCGATTCAGGTTGCACCCGGCGTGACTGCCGCAGGCGGGCTGTCGGCCGCCGACGGGCAGATCCCCGGTGTTTCGCCGCTGCTGGGCAGCGGGGCGCGCGTCAAACGCCTGACCGCCCTGGCCGTGATGCTGGTGCCGCTGGCCGGCTTCGCGCTGGCGGTACGCCAGCTCGTGCTGGGCGAGTTCGCCGCCACCGATCTCGTGCTGTTCGCGGTGTTCTATTTTCTGCACATGGGCGGGATCACGATGGGCTTCCATCGGTATCTCGCGCACAAGACGTTCCGCACGTCGAAGTGGTTCGAAGGGCTGCTGCTGATCTGCGGGTCGATGGCCGCGCAAGGACCGATCATGTTCTGGGTGACGACGCACCGCCGACATCACCTGTACAGCGATCAGCAAGGCGATCCGCATTCGCCGAATCTGGCCGGCAAGGGCCTGTTCGCGAAGCTGCGCGGCCTCTGGTATGCGCACATGCCGTGGATGCTGGCCCCCGACGTCTCGGGCTGGACCTTCTTCGCGCCCGACGTGCTGCGCGATCGCCGCCTGTTCTTCTATCACCGCACCTACGCCTGGTGGATCGTGCTCGGCCTCGTGCTGCCGGCCGCGATCGGCGGCGCCGTCGCCGGCTCGTGGCTCGGCGCATGGAACGGCCTGCTGTTCGGCGGATTGGCGCGCATCTTCGTGGCCAACCAGGCCGCGTGGTGCGTGGGGTCCGTGTGCCACATGTTCGGCGGCCGGCCGTTCAAGACCGGGGACAACAGCGCGAACAACTGGACGGTCGCCGTATTCACGTTCGGCGAAGGCCTGCAGAACAACCACCACGCATTCCCCGCGTCATACCGCCATTCGGTGAAGTGGTACGAGCCGGATCTGAGCGCCTGGGTGCTGTGGACGCTCGGCAAGGTCGGCATCGTGCGCGACCTGCGTCAGCCGACGCCGGCGGCGATCCGCAAGCTCGCCAAGCAGCCGTATTGAAGCTAGTTGCCGTCGTCATTCAGTTCATCTCCCTCGTACGGAAGGATTAATCATCATGTCTCAAGCTGGAATCCTGGGCGGCCTGTTCGGCCGCAAGAAGGCGGTGGCCGCCGATGTCGGGCCGCTCACCGAAGCGTCGATCCGCAACTGGTTGATCGACCGGCTCGCCAAGCAGCTGAAGCTCGAGCGCGCCGCGATCGATCCCGCCAAGCGCTTCGACGAGTACGGGCTCGATTCGATCGTCGCCGTGCAGGTGTCGGGCGATCTGGAGAAGGTGGTCGAGCAGCGGCTGTCCCCGGCGCTGCTGTTCGAACACAACAGCATCGACGAGCTGGCGCGCCACCTGTCGACCGAGCTCGGTCTGCAAGCGGCGTAAGCGGGAGATCGACATGGCGAAAACCTACACGGTCCCCAGCGCGCCGCCGGCGCGTTTCGACGAATTCATGCAGAAGTCGAAGTCGCTCGAGGGCGTGCGGCTGACCGATGCGATTCCGAAATCCCTCTACGAGCCGCGCGTATGGCGCGGCATTCTCGGTTTCGTGGTGAGCTATGCGGCGTATATCGGCGCGCTCGTCGGCATCGCTTACGCGCCGCACTGGCTGTTCTACGTTCCGCTGTGGCTGCTGGCCGGCCTGGGCGGCTGGGGGCTGCATTGCATCGCGCACGATTGCGGGCACAACTCGTTTTCGCGCGTCCGATGGTTCAACCTGGCGATCGGGCACCTGTCGCTTCTGCCGCTGCTGTATCCGTTTCACGCGTGGCGCCACACGCACAACCTGCACCACGCGAATACCAACAACCTCGAGCTCGATACCGACTGGCGGCCGATTCCCGCGCCGCTTTACGATCGCATGCCGCTGTTGAAGCGGCTCGAGTACGCCGGCACCCGCAAGTGGCTGTTCTGGGCCGGCACGGTGAGCTACTGGAAGGAATCGGGCTTCCGTCCGGGCTTCTATCCGAAGCGCGAGATGCGGCGCGACGTGAAACGCTCGATCGCGTTCGTCCTGTTCGCGTCCGCGCTCTATTTCCCGGCGCTCATCTACTTCACCGGCATCACCGGCCTGTTCCTGTACTTCGTCGTGCCCTGGTTGATGATTCATGCGTGGTTCAGCGCCACGACGCTGATGCATCACACGTCGGACGAGATCCCGTTCCTGCCGTCGCAGCACTGGACGCCGAACGCCAGCCGCCTGCTGGTGACGACCGACTACCGGTATCCGAAGTGGCTGCACTTCATGACGCACAACATCTCGGTGCATACGGCGCACCACGTCGCACCGATCGTGCCGTTCTACAACCTGCCGAAGGCGCAGGCGGCGCTCAAGCAGGCGTTTCCGGGAATGATCCGCGAAAAGGATTTCTCCTTCGGCGATCTGTGGCACGTGATCGGTCACTGCCATTTCTACGACACCGAGTCGGGTTACTACCGCAGCCTGTCCCGGGAGGCCGTGCCGGTCGGCGCGCGTGCGGCGGCGGAGGGCCGGTGATGGCGGCAGCGAACCCTACCGACGTCTCGCCGCTCGCGCGGCGCAAGGCCCGGAAGCCGTCGTGGCGCGTTCGGCTCGGCCGTCGCGCGCTGCGCGTGCTGACGACCTTCGCGCCGCACGCCGCGGGGCGCCGGGCGGCCGACACGTTCGGCTTCACGCGCGGCTACGGGCTGCCCGTCAGCGACCGCGTGCCGCTCGGTGCGAAGGAGGCGTCCATCGACGGCAACGCGGACATCGACCGCGCCTATCACTGGGAGGGCGGCGCATCGCGCGTGCTGCTCGTGCATGGCTGGGGCACCGACAGCAGCAGCATGCTGAGCTTCGTGAAGCCGATGCAGTCGCTCGGCTTCTCGGTGGCCGCGTTCGACGCGCCCGCGCATGGCCGTTCGCCGGGCAAGCATACGACGATGACGCAGTTCACCCGCGCGACGGGTGCGGTGCTGGATGCGATCGAAGGCGCGCAGGTGGTGATCGCGCATTCGCTCGGCTCGATCGCGGCCGTCTCGGCGCTGGCCGAGCGCTCGCGCCGCGCGTCGTTGCGCTGCCTCGTGCTGATCGCCCCGACCAGCGGGCTGACCGAGGTGCTGGAGCGCTGGGCCAGCCGCGACATGGCATTTCCGCGCCCGGTGGTCGAGCGCATCTATGCGGAGCTGCAGCTGCGCAACGGCGTGCCGGTCAGTCACTGGGATCTGCTCGCGCGCGGCGCGTCGCTCGACGTCCCGGTATTGGTGGTGCACGACCCGGCCGATTCGGTGGTGCCGTACTGCGAGGCGCAGCGCGTCGTGGCCGGGCTGCCGGACGCGACGCTGTGGCCGGCGCCGGGCGCGGGGCACGGCCGCATCCTGTCGGATGCGAGGGTGCGCGAGCAGGTGCGCGAATTCGTGACGCGACAGACGTCGAACCTGGGAGAGATGGCGAGATGAGCACGACGGCGGTAGAGATGCGCACGCTGATGTGTCTGGTGTGCGGCTGGATTTATTCGGAACGGCACGGTGCGCCGGAAGACGGCATTGCACCGGGCACGCGCTGGGAAGACATTCCGGCCAAATGGAAGTGTCCCGAGTGCGGCGTCGGCAAGGAGGATTTCGAAATGGTCTCGATCTGACGCGATGGCGGGGCGCGTCGCCCCGCCATCGGTGCGTGCGTCGGCACACGAGAGCGCTTTACGAACGTGCCGGGCATGCGAATGCATGCGTTCCTTTCCCGCAAGCGCCGCGTCGAGTTGCGGCGGCATCCGTCCCGCATGAAGCGGGCTTTGAATGGAGTGTTGAAATGGTTGCTCGACAGGTAGTGATCTGCAGTCCCGTCCGGACGCCAATCGGCGCGTTCGGCGGCACGTTGAAGGACGTTACGGCGACGGCGCTCGGCGCGGCCGCGTTGCGCGAAGCGGTGCGTCGCAGCGAGATCGATCCGGCGGAGCTGGCGTCGGTCGTGATGGGCAACGTCGTGCAGGCCGGCAACAAGATGAATCCCGCGCGTCAGGCGGCCGTCGCGGGCGGCATTCCCGTGACCGTGCCCGCGCTGACGGTCAATCGCGTGTGCGGCTCCGGTGCGCAGGCCATCGCGAATGCGGCGCAGGACATCTGGCTCGGCTTCGGCGAGGTTGCGGCGGCAGGCGGAATGGAGAACATGGACGGCGCGCCGTATCTGCTCGGCGGCGGCCGTTGGGGCTATCGGATGGGCAATGCCGAGATCGCCGACAGCATGCTCGTGGATGGCCTCGTCGATGCGTTCTCCAACCTGCATTCGGGATGGCACACGGAAGACCTCGTCGCGATGAAGGGGATCACGCGCGAGCAGCAGGACCGCTGGGCGGAACGTTCGCAACGGCGCTTCGCCGACGCGCAGGCGCGTGGGGCATTCGACGCCGAACTGGTGGCGGTCGAGGTCGCGGGGCGCAAGCAGACCGTCCGATTCGAGCGCGACGAGCAGCCGCGCCCGGACACGAACTTCGAGTCGCTTGCGAGGCTGAAGCCCGCATTTCGCGCTGACGGCACCATCACCGCCGGCAATGCGCCCGGCCTGAACAGCGGTGCGGCGGCGATGATCGTGGCCGAGCGGCGTTATGCCGAGACGCGCGGCATCGAGCCGATCGCCACGCTCGTCTCGTACGGCGTGGGGGCGGTCGAGCCGGGCCTGTTCGGACTCGGGCCGGTGCCGGCAGTGAAGATGGCGCTCGCGCGTGCCGGGTGGTCGATGAACGACGTGGAGCGGTTCGAGATCAACGAGGCCTTTGCCGCCGTGCCGATCGCGGTCGCGCGCGAGCTCGGCATCGACGAAGAGCGGATCAACGTCGAAGGCGGCGCGATCGCGCACGGTCACGCGATCGGCGCGACCGGTGCCGTCCTGACCACCCGGCTCGCGCATTCGATGCGCCGCGACGGCATCAAGCGCGGCATCGTGACCTTGTGCATCGGCGGCGGGCAGGGCATCGCTCTCGCGCTCGAAGCCGTCTGACGGCAGCCCGGCCGCGACGACGGCCGGCCGCGTCCGCACCATCAGGATCACGGAGAAGACATGGACGAGCGTTCAGCACTGGAAGACCTGAGTGCCCTTGCCGCGACCGGGCATACGACGGCGCATGCCGAGCTTGCGCGCAAATGGTTGGCCCATTTCGGGGCCGACCGCGTGCAGGACCTCGACCTCGGCATGCTCGAGGCGATTGCCTGCTATGTCCGCGACGGCATAGCGCCGCCGCACGGATAGCGCACGCTTGCCGGCGGCCGGGGCACGGCGCGCCTTGCCGATGCTGCGTCGTGGTGCGTACCGCTGACGATGCGGCGAGCTCGCGCCGTGGCCCGGCCGGCCGTGGCGTCGCCGGTGGCAGCTTGCCCGACGGCCGGCCGCACACGTCCGTCAGAGCGGCCGGGCCTTGCTTCGCAACGCCGCAAGGCGCGCGTTCCCCGCGCGCCAATTGATGACCAAACCGCAAGACCTAGTGCGTAGATATCGTTTGCCGCAGCGTTAATGACTGTCGACAATCGTGGCTCGAATTCCCCGCGGCGTGCGCAGCGTGCGCCAGGCGCGCCGCGGCGCGCGGCCCCGGCGGCTATCCCGGCCGTCGCCGCCATCCAGCTCACGACGACATGTACGCGTTCACGCCTTCCTTCCAGAATCCCGCCGGTTCGCCGATCCGCGAGCTGTTCAAATACCTGTCCGAGCCGGGAATGATCTCGTTCGCGGGCGGCTACCCGGCCAGCGAGCTGTTCGACGTCGACGGCCTGAACGCGGCCGCCGAGCGTGCATACGCGCAGCCGGTCCGCTGCCTGCAATACGGCCCGACCGACGGCCTCGCCGAACTGAAGCAGCAGCTGATCGCATTGATGGCGCGCCGCAACGTGGCCTGCACGCCGGCCGAGCTGCTCGTCACGACCGGCTCGCAGCAGGGCCTCGACCTGCTGCTGCGCGTGATGGTCGCGCCCGGCGACGTCGTGCTGACCGAACAGCCGGCATACCCGGCGACGCTCGCGGCGCTGCGTCTGCAGCAGGCGCACGTCGTGACGATTCCCGTCGACGGTCACGGCCTCGACGTCGAACGCCTCGCGTCGCAGCTCGAAGCCGGCGCGATTGCGCGGCCGAAGCTGCTGTACACCGTCCCGACCTTCGCGAACCCGACCGGCGCGACGCTCAGCCGCGAGCGGCGCATGAAGCTGCTGCGTCTCGCGGTGCAATACCGTTTCCTGATCGTCGAGGACGATCCGTACGGCGATCTGCGCTTCGCGGGCGAAGCGGTGCCGTCCATGCTGGCGCTCGCGAGCGAAGTCGACGGCGCACGCGACTGGATCGTGCACTTCGCGAGCCTGTCGAAGATCGTCGCGCCGGGGCTGCGCGTCGGCTGGACCATCGCGCCGCCCGAGATCGCGCGGCGTTGCGTGATCGCGAAGCAGACGGTCGACCTGTGCAGCACGCCGTGGACGCAGGCGACCGCCGCCGAGTATCTGGCCGACGGTGCGCTCGAACGCCATCTGCCGCGCATCACGGCCGCCTACCGGCGCAAATGCGACGCGCTGTGCGACGCACTGCGCGACGGTTTCGGCGCGGCGATCGCCTTCCATCGTCCCGAAGGCGGGATGTTCGTGTGGGCGCGGCTCGGCGACGTGTCGTCCGACGCGCTGCTGCAACGCGCGATCGCGAACCAGGTCGTGTTCGTGCCGGGCAAGGCGTTCTTCGCGGACCACGTCGACGCCGCATCGCTGCGCCTGTCGTTCGCCGCGCCGGACGTCGACGCAATCCGGGAAGGCGTCGCGCGCCTCGTGCGCGCGTATCGCGCGGCGCTCGCCGCGTGAGGCGGCCTCGATGAGCATCGTCACCGACGGCGTCGGATCGACCGGCGCCGCGCCGGTCGTCGCCGCTATCGGGCCGGCCGCGCATCGGTCGTCGCAGATCGGCGCAGGGCCGCAGTACGTCGCGGACGTGCTCGGCCGCTTCGCCGCGGCGCCGGGCGACACGACCGCGGCGACCGTGGTGCGCGGCTACAACTGAGCCGCCCGGCGCACCGCGGCTCACGCGGGAAGCGCGCCGGCGGATCGGTTAAGCTGGCGCGATCGAATTCCTCAACCGCGCCGCGCCATCATGTCCGTTCCAGCTGCCGACTCGCTCGCGCACGTCTACGACCGTCTGTGGTCCTGCCTCGAATCCGGTGTCGGGCCGCAGCGCTCGCCGTTCACGATGGTGCAGGCCGCGACGCTCGGCGTCGACGGTGCGCCGAAGGTGCGCACCGTCGTGCTGCGACAGGCGAGCCGTGCGGAGCAGCGGCTGTCGTTCCATACCGATGCGCGTTCGGACAAGGTCGCGGAGCTGCGCCGCGATCCGCGCATCGCGATCGTCGCGGCCGATCTCGATGCGCTCGTGCAGATCCGTGTCGAAGGCCGCGCGTCGATCTGCGACGACGACGCGCGGCGTCGCGCGATCTGGGCGTCGAGTCGTCCGCATACGTTGCTGTTGTATCGCGCGCCGTTGCGACCCGGCACGCCGATCGACGCGCCCGGGCACGCGCATGTCGCGCCGGCTCCCGACACGGCATCCGCCGCCGACGGCTACGCGAACTTCTGCGTGCTCGACGTCGCCGTGACGCGCATCGACTGGCTCGACCTCGCGCGCAGCGGCCATCGCCGTGCGCTGTTCGAGCTGCACGACGACGGCTACGACGGGCGCTGGGTCGCACCTTGACCGCACCTTGACCGCACCGCGCGGCGCACGGCTACAAACGCATACGTACCGGACAAACTCGCGATACATCGGACCTTTCAAATGGGCGACGCCGCACGACCGCGTGCGCCCGCTCGACAGACGGCGCGCCGGCGCGCGCGGCATGTTCACTTTCCACTTCAAGAAAGGAGATGCCGAACGATGTCTTCCACACCTTTTTCCCCGCTGCGTCGCCATCTGCTGGCGTCCTCCATGGCCGCCGGCGTATCGGCGATGCTGCCCACCGCGCTGCACGCGGCCACGGGCAACACCGGCATACGGCCGTTCACCGCGCACATTCCCGAGCGGGCGCTGACCGACCTGCGCCGCCGCATCGCGGCGACGCGCTGGCCCGGCCGCGAGACGGTCGCCGACGAATCGCAGGGCGTGCGGCTCGCGCGCATGCAGGCGCTGCTGCAGTACTGGGGCAGCGACTACGACTGGCGCAAGGGCGAAGCGCGGCTGAACGGCTTCCCGATGTTCATCACCGAGATCGACGGGCTCGACATCCACTTCATCCACGTGCGGTCGCGGCACGCGAACGCGCTGCCGATGATCATGACGCACGGCTGGCCGGGCTCGGTGTTCGAGCTGGTGAAGGCGATCGGCCCGCTGACCGACCCGACCGCGCACGGCGCGAGCGCCGACGATGCATTTCACGTCGTCGTGCCGTCGCTGCCGGGCTTCGGCTTCTCGGGCCATCCGGCGAAGCCCGGCTGGGGCTCCGACCACATCGCGCGCGCCTGGGGTGAACTGATGGCGCGCCTCGGCTACACGCGCTTCGTGTCGCAGGGCGGCGACTGCGGCTCGGTGATCTCGCACCGGATGGCGATGCAGCGCGTGCAGGGGCTCGTCGGGATTCACGTGAACATGCCGGCGACGGTTCCGCCCGACATCGCGGCGCTGCTGCAGACCGACGCGCCGGCGCCGGCGTCGCTGTCGGCGAAGGAGCGGGCCGCCTACGAGCAGCTCGCGACGTTCTATCGCGACAACACCGGCTATTCGGCGATGATGGTCACGCGTCCGCAGACGGTCGGCTATGCGCTCGCCGATTCGCCGTCGGGGCAGGCCGCGTGGATGTACGACAAGATCTCGCAGTGGACCTACAGCGGCGGCGTGCCCGAACGGTCGATCCCGCGCGACGAGATTCTCGACGACATTTCGCTGTACTGGCTGACCAACTCGGCGACGTCCTCCGCGCAGATCTACTGGGAGGATCACTCGAACAACTTCAATGCGGTGGACCTCTCGCTGCCGGCCGCGATCACCGTGTTCCCCGGCGAGATCTATCAGGCGCCGCGCAGCTGGGCCGAGCGCGCGTATCACGACCTGATCTACTTCAACGAAGTCGACAAGGGCGGCCACTTCGCGGCATGGGAGGAGCCGGAGCTGTTCGCCCGCGAGGTGCGCGCCGGATTCCGGCCGTTGCGGCGCGCTTGAGCGCGGCGGCTGCCGGCCTCGACGGCGGCGGGCCGCCCGTGCGGCCCGCATCGTGCCGCGGCGCCCGCAATTTTGAATCGCCTTGTGTCATCCGCAATTGCAGATACGTTGGGATACAAACCGTCGCGGCCGCTCGGATTAACGTCGGTCAAGCGTTCGGCCGCGACCGCGGCGCGCTTCCAACACCGTTCCGAATGCCCGCCCGCGCGGGCTCTTTTCTTAGCGATCGACCCTGGAGAACGAGTCATGTCTGAAACCGTCAATACCCGTCGCCGCCTGCTGCTCGGTACGACCCTCGCCAGCCTGACCCTCGCGGATCTCGGCTTCGGCTCGCTGGCGCAGGCCCAGCCCGCGCCCGGCACATCGGCGGCGAGCGGTGCGGCCGGCGCCGCGTCGCTCGGCACGATCCACCAGATCGACGCCGGCCTGCTGAACGTCGGGTATGCGGATCTCGGCCCGAAGAACGGCCCCGTCGTGTTCCTGCTGCACGGCTGGCCGTACGACATCTACAGTTATGCGGACGTCGCGCCGCGGCTGACGGCGGCCGGCTATCGCGTGATCGTTCCGTATCTGCGCGGCTACGGATCGACGACGTTCCGCTCGGCCGACACGATGCGCAACGGCCAGCAGGCGGTGACGGCCGTCGACGTCGTCGCGCTGATGGACGCGTTGAAGATCGACCGCGCGGTGTTCGGCGGCTACGACTGGGGCGCGCGCACGGCCGACGTGATCGCGGCGCTGTGGCCGCAGCGCGTGAAGGCGCTGGTGTCGGTGAGCGGCTATCTGATCGGCAGCCAGGCCGCGAACGAGAAGCCGTTGCCGCCGCAGGCCGAGCTGCAGTGGTGGTATCAGTTCTACTTCGCGACCGAGCGCGGCGCGCTCGGTTACGCGCAGAACCGCGACGCGTTCAACAAGCTGATCTGGCAGCTCGCGTCGCCGCAGTGGAAGTTCTCCGACGAGACGTTCGCGCGCAGCGCGGCCGCGTTCGACAACCCCGACCACGTCGCGGTCGTGATCCACAACTATCGCTGGCGGCTCGGGCTCGCGCAGGGCGAGGCGCAATACGACGACATCGAGCGACGCCTCGCGGCCGGCCCGACGATCGCGGTGCCGACCATCACGATGGAGGGCGACGCGAACGGCGCGCCGCATCCGCAACCGGCCGCGTATGCGAAGAAGTTCACCGGCAAGTACCAGCACCGGACGATCACCGGCGGCATCGGCCACAACCTGCCGCAGGAAGCGCCGCAGGCGTTCGCCGAGGCGATCCTGCACGTGGAGCACCTGTGATGCGCGCGCGTGCGGCGGCGCGTCACGCGGTGCATCGCACGCTGGCGGCGGGCGTGCTGCTGGCCATCGCCAGCGGCCCGTTCGCGTTCGCCGAGCAGCCGAAGCCGGCCGCGTCGCCGCTCTACGGCGTGACGATTCCGCCCGGCTACCGCAAGTGGGAGATGGTCGCGCCGGCCGAGGAAGCGGCGCCGCTCGACGAGCTGCGCGTGGTGCTCGGCAACCCCGTCGCGATGCGCGCGCTCGAGCGTTCGACGCTGCCGTTCCCGGACGGCACGATCCTCGTGAAGCTCGCGTACAAGCGCAAGCAGTCGGACGAGTTCGCGCCGGCCACGGTGCCCGGCCAGGCGACGACCGTGCAGGTGATGGTGAAGGATTCGCGGCGCTATGCGGCGACCGGTGGCTGGGGTTTCGGGCGCTTCATAAACGGCGTGCCGGCCGATCTCGGGCAGCACCAGACGTGCTTCGCGTGTCATCAGGCGCGCGTGAAGAACTACGACTACGTGTTCACGCGGCTCGCGCCTTGACGCGACCCGTCGCGCCCGGTTGGCGCAGTTCGACGAAGGCGTGCCGCGCGCGGCACGCCTTTTTTCATCGTGGCGCGCGATGCGTCGTCCGACCGTTTTGTATCGCACTGTATCGGGCGCCGTCGTGGAAACGTCTGCTTGCACGGCACGGGGGGTTCGGAAACATGCCGGATACGTGAGCGGGTTCTACTGTCGACATGCAGCAAGCGTTCGGTGGCACGCGCAGGATCGCCGCCCCCATGATCGACCGACCCACCTTGTTCAAGGAGAACACCATGAAAGCCGCCCGAATCCTCGCCGTCGCCGTCCTCGCCGCCATCCCCGCGTTGTCGTTCGCCGCTACCGGCCACGGCCTCACGCGCGCCGACGTGCGCGCCGAGCTGATCCGCCTCGAGCACGCCGGATACAACCCGGCAGGCAGCGAAGCGCATTACCCGGACGACATCGAAGCCGCGCAGCGCGCGCTCGCCGCGCAGCAGGTCGCACGCTCCGACCAGAACGGCCCGTCGAAGTCGCAGGACGACCAGACCGCCGCGCTCGCGCCGGCCGCCCGCTACGAAGCAGCCGACACGCACGCGGCACGCGCTGCTCGCAACCCGCGCCCGGACACCGACGATCTGTACGCGCATTCGTGATGCGCGGCCGCGCCTGCGTCACGCCGGCGCGGCATCACCGCACTTCATCCAGTCGACGACACGAAGCAAAGGAGCATGACGATGTTGGGTATGACGAAACGGCTGCTGCTGTCCGCGGCGGTGCTGGCAGGACTGTCCGGCGCGGTCGCGGCGCACGCCGCACCGAAGCAGGACTTGAAAGGGACCAACGTCGTGCTGGTGCACGGCGCGTTCGCCGACGGCTCGAGCTGGAGCCGCGTGATTCCGCTGCTCGAAGCGCGCGGCCTGCATGTGGTCGCGGTGCAGAATCCGCTGAGTTCGCTCGCCGACGACACGGCCGCGACCCGGCGCGCCATCGACGCGCAGACGGGGCCGGTCGTGCTGGTCGGCCATTCGTGGGCCGGCGTCGTGATCAGCGAGGCGGGCAACGACGCCAAGGTGAAGTCGCTCGTCTACGTCGCCGCGTTCGCGCCGGACGACGGCCAGTCGATCGCCGACGTCACGCAGGGGCTGCCCGCGCCCGCGTGGGCCGGCGAGCTGCGCAAGGACGCGGCCGGCTTCACGACGCTGTCGGACCGCGCGATCGCGCAGGACTTCGCGCCGGACCTGTCGCCCGCGCAGCAGCGCGTGGTCGCGGCGACGCAGGGGCCGTGGTACGGAGGCTGCATTTCGGAGAAGGTGACGCGCGCCGCGTGGCATGCGAAGCCGTCGTCGTT
This sequence comes from Burkholderia vietnamiensis LMG 10929, assembly GCF_000959445.1. NCBI lineage: Bacteria > Pseudomonadati > Pseudomonadota > Betaproteobacteria > Burkholderiales > Burkholderiaceae > Burkholderia > Burkholderia vietnamiensis. Next base: position 1,915,627 of record NZ_CP009630.1, on the reverse strand, counting down.
CGTCGTCGCGACGCAGGACCGGATGATCGATCCGAAGCTGCAGGACGCGATGGCGAAGCGGATCGGCGCGACGGTCACGCACGTGCGCGCGAGCCACGTCGCGATGCTGAGCCAGCCGAAGGCGGTGGCCGATGCGATCATCGCGGCCGCCGAGCGCGCGCAGTACGATGCACGATGAATGACGCGGCGCCGAGCGTGCCGCCGCGCGATCGTGCGGCCGCTCAGCGCCCGGCCAGCATCTTCCCGCCGACCCCCATCAGCAGCAGCCCGGCCGTCGTATCGAGCGCGGCCTTGCGCGCGACCAGCAGGCGGCGCACCGCCGGGTGCGACGCGAGCAGCGCCATCGCGCCGTACCAGGTGCCGGAGATCGCGATCGACAGCGCGACGACCGCGCCGTCGAACCATGCCGGCGCCTGGGCCAGTACCATCAACGCGAAGATGCTGCCGTAGAACGCGACGGCCTTCGGGTTCGTCATGCTGACCACATAGCCTTTTCTCGCGGCCTGCCAGCCGCCCGCCGTTGCGGGCGCGGCAGGCGCTGCCGGCTGGCCGGCGGCCAGCACCATTTTCAGACCGAGCCAGATCAGATAGAGGGCGCCCGCGAGCCGCAGCGCCGTGTGCACCCATGCAACGTGGGTCACGAGCAGGCTCAGGCCGCCGATCGCGATCGCGGCCCAGCTGCCGGACGCGGCGGCGAGGCCCAGCGCGGTCATCACGCCGGCGCGGCGCCGGGCGAGCGCGGTCGACGTGACGATGACGAAGTTCGGTCCCGGGCTGGCGACACTCAGCAGCAGGACGCCGGCGAGCGGCAGCAGGGCGGTGGCGGCGGTCGACATGGGATGGGCGGCGAATCGGAGCGGGCTTTCATCTTACAGAATGCCGCCCGACGATCTGCGCGATTGTTGACGAAGTTGGAAAGGTCCAATCCAGAAACAGCAATAGGTGTCGCGTATATGACCGATTATTCTCCGGGTCGCAGTTCCGGCCACGCGCGCAAATGCTGTCGGAGTGCTTACAAAATTAATTTGCTCAGGGAGGCCTTTCATGAGACGTATCGTCGTTCCCGCCGGTATCGGCGCGATTTTCGCTATTGCAGCACCTTCCGCGTTCGCGCAGAGTTCGGTCACGTTGTACGGCCTCGTCGATACGGCCATCCGTTATCAGACGAATGCCGCACCCGACGGCAAGGACCTGATCGGCATGACGGTCGGCCCGGAAACGCACAGCCGCTGGGGCTTGCGCGGCAGTGAGGATCTCGGCGGCGGCCTGGCCGCGATCTTCCGTCTCGAGAACGGCTTCGAACTCGGCGACGGCAAGCTGCACGTCGCGAACACGCTGTTCAGCCGGCAGGCGTACGTCGGGCTGTCGAGCGACCGCTACGGCGCGCTGACGTTCGGTAACCAGTACGCTCCGGTGTACGACACGATGGGCGACATCTTCGACCCGATGACCGTCGGCGATTACTGGCAGGACAGCTGGGCCTACAACGGGATCGGCAACTTCCTGACCGTGCAGAACTCGGTCAAGTACAAGTTCGCGTACCGCGGCTTCAGCGTCGATGCGATCTACGGCTTCGGCAATCATGCCGGCGCGATGGGCCTCGACAGCACCTACGGCGTCGAACTGACCTATGCGCAAGGGCCTGCGTCGGTCAACGCCGGCTATCAGCAGACCTCGGTGTCGTCGCTGAACGGCAGCGCGGTCAACGGCGCAAAGGTGAGCTTCCTGCACCTGAGCGGCGCGTACCAGATCACGCCGACCGTGCGCCTGCTCGCGGGCTGGCTGCATGGCCAGGACAAGACCGGCACGACCGACTTCAACATGCAGCAGTCGGGCGCACCGACGCTCAACGGAAGCAGCCCGAACCGGATCGACGACACGTTCTACGTCGGTGCGAACTGGCAGGCCACCGCGCCGCTGCTGATCACGGTCGCCGGCTACTACGGCCACGCGCGCAACGCGGAGCGGCTCGACGGCACGCTCGGCTCCGGCATCAACTACTCGGCGACCGTGCTGGCCGAGTACTCGCTGTCGAAGCACACCGAGGTGTACGGTACGGTCGACTTCGCGCGCGGCAACGGCGCGTTCGCGGCCGATTACCCGGGCGCGACGAACCGGCTGACGGGCAAGGTCGACCAGATCGGCCGGACCAACAACGTCGGCGCCGCGATCGGCCTGCGTCAGATGTTCTGACGACGGCGTGCACGACGCATGAAACGAAACGCGGCGCCCGAGGGCGCCGCGTTTTGCTTTGGGCGTGGGCAGGGCCGGCGCGGCCGCGATCGCGCCGACCGCGACGATCGGACGGACGACGGTTGCCACGGCTGCCCGCACCGTCACGCCTTACGACGCGACGCGAATCACCACCTTGCCGAAGTGCTGCCCGGACTGCAGGTACGCGTACGCGTGCGGCGCTTCGTCGAAGCCGAACACGCGATCGACCACCGGCTTGATCCGTTGCGCGTCGACCACGCGCACGACGTCGTCGAGCATCGCGCGGCTGCCGACCATCAAGCCGTGCAGCCGCCGCAAGCCGCCGATCAGCGACAGCAGCCCGAGCTCCGGACCGCCGAAGCTGCTGAGGCCGCCGATCACCGACACGGTGCCGCCGATCTTCGTCGCGGCGACCGAGCGCGGCAGCGTATCGCGGCCGCCGACTTCGACGACCAGATCCGCACCGTCGCCGCCGGTGAGCCGCAGGACTTCGTGCTGCCAGTCGGGTATCGCCCGGTAGTTGATGGTTGCGTCCGCACCGAGTGTGCGGGCGCGTTCGAGCTTCGCGTCGCTCGACGACGTGACGATCGTGCGCAGCCCGGCCGCGTGCGCGAGCTGCAGCGCGACGATCGACACCCCGCCGGTGCCGAGCAGCACGACGGTCGCGCCCGGCCGCAGCGCGCCGTCGACGAACAGTGCGTTCCACGTGGTGATGCCCGCACACGACAGCGTCGCCGCTTCGTCGTAGTCCAGATGTGGCGGAATCGCGACGAGCGCGGCTTCGTCGGACACGAACCGTTCCGCGAGCACGCCGTCGAATTGCGCGCCCGGCGAACCCGATACCTTGTGCGGCGTCGGCGGCCCGTCGATCCAGCGCGGAAAGTAGCTGTTGATCACGCGGTCGCCCGGCTTGAAGCGGGTGACGTCGCGGCCCGTTTCGACGACTTCGCCGGCGCCGTCGGCGACGGGGATCAGCGCGTCGGTGCCGATGCCGAGATAGTCGCCGCGCGCGAACATCAGGTCGCGATAGTTCAATGAGGCCGAGTGGATCTTCACGACGACGTCGGTCGGCCCGACGGCGCGCGCGGTCGCGTCGATGCGGCGTAGCCCGGCAATGCCGTCGCCCGGTTTGACTTGCCATGCGTGCATGTCGACTCCTTTTTCGAGATAGTCGGGACTATCATAGTGTCGCGCACGGGGACGCATTGGCGAGAATTCGGCCGACGATTGTCGCCTGCAAGGACACAACCCGTCATCGCATCGGAGCGGAGCCGCATGGACGAACGACTGAGAGGCGTCGCGGAATTTGTCGACGTGGTGGAATCGGGCAGTTTCGCGGCGGCGGCGCTGCGCGCCGGCAAGACGCGCTCGGCCGTCGCGAAGATCGTCGCGCGGCTCGAACAGCGTCTCGGCGCGCGCCTGCTGCGACGCACGACACGCCAGCTCGGGCTCACCGACGAAGGGCTCATCTATTACGAGCAGTGTCGCCGGCTGTTGGCGGAGCTGGGCGAAACGGAGGCGGCACTCGACGCGGGCCGCCGTGAGCCGGCCGGACGCGTGCGCATCAGCGTGCCCGTGCTGTTCGGCCGGCAGTGCGTGGCGCCCGTGGTGCGGCGTCTGGTCGAGCGGTATCCGAAGCTCGAAGTCGATCTGTCGTTCAGCGATCGCATCGCCGATCTCGTCAACGACGGTTTCGACGTGGCGGTGCGCATCGGCGAGCTGGCCGATACGAGCGCGCTCGTCGGCCGGAAGCTCGGCGTGCAGCGGATGGGCATCTGCGCATCGCCGGCGTATCTGTCGCGGCACGGCAGGCCGTCGGGGCTCGACGAACTCGCGTCGCACGTCGGCATCGCGTATTCGCGCGGCGGGCAGCCGTCGCCGTGGCGCGTCATCGGCGCCGACGGCACGGTGCGGGAGCATCGCCCGGCCGGCCGCCTGCGACTGGACGACCTGCTGGCGATCGCCGACGCGGCCGCCGCCGGCGCGGGCCTCGCCTGGCTGCCGTGCTGGCTGATGGCGCCGTACGTGCGCGACGGGCGCCTCGCGCTCGTGATGGACAGCGACAGCGTGTCGGGCGCCGAGGTGTTCGCGGTGCGGCCGGCGTCGCGCCACGTTCCGTCGAAGGTGCGTGTCGTCGTCGATGCGCTCGTCGACGAGATTCCGCAGATGCTCGCGTCCGACGACGCCGACGGAGAACGCGCGCCGCGACGCGCGAGCCGCACGCGGTAGCCACGTCGCAGGTACGCCAGCACGACGCGCGGGCGCGAGTATTCGGACCTCGGCGAAAGCGCGTGGGCGTACGCGAATGGCCGCGCATGGCGGTTGCGGCAACGGGCTCGTATCCGGCGATGCCCGACCTCGTCGATCCGTAACAGCAGCCACACGTCACCGCGTCACAGCGCCTCCACCAGCAACCGGTTGCTGTTCCCGCAATACTCATGACACGCGGCGCGCGCGGCGATCGACGCGCCGTGCACGAACTTCGGCGCATCCGCGCGCCGTGACATCGACACCACGATCGACGGCGGCAACGGCTGCAGCGGCAGCTCGACCACCTCGCCGCGCTCGATCAGCGCATCGACGAACAGCACCGGAATCGCCGCGACGCCGAACCCGTCGCGCACCAGCTGCACGATGACCGAGATCGACGGCGAGCCGGTGATGCGCGTCTCCGACAGCGGCACGCCGTGCGCGTGCGCGAGCGTGCGCACGATGTCCTCGAGCGCGCGATGCGGCGCGGTCCCGCGCCCGTAGGTGAGGATCGGCTGACGCAGCACCTGCCGCGCGAGGCCCGTGCGCGTGTTCGGCAGCAGCCCCGCGCGGGCGATCCAGCGCACCGGATAGTTCGCGAGCGCGTCGCACACCACCGACGGCTCGTCGCTGCCTTCCACCCGAATGATCAGATCGAGCTCGCCGGCCATCAGCCGGCGCTGCAGCACGACGCTGACGTCGACGGTCAGGTCGACCTCCAGTTGCGGATAGTCGGCGGCGAGCCGGCGCAGGTAGTGCGGCAGCCAGCTGTGCACGACCGTCTCGATCACGCCGAGCCGCAGCTTGCCGCGCAACGCGCTGTCGCCGGCCGCGGCAGCCTGCAGCTCCTGCGTCGCGGCGACGACGGCCTTCGCATAGCCGAGCAGGTATTCGCCGTGCGCGGTGAGGCGGAATTCGCGGCTGTCGCGGTCGACGAGCACCGTCTGCAACTCGTCCTCGAGCGCCTTCACGCGCTGCGAGATCGCGGCCGGCGTCGCATGCAGCGCAGCCGCCGTGGTGCGGAAGCTGCGCAGCTTCGCGAGCGTGACGAAGGTTTCGAGAAAGCGCGTGTTCATGGGCGATCGGTGGACGTGGGACGCGCAGCTTGCCGGTGAAGAAAACTGAACGGGATCGGGGAAGACCCCGATACGCGTTAAGGAATTCTATACACCGGCAGCAAAAAAACTCGTTGGCCGGCCAATTTTTTCTTTCCTATTCTTCGCCGTATCCGCTGACGCAAGCGCGTCATCCCGACCACCGACCGATCCTCAGAGCACCTACATGACCCCTTCCGAATTCCGCCGGTCCGTACGCAGCGGCGCGTTCCGCGGCCCGACGGCCGGCCAGTGCGGGCCGTTCGCGCAGGCGAACCTCGCCATCCTGCCGAACGCGCATGCGCACGATTTCCTGCGCTTCTGTCATGCGAATCCGAAGGCGTGTCCGCTGCTGGGTGTCGGCGAGCCGGGCGCGTTCCGGGTCGACGTGCTCGGCGCGGATCTCGACGTGCGCACCGACGTGCCGAGCTACAACGTGTACCGCGACGGCCGGCTGACCGAGCGCGTCGATTCGCTCGAAGCGCTGTGGCGCGACGATTTCGTCGTGTTCGCGATCGGCTGCTCGTTCTCGTTCGAGGACATGCTCGCACGCGAAGGGATCGCGCTGCGCCATATCGAAGAAGGCCGCAACGTGCCGATGTACCGCACGTCGATTCCGAACCGCCGGGCGGGCATCTTCGGCGGCCAGCTGGTCGTGTCGATGCGCCCGCTGCGCGGCGCCGACGCGATTCGCGCGGTGCAGATCACGAGCCGCTTTCCCGGCGTGCACGGCGCGCCGATCCATATCGGCCATCCGCAGGCGCTGGGCATCGCCGATCTCGGCGCGCCCGATTTCGGCGACGCGGTGACGGTGCGCGACGACGAACTGCCGGTGTTCTGGGCGTGCGGGGTGACGCCGCAAACCGCGCTGATGGAAGCGAAGCTGCCGCTCGCGATCGCGCATACGCCCGGCTACATGCTGATCACCGACATGACGAACGCGTCGCTCGCGGTGTTCTGAGCCGGCGTCCGCCGGCGCGACTTACCCGACGCGCATCGACCGAACCGCACACTTCGACAGGAGCTTCACCATGGAAAGCAAGACGCTCGCGGCGCCCGCCGCCGATCCGACGGGCCCCGCACGCAACGACAACGGCCTGTTCGGATGGTATGCGCACGCGCAGCCGCGCGAGCGCCGCGCGTTCTGGAGCTGCAAGGTCGGCTACATGCTCGACGGGATGGACACGCAGATGCTGTCGTTCGTGATCCCGACGCTCGTCGCGACGTGGGGCATTTCGCTCGCGGACGCCGGCTTCATCGGCACGATGACGCTGCTCGCATCGGCGCTCGGCGGCTGGCTCGCGGGCATCCTGTCGGACCGGATCGGCCGCGTGCGCACGCTGCAGCTGACCGTGCTGTGGTTCGCGGTGTTCACCGCAATGTGCGGGCTCGCGCAGAACTACTCGCAGCTGCTCGCGGCGCGCGCGCTGATGGGCTTCGGCTTCGGCGGCGAATGGACGGCCGGCGCGGTGCTGATCGGCGAAGTGATCCGCGCGCGCGACCGCGGCAAGGCGGTCGGGCTCGTGCAGTCGGGCTGGGCGATCGGCTGGGGCCTGGCGGCGCTGCTGTATGCGCTGCTGTTCTCGGTGCTGCCGGCCGAGCAGGCATGGCGCGCGCTGTTCCTCGTCGGCCTCGCGCCCGCGCTGCTGGTGGTCGTGATCCGTCGCTACGTGAAGGAGCCGGACGTCTACGAAAAGGAGAAGGCCGCGCAGCGCGCGACCGACGCGCCGCGTCTCACCGAAATCTTCGCGCCGAAGCTGCTGTCGACCACGCTGCGCGCGGCGCTGCTGACCACCGGCGCACAGGGCGGCTATTACGCGATCACGACGTGGCTGCCGACGTTCCTGAAGACCGAGCGGCACCTGACCGTGATGGGCACGGGCGGCTATCTCGCGACGATCATCGTCGGCTCGTGGATCGGCTATCTGACGAGCGCCTACCTGACCGACCGTCTCGGCCGCAAGCCGAACTTCATCCTGTTCGCGCTCGGCTCGATGGTGATCGCATTCGCCTACACGTCGCCGGCGCTGCATCTGACGAACATGTCGATGCTGTGGCTCGGCTTTCCGCTCGGCTTCTTCGCGTCGGGCATCTTCTCCGGGATGGGCGCGTTCCTCACCGAGCTGTTCCCGACCCGCGTGCGCGGCTCGGGGCAGGGCTTCTGCTACAACGTCGGCCGCGCAGTCGGCGCGCTGTTTCCGTTCCTGATCGGCGCGCTGTCGAAGCACTACGGGCTCGGCGCGAGCATCGGCATCTTCGCGGTCGCCGCGTACGGCGTGTTGATCGTCGCCGCGCTGACGCTGCCCGAAACGCGCGGCCGCGAACTCGACGCCGCGTAAGCGCACCGCGCCCGCCGCTTCACCTTCCCACGTTCATCGAAGCCCACCCGCGGCGCGCGACGCGCGCCGTGCGGCGGCGCTCGTCCTCCGCTTCAACGACGCATCGACTTCAACGCCATGACCGACCGACACACTTCCCCCGTTTCCTCCGACGCCGCGCGCTGGCAATTCTGGATCGACCGCGGCGGCACGTTCACCGACATCGTCGCGCGCCGCCCGGACGGCACGCTCGTCACGCACAAGCTGCTGTCGGAAAACCCCGAGCAGTATCGCGACGCAGCGGTGGCCGGCATCCGCCATCTGCTCGGCCTCGCCGACGGCGAGCCGATCACGCCCGAGCGCGTCGAGATGGTGAAGATGGGCACCACGGTCGCGACCAACGCGCTGCTCGAGCGCAACGGCGAGCGCACCGCGCTCGCGACGACCCGCGGCTTTCGCGACGTGCTGCGCATCGCGTATCAGAACCGGCCGCGGCTGTTCGATCTCGACATCGTGCTGCCCGACGCGCTGTACGAGACGGTCGTCGAGATCGACGAGCGGATCGGCGCGCACGGCGACGTCGTCGTGCCGCTCGACCTGCACGGCGCCGAAGCCGCGCTGCGCAGCGTGTTGGATACCGGCGTGCGCGCGCTGGCGATCGTGCTGATCCACGGCTACCGGCACACCGCGCACGAGCGCGCGCTCGCGCTGCTGGCGCGCCGGATCGGCTTCACGCAGGTGTCGGTGTCGCACGAGGTGTCGCCGCTGATGAAGATGGTGCCGCGCGGCGACACGACCGTGGTCGACGCATACCTGTCGCCGATCCTGCGCCGCTACGTCGAGCAGGTCGCGCACGAGATGCCCGGCGTGAACCTGCAGTTCATGCAGAGCAGCGGCGGCCTCACGCGCGCCGACGCGTTCCAGGGCAAGGACGCGATCCTGTCGGGGCCGGCCGGCGGCATCGTCGGGATGGCGCGCGCCGCGCGCGCGGCCGGCTTCGAGCGCGTGATCGGCTTCGACATGGGCGGCACGTCGACCGACGTATCGCACTACCACGGCGAGTTCGAGCGCGTGTTCGACACGCAGGTGGCCGGCGTGCGGATGCGCGCGCCGATGATGAGCATCCACACGGTCGCGGCCGGCGGCGGCTCGGTGCTCGGCTTCGACGGCGCGCGGCTGCGCGTCGGGCCGGAATCGGCCGGCGCGAACCCCGGGCCGGCCGCATACCGGCGCGGCGGCCCGCTGACGGTGACCGACTGCAACGTGATGCTCGGCAAGATCCAGCCCGAGCACTTCCCGCGCGTGTTCGGCCCGAACGCGGACCAGCCGCTCGATCGCGACGGCGTCGTCGCGAAGTTCGCCGCGCTCGCCGACGAAATCCACGCGGCGACTGGCCGGCGCGAGACGCCCGAGGCGCTCGCCGAAGGCTTCCTGGAGATCGCGATCGGCAGCATGGCGAACGCGATCAAGAAGATTTCCGTGCAGCGCGGCCACGACGTGTCGCGCTACGTGCTGACGACCTTCGGCGGCGCGGGCGGCCAGCACGCGTGCGGCGTGGCCGACGCGCTCGGGATGACGCAGGTGTTCGCGCACCCGCTCGCGGGCGTGCTGTCCGCCTACGGGATGGGGCTCGCCGACCAGACCGCGATGCGCGAGGCCGCGATCGAAGCCGTGTTGTCCGACGCGTCGCTGCCGGCGCTGAACGCGGCGCTCGACCGCCTCGCCGACGACGCGATCGGCGCGCTGCTCGAGCAGGGCGTGGCGCCCGAGCGCATCGCCACCGAGCGGCGCGTGCACCTGCGCTACCAGGGCACCGATTCGGCGCTCGACGTGCCGGCCGGCAGCGTCGCCGCGATGCAGCAGGCGTTCGAGGCCGCGTACCGGCAGCGCTATGCGTTCCTGATGCCCGGCACGCCGCTGGTGGCCGAGCTGGCGTCGGTCGAGGCGATCGGCCGCTCCGATGCGCCGGTCGACGTCGCGCCGCTCGCGCCGCGCGACGCGGCGGCGAGCGTGCCCGTGCACGACACCGTGCGGTTTTATTCGGGCGGCCGCTGGCACGATGCGGCGCTCTACGTGCGCGACGCGCTGCTGGCCGGCGACACGATCGACGGCCCGGCGATCGTCGCCGAGCGCAACGGCACGACGGTCGTGGAGCCGGGCTGGCGCGCGCAGATGACCGCGCAGGGCAACCTCGTGCTGACCCGCACGACGTCGCTGCCGGTGCGCCGCTCGCTCGGCACCGAGGCCGATCCGGTGCGGCTCGAGATCTTCAACAACCTGTTCATGTCGATCGCCGAGCAGATGGGGCTGCGGCTGCAGAACACCGCGTATTCGGTGAACATCAAGGAGCGGCTCGACTTCTCGTGCGCGATCTTCGACGGTGCCGGCAACCTGATCGCGAACGCGCCGCACATGCCCGTGCATCTGGGCTCGATGGGCGAGAGCATCCGCACGGTGATCGAGCGCAACCGCGGCCGCATGCGCGACGGCGACGTGTTCATGCTGAACGATCCGTATCACGGCGGCACGCACCTGCCCGACGTCACGGTGATCACGCCGGTGTTCGCGGACGATGCCGACACGCCGCTGTTCTACGTCGGCTCGCGCGGCCACCACGCGGACATCGGCGGCACCACGCCCGGCTCGATGCCGCCCGATTCGACCCACATCGACGAAGAAGGCGTGCTGATCGACAACTGGCAGCTCGTGTCGGCGGGCGTACTGCGCGACGCCGAGACGCGCGCGCTGCTCGCGTCGGGCCGCTATCCGGCGCGCAACGTCGAGCAGAACATGGCCGACCTGCGCGCGCAGATCGCGGCGAACCAGAAGGGCGTCGACGAGCTGCGGCGGATGGTCGCGCAGTTCGGCCGCGACGTGGTGGTCGCGTTCATGGCGCACGTGCAGGACAACGCGGAAGAAGCGGTGCGACGCGTGATCGGCGCGCTGCAGGACGGCGCCTATCGCTATCCGCTCGACAACGGCGCGGAGATTCGCGTCGCGATCCGCGTCGACCGCGCGGCGCGCAGTGCGCGGATCGACTTCGGCGGCACGTCCGCGCAGCTCGACAACAACTTCAACGCGCCGAAGGCCGTCTGCATGGCCGCGGTGCTGTACGTGTTCCGCACGCTGGTCGGCGACGACATTCCGCTGAACGCCGGCTGCCTGAAGCCGCTCGACGTGATCGTGCCGGCGCGCTCGATGCTCAATCCCGAGTATCCGGCGGCCGTCGTGTCGGGCAACGTCGAGACGTCGTCGGCGATCACCAATGCGCTGTACGGCGCGCTCGGCTGCGTCGCGTCGAGCCAGGGGACGATGAACAATTTCACGTTCGGCGACGCGCGCTACCAGTACTACGAGACCATCGCGGGCGGCAGCGGTGCCGGCGACGGCTTCGCCGGCGTGGGCGCGGTGCAGACCCACATGACGAACTCGCGGCTGACCGATCCGGAGGTGCTCGAATGGCGCTACCCGGTGCGGCTCGAGTCGCACCGGCTGCGCGCCGATTCCGGCGGGCGCGGGCGCTGGCGCGGCGGCGACGGTGCGGTGCGGCGGATCCGCTTCCTCGAGCCGATGACCGCATCGATCCTGTCGAACAACCGGATCCATGCGCCGTTCGGCGCGGCGGGCGGCCAAGCGGGCGCGCTCGGGCGCAACACGATCGAGCGCGCCGACGGCACCGTCGAGACGCTCGCGCATATCGGCCGCGCGCAGATGGCGGCCGGCGACGTGTTCGTCGTCGAAACGCCGGGCGGCGGCGGTTACGGCTTCGTCGACGGCGAATAGGCATGACGCGCGCCGCGCGGCCGTATGCGCGGCGTGCGATTTTCCGCGCGGGCGGGGCGCCTCGCTGTATTAGTACCGGTTCCACCGCGCGTCGCGTGGCCGCCCGCGTGCCGATATGGATGCGATTCGTCCGATGGAACGCCGCAACGGCACCGGAATTAATATGCGCCAATACGCGTGCATTCTCATGCGTACGGCAATAAAAATCCGCCTTCAAGCGCTAATCCGCATTGCGTTCCGACCCCGGCTGGGCATGTGACCGCCGCTCGATTGCCGCGCTCGTCCGCTGCGCCGCAAAGCCCGCCGGACGCGGCTTCCCGACGGCCCCCACCACGTGCTTCGACGCCCGCGCAAGTCGCGGGCGCGATGCGGCGCGCATTCATGGAAAATCGTTGTCAATCATTGCGTGATTCCTTGACACTCGCCGTCAAATGTGAGTGTCAATCCGCATCGTCATTTGATAAGATGGGTTACATCATTCGTTTGAATAATCCTGCGCGCGTCGAGCGCGAATGCCGGGTCGCATTGGTTGAAAACACGTACGGAACGAGGGCCGCTGTCCCTGTCGTCACGACTGCGCCGCCGCGCATGCGCGGTGCACCTGCAGCGACCGATGGCAGATGGCTCGCCTCCGTCTACACTATGCGTTTTTTCTGGATCGGGGCGTGTCGATGGATGACGAAAACGATTGCGCGGTGCTCGAAGCGCATCTCGGTACGCGCAGCCCATGCTGGCGCCTCGGTAGCGACAGCAATGCACTCGAACTGGCCGCGCAGCGCGGCTGTACCAATGTCGCCGTCGCGCTGACCGGCGAGCAGGCCGCGCGCATCCGCGCGCTCACCGGCGTCACGTCGCACCTCGTGCTCGAACTCGCGTTGTTCGGCGATCCGGTGAGCCTGCACCTCGTCGGCCGCAAGGTCGACACCGCCAACTGGGCCGGCACCGCGTCCGCCTACTCGGATACCGAGTCCGTCGCGGCCGACCTCGCCCACGGGCTCGCGTTCGCCGAGCAGGTCGTGTCCGAAGTGAATTCGCTCGTCGTGATTCTCGACCGCAACGGCATGGTGCAGCGCTTCAACCGTCTGTGCGAGGAAGTGACGGGTAAGCGCGAAGTCGACGTGATCGGCCGCAGCGCGTTCGAGCTGTTCATGAGCGAGGAGCAGGGCGAGCAGTCGCGCAGCAACATCACCGGCTTTTTTGCGAGCAACCGCCCGTTCGCGGTCGAGCGCTACATCAACACGGTCAACGGGCCGCGCCTGTTCCAGTTCCGCAACAAGTTCGTGCAGAGCGGCAGCGGCGTCGACGAGCAGTACCTGATCTGCTCGGGCATCGACATCACCGAGGAGCGCAACGCGCAGCAGCGGCTCACCGAGCTCGCGAATACCGACGTGCTGACCGGGCTGCCGAACCGCCATGCGATCAGCGAGCGCATCCGCATCGCGCTCGCGGCCGATCGCAGCGACGTGCGCGGCCAGGTCGGCATCCTGTTCCTGGATCTCGACAACTTCAAGCGCGTCAACGACCACTACGGGCACATCACCGGCGACCGGCTGCTGCAGGACGTGTCGGCCGTGATCGGCGGCTGCCTGCCGTCGGGCGCGACGCTGGCGCGGCTCGGCGGCGACGAGTTCCTCGTGCTGTTCGAGCACGGCACGCGGCCGCTGCTTGAGGCGACCGCACAGATCATCCTCGAGCGGCTGCGCACGCCGATCCATCTGGGGCTCGTGGAGGTCTACACGAGTTGCTCGATCGGCATCGCGATGTATCCGCAGCACGGCGATTCGCTCGAGACGCTGATCCGCAGCGCCGACACCGCGATGTACGTCGCGAAGGAAGAAGGCAAGCACACGTACCGCGTGTTCTCGCTGGAGATGAACCAGAAGGTCGCGAAGTACATGTGGCTCGACACGAACCTGCGCAAGGCGCTCGAGGACGAGCAGTTCGTGCTGCATTACCAGCCGGTCGTCGACATCGCCACCGGCGACGTGCGCAGCGTCGAGGCGCTGATCCGCTGGCAGTCGCCCGATCGCGGGCTCGTCGCGCCGGTCGAGTTCATCCGCTTCGCCGAGGAGTCGGGGCTGATCGCGCCGCTCGGGCGCTGGGTGATGCGTACCGCGGCCGCGCAGGCCGCCGCATGGAAGGCGCAGGGGCTCGGCGTGCGGATCGCGGTGAACGTGTCCGCGCGGCAGTTGCAGGACATGAACGTGGTCGATCAGTTCGCGTCGATCCTCGACAGCGCCGGACTGAAGCCGAGCCTCGTCGACGTCGAGCTGACCGAGAGCAGCTTCATCGAGGACGAGAACGCGGCGCACGGGCTGATGAAGCAGTTCCGCCAGCTCGGCGCGCAGATTCACCTCGACGATTTCGGCACCGGCTATTCGTCGCTGTCGCAGTTGTCGCGGCTGCCGCTCGATTCGATCAAGCTCGATCGCAGCTTCATCACCGGCATCGATCGCAACACGCGCTCGCAGGCGCTGGTGAGTTCGGTCGTGTCGCTCGCGCGGGCGCTGAGCTTCTCGGTGGTCGCCGAGGGCGTCGAGACGCGCGCGGAGGCCGAGTTCCTGAAGCAGATCGACGTCGACCGCGCGCAGGGTTTCTACTATGCGCGGCCGATGCCGGCTCAGGCCTTCGAGGCGTGGCTCGCCGAAACGAGAAAGCTCAGGCTGATCGCCTGAGCGTGTCCGCATCGCGGGCGCGCCGCCGCGACGCAGCGGCGCGCTCCGCTTCCGTTACACCGTGCGCAGCTTCGACACGCGCCGGTTCTGCAGCATCACCAGGCGTTCCATGTAGGCGAGGTCCTTCGGCTCGATCGTGAACGCCGCGTGAACCCATTGCTCGGTGATGTCCATCAGCTCGGAACGCGTGAGCTGGAACACGCGCTCACGCGCGCGCAGCATCGCCCGGATGCCGTTCAGCTTCGGCTTGACCACGTCGATGAAGGTGCGTGTCGTGACGTACGCGTCGCCCGCGTCGAACGTCTCGTCCACGAGCCCGCGATCCTCGTACCACTCGGCCGCATGCGCCTCGCCCGACGCGATCAGCGTCTCCGCGAGGCCGCGGTCCGCCTTGCGCGCGACGAGCGAATAGCCGCCCATGCCCGGGAACAGGTTGAACGCGATCTCGGGGAAGCCGAGCTTCACGCCCTTTTGCGCGAGGATGTAGTGATGCGCGAGCGCGGCCTCGAAGCCGCCGCCCAGCGCGCTGCCTTCGATCATCGCGATCGAGATCGCGCCGGTGCCGAAGCCCGTGTAGATCTCGTACACGCCGTCGATGCACGAGCGCGCATAGGCCATCAGCTGATCGCGTCTGCCGCTGCGGATCGCGTCGACGAAGAAGCTCAGGTCGCCGCCGACGTTGAACAGCTCGGGGACGAGCGAGCCCGTCACCCAGAAGTCGAACGGCAGGCCCGAATCGCGTGCGACGCGCGCGAGGTGGATGATGTCCGTGACGAGCTGTTGGTTGAAGCACGGACGCGGCTCCGATCGCAGCATCATCCACATGACGTTGCGGCCTTCTTCGTAGAACGCGGTCAATTGCGTGAGTTCGCCTGCTTCATGGAACGGACGGCACGCCGGATGGGATTGGAGTTGCATGGTATGTCCTCGTGAGATGTGGTTCTTCGGAAAGCGCCGCGGCCGGCGTCGCGGAAAAACATGCCCCCGGACGGCGCCGGTCGCGAGGCACCGCCATTGTTGCGCGCGCACAAATGCCGAAATGCGGGGAACAACGCACGAGTTGGGCGCTTACGCGAGCCGCGCACGCGGCGAGCGATGTGATCGCGCGAGTGGGGAGGGAGGGGTGGTGCCGCGCGCGTGCGCTTGCCGCGCGGCGGCGGCGATGGGCAGGGTGGTTTCGTGCGGGGCGAGCGAATGCCGGGCGGGTTGACGCTGGGCGGTGCGGCGAACACACTGGCTGCTCGAACTGAGCGAGCCGACCTCATCGGCTCGCGCTCGTTGCAGCCGGCGCCGATACGCCGGCCGAATTCCTGACCCGAACCCCCACGCGTTGGAGAGCTTCGACGTGGTGCGATTTCCCTTCCGCCGGTCCGGCAGCGGGCCGCGTCGCGCCTTTGCATGGGCGGCGGTCGCCGCCGTCGCGCTGACCGCCGCGCGCCCCGTGCCCGCCGCCGACACGGGCGACGCGGCGCCCGTCACGCTCGTCGACGATGTCCACGTATTCGTGATCCAGCGCGACGGCTCGCTCGACGAGGACGACGATTCGACGCTGCGCGCCAACGACGCGAGCGGCATCGATGCGATTGCGCAGCGCTACGTCTGGTACGACAAGAATCTGGAGAAGGTCGAACTGGTCGCGGCCGAGACGATCGATCGCGACGGCGTCGCGCATCCGGTCGGCGCCGACGGCATCCGCGACGTGCAGGAGCCGCGCTCGGCCGGCGCGCCGACGTTTCAGGACGGGCTGCTGCGCACGGTGGTGTTTCCCGGCGTCGAGGCCGGCTCGCGCACCCGCATCGCATTCCGCAAGTCACGCACGAAGCCGGTCAACGCGGGCTACTTCGGCTACTACGTCGAACCGTCGCGCGAGCCGGTGGAGCATCAGCGGCTGATCTTCGACGTGCCGGCCGACATGCCGCTGCACGCGGACGCGCGCGGCTACGTCGCGTTGCCGCCGGTGACCGCGAACGGCCGCACGCGCTACGCGTTCGATTATCGGCATGGGCCGTACGAGCGGATCGAGAGCGGCTCGGTCGGTTATCAAACTTACGGCGACCGGCTCGTGGTGTCGACGCTGCCGGACTACGCGGCGTTCGCCGCGCGGTATCGCAACGCGGCCGTCGATGCGGGCGCGCACGATCCGGCCGTCGTGCAACTGGCGCGCGCGCTCACCGCCGATGCCGACGGCGTGCGCGACAAGGCGCGCATCCTGTACGACTGGGTGCAGGCGAACGTGCGTTACGTCGCGATCTTTCTCGGCGAGACGGCCGCCGCGCCGCATCGCGTGACCGACATCCTGCGCAACCGCTACGGCGACTGCAAGGACCACGTCGCGCTATTCGGCGCGTTGCTCGCGGCGGTCGGCATCCGCAGCGAGCCGGTGCTGATCAACCTCGGCGCCGTGTACACGCTGCCGTCGGTGCCCGGTTACGGCGGCGGCGCGATCAATCATGCGATCACCTGGCTGCCCGAGCTCGGCCTGTACGCCGATACGACGACGGCCGGCATCGCGTTCGGCTATCTGCCGCCGATCGTGATGGACCGGCCGGCGCTGCTGGTCGACAGCGGCGTGCTGTCGCGCACGCCGGCCACGCAGCCGCGGCGCCGCACCGCGCGGCTCGCGATCGATGCGGCGCAGGCGGGCGCCGCGCCGTTCCACGCATTCGTCGAAGACGACGGCTGGACGGCCGAGCTCGAGCGCAACCTGTTTCGCCGTGCGCCGGCCGAGCGGATCGGCCAGCTCGCGAACGAACGCCTGCGGCAAACCGGGCTGCGCGGCCGCGCGCAGATCGAGACGAGCGATCGCCGCGCGACGGACGGCCCGTTCGACGTGAGGTTTGCCGGCACGCTCGATCATTTCGTGTGGCCGGACGGCACGACCGCGGTGCCGGCGTTGTCGAGCGTCACGGGCGGCATCGCGACGCAGATCGAAGGGTGGCTCGCCGAACCGATGCGCACGCAACCATGGACCTGCATCGGCGGCACGTTCGACGAGACCGGCCAGATCGCGCTGCCGGCCGGCGCGGCGCTGACGGACCTGCCGGCCGACACGATCGTGCACGGACGCTTCGTCGACTTCACGTCGCATTACGTGTTCGATCCGGTCGCGCACATCGTGCAGGTCACGCGCCGGATGACGGCGGCGTTCGGCACACAGGTCTGTTCACCTGAAGTGTTCGCGGCGTTGCGCGGTTCGCTGGAGCGCATCGAACGCGATACGCAGGCGCAGATCGTCGTGCGGGTCGGGCAACGGTGAGCGTCGAGTGCGGTGTGACGGGAGGCGCGGTCGAAACCAACGCCGCGGCAACCAAACCCAGCCCCGCCGCATCGACCGAACCACTCCCCCTAAACCTCCACCCGCGCATCGCCCTCCGCACGCACCGCACCGGGCGGCCGGCCGACCACGCGCTTGAACGCGCGGCTGAACGCGGCGAGCGATCCGTAACCGAGCCGGTACGCGACCGTCTCGATGGTGTCGCGGTCGCGCGCGATCCACTGCGCGGCGAGCCGCATCCTCAGCTCGGTCAGGTAGCGCACCGGCGTCATCCCGGTGGCGGCGAGAAACCGCTCGGCGAACACCGAGCGCGACACGCCGGCGGCGGTGGCCAGTTCCGCGACGCTCCAGTTGCGCCCCGGATCGCGATGCAATGCGACGATCGCGCGGCCGAGCTTCGGCTCGCGCAGCGCCTGCACCCATCCGGTGGCGTCGCCGCAGCCGCACTCGACCCAGCCGCGCACGATGAACGCGGCGACCACGTCCGCGAGCCGCGCGAGGATGCCCGCGAAGCCCGCGCGTTCCGAGCAGGATTCGCGTTCCATCGCGTCGAGCATCGGGCGGATTTCCGGGTAGCGGGCGAGCAGCGTGCCGACGTGCATGAACGCCGGCATCGTGCCGACGAGCGGCTGCATGCCGCCCAGATCGAGTTCCATGCACGCGCTGAAGATCAGCGCGTCGCCGGCGGCCGGCTCCGTCGCCGCGCACGCCCCGACGCCGACCGACGCCACCGTGTCGCAGATCTTCGCGGCCTCGAAGCCGCCGATCTCGCGACACGGTGCATCGCGGTCCGACAACAGCGCATGCGTGCGGCCGTGCGGCAGCAGCACCGCGTCGCCGGCCTCGAGCTGCATCGTCGTGCCGTCCGCGTCGCGCAGCAGCACCGGTCCGCGCCCGACGAAATGGAACTGCGCGCGCCCCGGCGCATGGCCGAAGCTCAGCCCGAACGGCCGCGCCACCTGGATCCGGCGGTATTGCACGCCGCTCAGCCGCATCCCGAGCAGCAGTTCGCTGACGAGGTCGTGCGGGTCGGACGTCGGTGGGAGCAACGGAGTGGACATTGCGAAATCCGGACGATGGATCAATAAGAACGGATTGTATGTCATAGACCGTCCTGTCGTTGTTCCTTACGATACGTCGACATCGGTACTTTCCCCAGACGACTCGGAACGACGCATGAATCCCGGAATCTCCTCTGCCGCCGCCCCGGCGGCTCCCCGCGAACCCGCATGGGGCGCCGTCTTCGCGATGACGCTCGGCGTGTTCGGCCTCGTGACCGCGGAATTCCTGCCCGCGAGCCTGCTCACGCCGATGGCCGACAGCCTCGGCGTGACCGAGGGCGTCGCGGGCCAGGCCGTCACGGCCACGGCGACGGTCGCGCTGGTCACGAGCCTGCTGATCTCCGCGCTCACGCGCACCATCGACCGGCGCCGCGTGCTGCTCGTGTTCTCGGTGCTGCTCGTCGCGTCGAATCTCGCGGTCGCGTTCGCGCCGAACCTGACGACGCTGCTGATCGGCCGCGTGGTGCTCGGCATCGCGCTCGGCGGCTTCTGGACGATGGCGACCGCCACCGCGATGCGGCTCGTGCCGACCGCGATGGTGCCGCGCGCGCTGTCGATCATCTTCAGCGGCGTGGCGGTCGCGACGATCGCTTCGGCGCCGATGGGCAGTTACTTCGGGCACCTGATCGGCTGGCGCAACGTCTTCCTGATCGCGGCCGCACTCGGCGGCGTCGCGTTCGTATCGCAGGCCGCCACGCTGCCGTCGATGCCGCCGAGCGGCACGACGCGCCTGCGCACGCTCGTCGACGTGCTGCGCCGGCCGACCGTCGGCCTCGGGATGTTCGCGACGATCCTCGTATTCACCGGGCATTTCGCGTTCTTCACGTATTTGCGGCCGTTTCTCGAACAGGTTGCCGGCGTCGGCGTGAACGGCTTGTCGGCGATCCTGCTCGGCTACGGGATCGCCAACTTCGTCGGCACGTCGCTCGCCGGCCGCGTGCTCGAACACCGGCTGCGGCCGATGCTGATCGGCATGCCGGCGCTGATGGTCGTGCTCGCGATCGCGCTGGTCGCGCTCGGCCGCGCGCCGATGCTCGACGCGGTGCTCGTCGCGTTGTGGGGGATGGCGTTCGGCGGCGTGCCGGTCGCGTGGTCGACGTGGGTCACGCGCACCGTGCCGGACGAAGCGGAAAGCGCGGGCGGGCTGATCGTCGCGGCGATCCAGCTCGCGATTGCAACGGGCGCGGCGGCCGGCGGCGTGGTGTTCGATGCGAACGGCGCGGGCGGTGTGTTCGTCGGCGCGGCCGCGGTGCTGGCCGTCGCGGTCGCGACGATCGTGGCCGGCGTGCCGAAGCGCGTCGGCGTCGCGGCGGCGCTCGCCGAGTGACGTGCACGCGGGCCGATCGGCCCGCTGCCGCCAGGCTGCGGCAAGCATCGACCCGCTGCATCAACCCGCTGCATCAACCAGTTATGACGCGCGCCTCAGCCGCGCGTCGCCGGGTCTTCCGACAGCATGCGCAACTGGTCGCGCAGCACGTCGACTTGCTCCGGTGCGAACGACTTCTCGATGTCGGCATGCGCTTGCTGCCACAGCGGAAACGCGTCGGCGAGCAGCTGGCGGCCGGCCGGCGTGAGTTCGAGCAGACGGCTGCGCCCGTCGTCCGGATCCTGAGCGATCGTGAGCAGCCCGCGCCGCTCCAGCGGCTTCAGCGCGGCGGTCAGCGTGGTGCGATCCATCGCGAGCAGCGACGCCACCGATTTCATCGTCGCCGGCTGCGGCCGGTTCAGCGACATCAATAGCGAAAACTGGCCGTTGGTGAGATCCAGCGGACGCAGCACATCGTCGAAGATGCGCGCGAGATTGCGCGCCGCGCGCTGCATGTGCAGGCACAAGCAGCAATCGCGCACCATCAACGTCGTTTCGAAGGGAAGGTCATTATTGCGGGCCATGTTGCAATTGTGTTGATATCAACCTATTGTGTCAAGGGCGAGGTGCGGCAGCCTGCCGCGCCCGCCACCGGACGGAGGAAGCATGGATGCTCGACAGCAGTTGTATCTCGCGGTTTTCGTCGGCAGCAAGGACAGTGCGCCCATGAAGGCGTGGCTCGCGCTGTCGGAGGACGAGCGGCGCGCACGCGAGCGGGACGGAATGGCCGCGTGGCATGCGTGGGTCGACCGGCATCGCGATGCGATCGTCGAACTCGGCGGCCCGCTCGGCAAGACCAAGAGGATCGACACGCGCGGCGTCGCCGATACGGCCAATGCGCTCGGCGCGTTCACTATCGTGCGCGCCGCGTCGCACGACGCAGCGGCCGCGCTGTTCGAAGGTCATCCGCATTTCACGCTGTTTCCCGGCGAGGCGGTCGAGGTGATGCCGATTCTGCCGGTGCCCGGCATGTGAGCGGCGGTACGCGGCACGCGCTGCGCGCGACCGACGCCGGCCGTGGTCGGACACGACGCGGCCCGCGCGACATGACACACAATCTGGACGGAGACATTGCGATGAAGCTTTACGGATTTGCCGGCACGCGTTCGCAGCGCGCGCTCTGGGGGCTCAAGGAACTCGACGCGGATTTCGAATTCGTGTCGGTCAACCTGCCGGCGGGCGAGCACAAGCATCCCGAATTCCTGCGCCTCAATCCGGCCGGCAAGGTGCCGGTGCTGGTGGACGGCGATCTGGTGATTCCCGAGTCGGCCGCGATCGTGCTGTATCTCGCGGACAAGTATCCGCAGAAGGCGCTGCTGCCCACGGATCCGGCGCTGCGTGCGCACGCTTACCGATGGGTGATGTTCGCGGTGACGGAGCTCGAGCAGCCGCTGTGGCGCATCGCGCGCCACACGTTCCTCTATCCGCCGGAAAAGCGTCTGCCGGCCGACATCGCGCTCGCACGCGAGGACTTCGTGACGATGGCCGCGATTCTCGAGCGGCATCTCGAAGGCCGCGAGTTCATCGTCGGCGATGCGCTGTCGGTGGCCGATTGCGTGACCGCTTATCTGATCGACTGGGCCGGCGAATGCCAGTTGCTCGATACGTTCCCGCAATTGCAGGCGTATCTCGAACGGCTCTATGCGCGCCCGAAGGCGCCGCAACGGATCGCGCAGGCGCGTCAGGCGGCGTGACGGGGCGCGCGCTGTCATGGCACTTCGGCGGGGCTGCCGAAGGCGCGACTCGGGATCGACGGGTTGTGAGCGGAGCGGGCGATGTCGATCGGCGGTGCGTCGTCGACGCAATTTGCCTCGTGCGCGCTGAAGGTCGTATCCGTTGGGCTCGTGCGCGCGTGTCGAGCCGCATGCGCGCACCGCAACGCATCGTCGAAGTCAAACGTGCTTGCGCATACGCGAGATGACCGCATGGCGACGCAACCTGCCGCGCGCGGCGGCGCTCACCATGGCCACGGAACGCGGTGGCCTGCGCCGTGCTCGACGGCCTGTCGATAGACGACGCGCGCGACGGTCAGATCCTGTAGCGCGAGGCCCGTCATGTCGAACACGGTGATGTCGTGCGCCGCACGATCGACCGTGACGACGCCCGCGAGCACGTCGCCGATCTCGATGCGCGGCAGCTCGGGCGCCCATTGGCATTCGCCGATGCTGCGCGCCTGCTCGTGATCGTCGACGAAGATTCGCGCGCGCGCCAACAGGTGTTCGGGAAGCTCGCGCTTGCCGGCGGTGTCGGCGCCGACGCAGGTCAGATGCGTGCCCGGCCGCACCGCGGCGGCGTCGAACAGCGGGCCGCGGCCGGGCGTCGCCGTGATCACCACGTCGCTGCCGGCCACCGCATCGTTGCGGTCGCGCGCGGCCCGGATGTCGCAGCGGGCGCTGAACGCCGACTCGAAGGCCGGGTCCGGGGCGCCGCCGGCGCTCACGTATTGCACCGCGCATCGCTGCGGCAGCAGCGCGAGCGTCCGGTCGAGCTGGGCGCGCGCCTGCACGCCGGTGCCGAATACGCAGAAGCGCGAGCTGTCGGGACGCGCCAGCGTCTGCAGCCCGAGCGCCCCGGCCGCCGCGGTGCGCGCGGTGGTGATCGCATTGCCGTCCATGATGCACAGCGGGCGGCCGGTGGCCGGATCGAACAGCGCGATCGTCGCCTGGTGCGGCTCGCCGCCGCGGCTTCGGTTGCCGGGCCAGAAGCCGGCCGCCTTGAAGCCGAGCAGTTCCTGCTGTGCGACGTCGCCCGACTTGATGCCGAATATGCCGCCGGTATGGAGCTTTTCGCGCACCACCGGGAAGACGCGCCCGGCGCGCCGACTGTGCAGCAGGAAAGCGTCGCGCACGGCCGCCGTCACCTGTTCGGCCTGAAGCGCGGGCCCGACGGCATCACGATCGAGAAGCAGGAGCTGGGCGTCTGACGGCATGGCGGGCGAGCCTGTGGAAAGATGATGCAAACTGGAATTCGATGAGGCGACTGTCGTTGAACAAACGGTTGCCTCGACGTTGAATCGCGACGGCCGCGATGGCCGGCGCTTTTACCACCCGTAGAAACGCGGCCAAGTCTGCGTCGCGCCGTCGCGCGTCAGCGCACGGTATTCCGGATGTTGCGCACCGGTCGCGCACGCGTGGTTCGGCAGAATCCGCAAGCGGGTGCCGATCGGAAACCGCCTCGCGATATCCGGATCCGGCGCGCCGCTGCGCGACACGATCCCATGCTCCTGATTCGCCGAGCTCATCAGATAGCCGTCGAGCGCGTCGCCGGCTTCGGTGCACACCTGACCGTAGCCGAAGTCCCGCGCCTGCCGCTGCGTGCCGCGATCGCGGCTCATCGCCATCCAGCCCGCGTCGACGATCGCCCAGCCTTTCTCTTCCTGGTGGCCGATGACGGTGGTCAGCACCGACAGCGCGATGTCGGACAGCGCGCACACGCCGATGTTGTGCATCACGAGGTCGAACATCACGTACACGCCCGCGCGGACTTCCGTCACGCCGTCGAGGTTCGCCGCGGACAGCGCGGTCGGCGTCGAGCCGATGCTGACGACGTCGCACGGCAAGCCGGCCGCCCGCAGGCGCTGCGCGGCATGCACGGTGCGCGCGCGCTCCTGTTCGGCGATCGCGACCAGCGCGTCGTGCGTGTCGTATTCGTAGCTCGAGCCGGCGTGAGCCAGGACGCCGCCGAGCGTCATGCCGCCAGCGGCGAGCGTGCGCCCCACGTCGATCAGCAAGTCGTCGTCGGGGCGGATCCCCGAACGGTGACCGTCGACGTCGATCTCGATCCAGACTTCGAAGCGCTCGCCATGCTCGCGGCCGAACGCCGCGATCGCCTGCGCGGTGTGCAGGCTGTCGGCGACGATCTTCAGGTCGCAGCCGCGCCGGCGCAGCGCGAGCGCCTGAGGGAGCCGGGCGGGGATCATCCCGACCGCATAGACGATGTCGCGCACGCCGCTCGCGAAGAACTGCTCGGCCTCCTTCAGCGTCGACACCGTGATGCCGCGCGCGCCGGCCGCGATCTGCGCGTCCACGACCTGTTGGCACTTGGTCGTCTTCACGTGCGGCCGGAACGCGACGCCGAATGCGTCCAGATGCGCGTGCAGGCGCGCGATGTTGGCGTGCATCCGATCGACGTCGATCAGTGCGGCGGGGGTGGTGACGGTGGGGATGCCCATGATGCGTTGCCTCGATGGTTGGCGACGCACACACTCTACGGCGTTCGACTCGCCGCGGGTTTAACGCGGCGGAAATCGGTCATTAACACCAATTTAATGATGGGCGGGCGGCGGCACCTTCGCGCGCCACGGCGGCGGCGCGAGAAATTGCGTGGCCGCTTCGAGGAACACCCGTTGTCGCGCGGAACGGCCCGTGCGCGACGGCAGCAGCGCGGTCACCGGCGCGGGCGGCAGATGCCAGTCGGGCAGCAGCCTGACCAGCTTGCCGCTCGCCAGCAGCGGCGCGACGTCCCATTCGGAGCGTTCGACGATGCCGAGCCCCGCGAGCGCCCAGTCGGTGATCACGGTGCCGTCGTTCGACGACAGCGCGCCCGTCACGCGGATCACGGCCGAGCGCCTGGCGTCGCCTTCGCCGTCGCCGGCTTGCGAGAAGCGCCAGCGGACGATGTCTTCGTCGTTCTCGCGCAGGCACAGGCAGTCGTAGCGGGCGAGGTCGGACGGATGGCTCAATGCGCCGATGCGGCGCGCGTAACCGGGGCTCGCGCACAGGAAGCGTTCGTTGGGTGCGAGCGGATAGCCGATCCACGACGACGATTTCAGGCTGCCGACGTGGATCACCACATCGGCGCCCGACGCGCTCGTCAACGGGCTCTCCGACAGATGCAGCGAGATCTCGAGCTTCGGATGCGCACGCTGCACGTCGCGCACGATGCGCGCGACGTACTTGCGCCCGAAGCCGAACGGCGCGACGACGCGCAGCGTGCCTTGCACGTCGCCGTGATCGCCGGAGAGGCTGAGCGGCAACGCTTCGACGCGCTCGAGAATCGCGACGGCTTCCTGGTACAGCCGCTGCCCTTCGTCGGTCAGCGCGATGCCTTTCGACTGCCGCACCGCGAGCCGGACCTCGAGCCGCGCCTCCATCCGCTGCAGGCGCAGCGTGACCGCGGGCGGCGTGAGGTCGAGCAGGCGCGCGGCAGACGCCAGCGAGCGTGACGCGCCGATCGCGCGAACGAGCCGAAGATCTTCGAGGTCGAGCATGAAATGTCCGTTGATGCTGGCGTGGCCGGGCATCGATTAAACCGCACTTGGCGCGCGGAATCCATCGCTGCGCAGCGGTTGTGACGCCGGATTCCATCCGCGGCCAGCAACAATCACTTCCACGCAGCCCGATAACTCTCGAGGGCGCACGTGCCTAAACTTTAGTCATTGGCAACGAACGAGGTGTTCGAAGCCACACAACCAGACACAGTCGGAGGTACGTATCATGAAGAACCTTATTCAAGCCGTTGTCGTTGCTGCTGCCCTTGCCGCTCCGGTCGCCGTTTTCGCTCAGAACACCGCACCGCTCACCCGTGCGCAAGTGCGCGCCGAGCTGATCGAACTGGAGAAGGCCGGTTATAACCCGGCGGTCGGCGAAGACCCGCACTATCCGGACGACATCCAGGCCGCACAAGCCCGCGTCGATCAGCAACATGCGCTGGCTCGCGCACAAGGTGTCGACAACAGCGGTGTGGGCAACAACGCACAAGGCGCCGCAGCGGCCGGCAAGCCGGCGAAGGTCGTCGCGCCGCGCGCGAATGACGAGATGAAGTCGCTGTACCGCGGTCACTAAGCAGCACGAGTGACGCGAGGTTCGAGCGGAAGGCCGTAGCGCTCCCGCGTCGAACCGGACGGCCCGCGATTGCGATCAGCGCAATCGCGGGCTGTTTTTGTATCGGTTGGGCGGGCGTGGGTGCGCTGCGCGGCCGGGATCGATGGTCGCGCTCGGCGCATTGAATCACGCGGGTTTTGTCGAGCCGTCGCGGTTGCCGGTTCGCGCTCATGGTCGGCTGGGCCCGACGCGAGGCGATGCGGCATGTCGTTCGCGTTTCTCTTGCGTCTTGCTTCGGCATCGCCATCGAGCCGACGAACGCTCGGCGCAAGTGCGTTCGAACGATGCGCAATCGCGGCCGGCCTGCAACGATCGCGGTCGCGCCCGCGCGTCGCATCGACGGATGGGTAGCCCGTCGGCAATACGCACAACGACGGCCCGCGTATCTTCTGCTGCCGATGTCACGCAAATGACCGGCCGCGACCGATTCGGCGATGTCCGACGCCGTCGCGGCTATGCCGCGCGTGCGCGATAACGGGCGTTTACGCGTGCGTGTCCCGAGCGCGCTCGCGCGCCGATTCCAATCGACGGATGAGCAGCCCCGTCGGCAGTCCGCACGACGACACGCGTATCTTCTGCTGCCGATGTCACGCGAATGACCGGCCGCGACGGCGTCGGTTTCGACGACGACCGACGCCGTCGCCGCAATGCCGCGTCTGCGCCATCACACGCACTCACACGCACTCACGCGTGCATGCCACGAACGCATTCACACGCCGATTCCAACCGCCAGCGACCCGCCACCCCGGCCCCGCACAGACGCCCCGCGCCATCGCGGCCGACGTCCTGCAGCAGGCCATCCGACGCATTCCTGCACGCCGCGAAAGCCGTCGCGCCGGTGTTCCGTCCCCCGGACTTCTGCCCGATTCGCCCGCCACAGGGCAAAATACGGGTTTTCCGCACCCGAGAGGGCGCGCCCGAACTACGCGCCGGGCCGGGCGGCGTGCGTTCCGCGCATGCCGCTGCCGGGCGCTCAGGCAAGCTGCTCGCCGCGTCGCGAGCCCACAGGAGTCCACACCCCATGCCCGAATCCAACCTGTCCTTCTTCGGCCGGCTGTCGCTGGCCGTCGGCACGTTCTTCTCCGTGCTCGGCAACCGCGAGTTCGCGGCCGGCGTGCTGCGCGTGCGCGACGGCGCCGCGGCACCGATCGCACCGGCACCGGTTGCGCCGGCACCGGCCGCGGCGCCCGCACCCGCACCTGCTCCCGCACCGGCCAAGGCGCCCGCGCCCGAACTGCGCGAAGCGAGCCCGCAAGCCGCGCTTCAACTGCTCGGCCTGCTGCAGCGCGATGCGCGTTTCATCGATTTCGTCGAGGAAGACATCGCCGGCTATGCGGACGCCGACATCGGCGCAGCCGCGCGCCTCGTGCACGACGGTTGCCGCGCCGCGCTGCGCGAACACTTCACGATCGTGCCGGTACGCGACGAAGCGGAAGGCACGCGCGTGACGCTGCCGGCCGGCTTCGACGCGACGGCCGTGCGCGTGACTGGCAACGTGGTCGGCGCCGCGCCGTTCACGGGCACCGTCAGCCATCGCGGCTGGCGCGTGGCCGACGTGCGCCTGCCGAAGCTGACGGGCAGCCACGACGCATCGGTGATCGCACCGGCGGAGGTGGAACTGTGAGCGATCCGCGCTATTCGATCGGTATCGATCTCGGCACGACGCACTGCGCGCTGTCCTACGTCGACAGCGCCGCGAGCGACGGCGAGAAGATCGTGCAGCAGGTGCTGCCGATCGCCCAGCTGACCGCGCCCGGCGCACTGGAGTCGCGCGACCTGCTGCCGTCGTTTCTGTATCTGCCGCATGAGAGCGAGCTCACGCAGGGCGACCTGACGCTGCCGTGGACGGCGTCGCGCAATTTCGCGGTCGGCGAGATGGCGCGCACGCGCGGCGCCGGCACGCCGATTCGGCTCGTGTCGAGCGCGAAGAGCTGGCTGTGTCACCCCGGCGTCGATCGCCGCGCGGCGATCCTGCCGAGCGATGCGCCGCCCGAAGTCGCGCGCGTGTCGCCGCTGGAAAGCTCGACGCGCTACCTCACGCATCTGCGCGAAGCGTGGGACCACGCGCATCCGGACGCGCCGTTCGCCGATCAGGACGTGACGGTCACGATCCCCGCGTCGTTCGACCCGGCCGCGCGCGAGCTGACGGCCGAGGCCGCGCGCGCGGCCGGCTACGCGCGGATGACGCTGCTCGAGGAGCCGCAGGCGGCGCTCTACAGCTGGATCCAGAAGAGCGAAGGCGGCTGGCGCAAGCAGGTGCAGGTCGGCGATCTGATCCTGTGCGTGGACGTCGGCGGCGGCACGACCGACCTGTCGCTGATCGCGGTGGTCGAACGCGACGGCAATCTCGAACTGCATCGCGTCGCGGTGGGCGAGCACATCCTGCTCGGCGGCGACAACATGGACCTCGCGCTCGCGCACGTGGTCGCGCGCAAGCTCGCGCAGAACGGCACGCAGGCCGATCCGTGGCAGCTGCGCGCGCTGACCTACGCGTGCCGCTCGGCGAAGGAAACGCTGCTGTCCGACCCGACGACGGATGCGGTGCCGCTCGTCGTGCCGAGCCGCGGCTCGAAGCTGATCGGCGGCTCGATCCGCACCGAACTGACGCGCGCGGAACTCACGCAGACGATCCTCGAAGGCTTCTTCCCGCAGGTCGATGCGGCGGCGCGGCCGGTGAGCCGCGCGCGCGTCGGCCTCACGCAGCTCGGCTTGCCGTATGCGCAGGACGCGGGCATCACGCGCCATCTGGCGGCGTTCCTCGGCCGTCAGGTCGCGGCGCTCGACGCGCTCGACGGCGTGGCGCGCACGCTGCCGGCGGGCGCGACGTTCCTGCATCCGACCGCGGTGCTGTTCAACGGCGGCGTGTTCAAGTCGGCGCTGCTCACGCAGCGCGTGCTCGATACGCTGAACGGCTGGCTCGCCGCGGAAGGCGCGCCGGCCGCCCGCCTGCTCGAAGGCGCGGACCTCGATCTCGCCGTCGCGCGCGGCGCGGCCTACTACGGCTACGTGAAGCGCGGCCGCGGCGTGCGCATTCGCGGCGGCACGGCGCGTGCGTACTACGTCGCGATCGAATCGGCGATGCCCGCGGTGCCGGGGCTCGAGCCGCCGGTGCAGGCGCTGTGCGTCGCGCCGTTCGGAATGGAGGAGGGCACCGATGCGGCGCTGCCGCCGCAGGAGTTCGGCCTCGTCGTCGGCGAGCCGGTGCAGTTCCGCTTCTTCGGGTCGTCGGTGCGCCGCCAGGATCAGGTCGGCACGCTGCTCGACTACTGGTCGCCGGATGAATTGCAGGAGCTCGAGGAAATCCAGGCGACGCTGCCCGCCGACGGACGCACCGTCGGCGAGATCGTGCCGGTCAAGCTGCATGCGCGCGTGACCGAAGCCGGCACGCTCGAGCTCGAGGCGATCCCGAGCGGCACGAGCGAGCGCTGGAAGGTCGAGTTCGACGTGCGCGGCGCCGCCTGAGCGCGATGAAGCGCTATACGGTCGGTATCGACCTCGGCACCAGCAACACCGTCGTCGCGTACGTCGAGGCCGGCTTCGACGCGATCCGCGTGTTCGACGTCGAGCAGCTGGTCGGCCCCGGCGCGGTGGCTGCGCAGCCGCTGCTGCCGTCGGTGCGCTATCACCCGGCGGCCGGCGAACTGCCGGCCGACGCGATCGCGCTGCCGTGGACGGCCGGCAATGCGGCCGACGCCGTGCCGGCCGTGATCGGCCGCTACGCGCGCACGCTCGGCGCACAGGTGCCGGGCCGGCTCGTCAGCAGCGCGAAGAGCTGGCTGTCGAACGCAGCGGTGGACCGGCTCGCGGCGATCCTGCCGTGGGGCGGCGCCGACGGCGTCGCCAAGGTGTCGCCGGTCGATGCGAGCGCGAGCTACCTCGCGCACGTGCGCGCGGCCTGGGACGCACACTTCCCCGATGCGCCGCTCGCGCAGCAGGACGTCATTCTGACCGTGCCCGCGTCGTTCGACGACGGCGCGCGTGCGTTGACGGTCGAAGCCGCGCGGCGCGCGCAACTGCCGGCGTTGCGCTTGCTGGAGGAGCCGCAGGCCGCGTTCTACGACTGGCTGTACGGTCAGCGCGCGACGTTGCGCGATACCTTCGCCGCGCCGCGGCGCGTGCTGATCTGCGACGTCGGCGGCGGTACGACCGATCTGACGCTCGTCGACGTCGCGCCGGGCGACGATGGCGAACCGACCTTCACGCGCGTGGGTGTCGGCAATCACCTGATGCTCGGCGGCGACAACATGGACCTCGCGCTCGCGCGCCTGGTCGAGCCGCGCCTGACCGAGCCCGGCACGCGGCTGTCGGCCGCGAGCCTGTCGCAGCTCGTCGAACGTTGCCGCGCGGCCAAGGAGCGGCTGCTCGGCGCCGCTGCGCCGGCGTCCGTCACCGTGACGCTGCTCGGCGCGGGCAGCCGGCTCGTCGGCGGCGCGCGTTCGACCGAGCTGACGCGCGCGGAAGTCGAGCAGATCGTCGTCGACGGTTTCTTCCCGCAGGTCGACGCGAACGACATGCCGCGCCGCACGCGCGCCGCGATCGTCGAGTTCGGCTTGCCGTACGCGAGCGATCCGGCCGTCACGCGCCACGTCGCCGCGTTCCTGAATCGTCACGCGCAGGGGCCGCTGCCCGACACGCTGCTGCTCAACGGCGGCGTGTTCCGCGCGGACGCGCTCGCCGGCCGCCTCGCGCAGACGCTCGGCGCATGGCGCGGCGCGCCGCTCGACGTGCTGCACAACGCGCATCCGGACGTGGCGGTCGCACGCGGCGCGGTGGCCTATGGGCTCGCGCGCGGCGGGCATGCACCGCGCATCGGCGGCGGCTCCGCGCGCAGCTATTTCCTCGTGCTGGACGACGACGGCGATGCCGCCGCCGCGCCGCGCGGCGTGTGTCTGTTGCCGCGCGGCACCGACGAAGGCCGCGAGCTCCGGCTCGATGCGCGCACGTTCGCGCTGCAGCTCGGACAGCCGGTGCGGTTCCATCTGGTGTCGACGGTCGCCGACACGGTCTATCGGCCCGGCGATCTCGTCGAACTCGCCGGCGGCGACTTCGTGCGGCTGCCGCCGATCGCGACGGTCATCGACCGGCAGGCGGGCGGCGGCGCACGCGAAACACCGGTGAAGCTCACCGCGTCGCTGACCGAGGTCGGCACGCTCGAAATGCACTGCATCGCGACCGACGATGCGTCGCGGCGCTGGCGGCTCGAATTCCAGCTGCGCGGCGATGCGCCCAGCCCCGGCGATGTCGACGGGCCCGCGCGCCATCCGCGGCTCGATCAGGCGATCGAGTTGATCGACCGCTCGTTCGGCGGCAAGGCGGCGAACGTCGAGCCGAAGGACACGCGGCGGTTGCGCGCGCAACTGGAGCAGGTGCTCGGCCCGCGCGACGAGTGGGACGTCGCGCTCGCGCGCGAGCTGTTCGACGCGTTGCTCGCGCGTGCGCGTCGCCGCCGCCGTTCGGCCGATCACGAGCGCGCGTGGCTGAACCTCGCCGGCTATTGCGTGCGTCCTGGCTTCGGCCATCCGCTCGACGCGTGGCGCATCGAGCAGCTGTGGCCGCTGTTCGACGACGGGATCCAGTACGTGAACGACGCGCAGGTGTGGTCCGAATGGTGGACGCTGTGGCGGCGTGCGGCCGGCGGTCTCGACGACGATGCGCAGGCGCAGGTGCGCGACGCGATCGCGTTCCTCGAACCGTCCGACGACAAGCGCCGCAAGCTGCCGTTCGACCCGGCCAAGGTCGGGCCGGCCGACATGACGCGCTTGTCCGCGTCGCTCGAGCGATTGCCGGTCGAGCGCAAGGTGGAGCTGGGCGAGCGGTTGATCGCGCAGTTGCAGAAGCCGGCCGAGCGCACGCTGTGCGCGTGGGCGCTCGGGCGCATCGGCGCGCGGCGGCCGTTCTACGGCAGCGCGCACAGCGTCGTGCCGGCCGACGTCGCGCAGCGCTGGCTCGATGCGCTGTTCGCGCTCGACTGGAAGCAGGTCGAACCGGCGGCGTTCGCGGTCGCGCAGATCGCGCGGATGACCGGCGATCGCGAACGCGATCTGGCGGACGACACGCGTGCGGCGGTGATCAAGCGGCTGTCGGCGGCGAACGCGTCGGCCGCCTGGATCGACATGGTGCGCGAAGCGATCGCGTTCGATGAAGCGGACACGGCGCGCGTGTTCGGGGAGACGTTGCCGGCGGGGTTGAAGCTGCTGGAGGGTTGAGCGAACGGCCGGGCGCCGCATCGACGGCTCGCCGGCCGGCGAGCAGCGCCACCGTCAAGTGTTCGTCGTGGCCTGCGGAAACACCGGTTCGCCGAGCGTCAGCATCAAGCGGTTCGCCCACGCGAAGATCGCGATCGCATGCGACAGGTCGAGTATTTCGTCATGAGCGAGTCCCGCGGCCTCGAGCGCGGCGATGTCGCTGTCGTCCACCGTGTCGGGCCGCTCGGTTAGCGCGATCGCATAGCGGACGATCGCGCGTTCGCGCGCGTTCGTCCCCGCCGTCGATGGGTCTTCAAATACCTGCTCGATCGAATCGCTGCGTTTCGCGAGCTGCGTGAAGCGTTGCGCATGGACCGATGCGCAGTACACGCAGCCATTCACACGCGACACCACCGTGCTCGCCAGTTCCCGCTCCGCGCGCGACAGTCCGCCGGGGCCGTACATGATCGCGTTGAACACGGCCGAGCGTTGCCGCAGGATCTCGGGCTGATGCACGAGCAGCAGGTAATAGTCGGACGTCTTTGCGTGCGGATGGCTCGCCTCGAGCACGTCGAGCTGCTCCGCGGTGGCGCGTTCGAGCGGCACCGTATCGAGCCACGCACGCCAGCCGAGCGTGTCGGACGTGAAGCCGTGGGAGGTGACCGTGGTCATGCGGCCTCCCGCGCGACGCGCGTGTGCAACGCGCTGGCCGCCGCCGCGACGCGCAGCTGATACGCGACGAACGCGACGAGCTGCGACAACGCAACGATTGCCGCCGTCGTGAATCCCGCCGACTTCAGTGCGGCGAGATCGGACGCGTGTGCGTCGACGGGCGACAGCGTCAGGCGCCGCGCATGCGCGAGCAGCGCACCCAGACGGCGCGGCAGCGCATCGAATGCGTCGGCGTCGGCGCGCGCGATGTCGTCCGGCGTGCCGCCCGCCTCGATCAGCCGCGCGTGGTAGGTCGCGGCGAGTGCGTGCGCACTCGATCGCTGCGCGACGTAGCGCGCCGCATGCAGACGCTCGATGAGCGAAAGATCGGGCAGCGCGGCATCGAACAGCGCGGCTTCGCTCAACTGCGTATGGCGCAGCACCTTCTCGCGCGCGCGGCGCAGTGCGGCGACCGGACTGTCGTCGCGCAGCCCGGCGACCGCGTCGATCGTATCCGGCGCGGCGGCCGGCGGTTGGGTATCAATCATCGTGGTGGGTTCCGGTGGTCACGGGTGTCGTGGAAGGCGCCGTCCACGCGTCGGCGTCGCGCCATTCGTCGCCATGCAGCTCCGCGTTGGCGAACGCGACGAGCGCGTCGTAGTGGCGGTCGCGATCGTCGTCGAACAGCCGGCTCGCGATGCCGCGCGCGAGCCGTCCCGCGCCCGCGCTGATCGCGGGGATGTCGCCGGACAGCTTGCCGTGGCTCAGACTCGCCGCATTGTTGAAGCAGTGGATGCGCGTGACGGCTGGGCATGCGCCGCGCTCGCGTTCCTGGAACGCGAACGCGGGACCGAGATCGGGCGACTCGGCGAGTTCGTCGAGCCAGGTGCCGGGCGGCGGTTGGTAGCGATCCTTCCAGCGCCGCACATGCGGCCCGAACGATGCGAATTCCGTGCGCGTGGTCCAATCGGAATGGAAGCCCGTCGCGAAGATCAGGAAATCGACCGTGTAGCGACCGCGCGGCGTGACGACCTGCAGCCCGTCATGAGCGTCGACCAGCGTTTCGATCGGGCTGGCCGCATGGAAGTACGCGTGCGGGTGCCGCGACACGCGCAGCACGCTCTCGCGCGGCGGCGGTGTCTGCGACGTCAGCGCATAGTGCATGAAGCGCCACTTCGTCGCGTCGTCGAGCGCGGCGAAGCCATGCACGAGGCCCGGGCTGCCGATGCCGGTCAGCTTGTTGATGCGCGGAATGTCCGCGCGACGGAACAGCAGGTCGACGCGAGCGGCGCCTGCCTCGAGTGCGGTACCGGCATTGTCGAACGCGGACGCGCCCGCGCCCACCACGCCGACGCGCTTGCTGGCGAGCGCCGCGAAATCGATCGGCTCGGACGAATGCGCCCAGCGCGTGCGCGGCACGCGTTGCGCGACGGGCGGAACGTACGGGCCGCCGAGTCCGTCGCGGCCGGTCGCCAGTACGACGTGACGCGCGAGCACCGTCCGCGTTGCGCCGCTCGCTTGCAAGTCGAGCGCAAGCAGGCCGTCGTCACGCGGGCGCAGTGCGACGAGCGTGGTGTCGTTGTGCACCGACAGGTCGAGCACGCGGCGGTACCAGCGCAGATAGTCCATCCACTGCGTGCGCGGGATCTTGTAGAGCGCATCCCATGCGTCGCGGCCGTGGCAGGCTTCGAACCACGCGCGAAAGGTCAGTGCGGGGAGCCCGAGCGCGGGGCCGGCGAGCTGCTTTGGCGAGCGCAACGTCTCCATCCGCGCGAAGGTGACCCACGGGCCTTCGTAGCCGGCCGGCGCGCGGTCGATCACGCATTGGTTGTCGATGCCGAGCAGACGCAGCTCGGCCGACGCCGCGAGCCCTGCCATGCCGCCGCCGACGATCGCGACGTCGAGTACGCGCGCACCGTCGACCTCGCGCGGCGGCACCCACGACGGCGGGGGCAGGTCGAGCCAGCGCAGGTCCTGCTCGACACGTGCTTCCAGTGCCGCGAGTGTGTCGGGCGTCGCCGTCATGCGGCCTCCTTGCGGGCGCCGCGCGCGTGCGCGGTGCGGGTCGATCGGGTAGGGCGCGTCGCGCGAGCCGGGCGCGCGTCGCCGTCGGTGCGCGGCCGGTCGCCGCGCATCCACGCGTCGTGCACAGATGCATCGTGAAAGATCACGCCGTCGAGGAGTGTGCGCGTCGTGCGCTGCAGCGCGTCGAGCAGCGCGTCGACGGCGGCCGTGCGCGGCTTGCCGGCCGGCGTCGCGACGCCGAACGCAAACGGTATGTCCGCATCGAGCGGGCGTACGACGACGCCTTCGACCGGCAGTGCGACGCCCGTTGCCGGATCGACGATCGCGATCCCGAGCGCGGCGCGCGCGGCCATCACGGCATTCAGCGATGCGTTGGTCTCGACGAATACACGGACGTCGACACGTGCTGCGGCCAACGCCGCATCGATGCGCTGGCGCAGCCGGTGCCGGTTCGCGACCGTCACGATGCGGCGCCGCGCGAGATCGCGCAGTGCGATACGCGGCTTGGTCGCGAGCGGATCGGCCGCGGCCAGCACGGCGACGCAACGGGCTTGCGCGATCCAGTGCACGTCGAGCCCGGCATGCGCGATCGGCAACGTGACGACGCCGATATCGGCGGTGCCTGCCAGCACTTCGTGCACGACGTGTTCGGCCGATTCGCTGCGCAGCTGGTAATGCGGCGCGTGCGCGCCGTCGGGCAGCGCGGCGAGCGCGGCCGGCACGAGCGCGGCCGCGAGCGAAGGCGTGGCCGCGATGCGCACGGGCTCGGCCGTTTCGTCGCCGAGTGCGCGCGCCCGCGCTTCGATCGCGCGCAGGCCGACGAGCGAACGCTCGACTTCGTCGTAGAGCAGGAACGCGCGGCGCGTCGGCGTGACGCGGGGGCCGTGCCGGTCGAACAGCGCATAGCCGAGATCGGCTTCGAGCTCCTGGATCTGCCGCGTGACGGCCGGCTGCGAACGGCCGAGCAGTTCGCCCGCGCCGGTGACGCTGCCGGCCGACATGACCGCCGAAAATGCTTCGAGTTGATGCAACTCCATGGCGCGTTCCGATGATGCAATGTGCGCATTGTAGGAGCGCAAGCATGCGTGATTCATATAATGATTTTTGCTATCGACAGCGCGAAAAGTGCGAAGCGCGGGCGCACCGCGCGGAGTTCGATTACGTGCATGCGTGCCGGTCCCGCACGGCCGCGCATGTCGAACCTCAATCGAATCAAAGCGCTGCGCCGCGTACGCACGCGCCGTGCATGTGCGCCGCACGCCGATGCATCGACGCACGCGTTCGGCTTCGCGCCGCGTGCGATATCGATATGCGCAAAACTTCGTTGGAACGCCCTGAGGCAGATGGTTACATGCCGTCACTCTTTTCGATTGGCGGACGGCTGGGGGGCGTATGAAGGTATCGGGCATCGACACACGCGGCGCATGGCGGCGCGCACTGGGCACGGTTGCGGCGCTGGCTGCCGCATGGGGTTTGTCGACGGGCGGCGCGCTCGCCGCGGGCGTATCGGGCGAGCCGCTGGTGATCGGCGTGAGCGGACCGCTCACCGGGCAGGACGCGCAATACGGCGAGCAATGGAAGCGCGGCTTCGATCTCGCGCTCGACGAGATCAACGGCAGCGGCGGCATCCATGGCCGCCCGCTCGCGGTGGATTTCCAGGACAGCCGCAGCGACCCGCGCCAAGCGGTCGCGATCGCGCAGAAGTTCGTCGCCGATCCGCGCATCGTGATCGAGCTCGGCGACTTCTCCAGCGCGACGTCGATGGCCGCGTCGCCGATCTACCAGCGCGGGCAGCTGATTCAGTTCGGCTTCACGAATTCGCATCCCGATTTCACGAAGGGCGGCGACTACCTGTGGAGCACCGCGCTCAGTCAGGCCGAGGAGCAGCCGCTGCTGGCGCGTTACGCGGTGAAGGAGCTCGGCTTCAAGCGGATTGCGGTGCTGTACCTGAACACCGA
This sequence comes from Burkholderia vietnamiensis LMG 10929, assembly GCF_000959445.1. Classification (NCBI taxonomy): domain Bacteria; kingdom Pseudomonadati; phylum Pseudomonadota; class Betaproteobacteria; order Burkholderiales; family Burkholderiaceae; genus Burkholderia; species Burkholderia vietnamiensis. The sequence continues at coordinate 1,878,951 of NZ_CP009630.1, read as the reverse complement.
CTGGGGCCGCACGAGCAAGGACATCTTCGCGAAGGCGGCGGCGGGGCTCGGCGCGCAGGTCGTCGCGGCCGAAGGCTACCAGCCGGCGGAGAAGGACTTCCGCTCGACGCTCGTGCGCATCGGTGCGTCGAAGCCCGATTCGATCGTGCTGATCTCGTATTACGCCGACGGCGCGCAGATCGTGCGTCAGGCGCGTAGCGCGGGCCTCGCGTTGCCGATCGCGGCGGTCGGCTCCGTGTATTCGCCGAAATTCCTCGAACTGGGCGGCACGGCCGTGGAAGGCGTCTATACCGAGTCGAACTTTTTCCCGGCCGAACCGCGTCCGGAAGTGCAGGCGTTCGTGCAGCGCTATCGCGCGAAATATCATGCGGATCCCGATTCGTTCGTGGCGCGCGCGTACGACGCGCTGATCCTGTCGGCCGACGTGCTGCGCCGCTACGGGACCACGCGTGCGGCCGCGCACGACGGCTTCGCGAAGGTGAGCGACGTGCCGAGCGTGATCTTCGGCAAGGTGCGCTTCGACCCGCAGACGCGCCGTGTCGCGGGCGCCCGCACCGTCTATCTCGTGGTGAAGCAGGGGCAGTGGGCGCTGTGGGACGGCGCGAAGCCGCAGCTCGCCGCGCGCTGATCCAGCGCGCGCCCTGACCCGCATGCTTTCGACGGACGTATCGTGATGGCTTCCTGGCTCGACTACACGCTCAACGGTCTCATCGTCGGCAACATCTACGCGTTGCTCGCGGTCGGGCTCGCGTTGATCTTCGGCGTGTCGCATCTGATCAACTTCGCGCACGGCTCGGTCTACATGGTGGGCGCGTTCGTCGGCTGGCTGTGCCTGACGCGCTTCGGCCTGCCGCTGCCCGTCGCGCTCGCGGCGGTGGTCGCGGGCTGCGCGGCGCTCGGCATCGCGATCGAGCGCATCGGACTGCGGCCGTTGCGCCACGCGGCGCGGATCGCGCCGCTGCTCGCGACGATCGGCATCAGTTTCATCCTCGATCAGCTCGCGCAGCTCGTGTTCGGCGCCGATCCGCGCGCCGTGCCGACGCCGTTGCCCGACTGGCACGTGCGGATCGCGGGCGCGACGCTCGGCGCGCTCGACCTGCTGATCGCGGGCATCGGCATCGCGGCGGCCGCACTGCTGTACGGATTCCTGCGCTTCACGCGGCTCGGCTGGGCCGTGCGCGCCACTGCGCAGGACCGCGACGCGGCGCTGCAAATGGGCGTCGACGTCGATCGCGTGAACCAGGCCGTGTTCGCAATCGCATGCGCGCTCGGCGGCGTTAGCGGGCTGCTGGTCGGCATGTACTACAACAGCATCGATCCTGCGATGGGCTTCCAGGCGACGCTCAAGGGCGTGGTCGCGCTGCTGATCGGCGGGCTCGGCAACGTGCCGGGCGCGATTGCGGGCAGCCTGCTGCTCGGTCTCGTCGAAAGCTACGGCGTCGCGCTGTTCGGGACGAGCTATCGCGACCTGTTCGCGTTCGGGCTGCTGATCGTGTTCCTGGTATGGCGGCCGAACGGGCTGTTCAGCGCGAAGCGCGCGCTGCCGCCCGAGCCGATGACCGGCACCTTCCTCGCCGCTGCGAGGCACGTACGCGTGCCGCGCCCGGCCGTCGCGGCGCTGATCGTGCTGGCTGCCGCGCTGCCGTGGCTCGGCGCGTCGCCGTATGTGCTGCAGACACTGACCAACGCGTGGCTGTATGGGCTGCTCGCACTGAGCCTCACGCTGGTGGCCGGCACGGTCGGGCAGATCTCGCTCGGCCATGCGGCGCTGCTCGTGATCGGCGCGTATGCATCGGCGCTGCTGTCGTCGGATCTCGGCTGGTCGCCGGCTGTGACGATCCCGTGTGCGGGCGCGATCACCGCGGCGCTCGGCACGCTGCTCGTCTATCCGGCATTCCGCTTGCGCGGCCACTACGTGTCGATCGCGACGCTCGGCATCGGCGAAGTGGTGAGCCTCGTGATCCTGAACTGGGACGGTCTCACGCGCGGCCCGCTCGGCATCACCGGCATCGCGCCGCTGCCGTGGGCGAGCACCGCGCGCGCCGCGTACTGGTTCGCACTCGCGGTGCTCGTCGTGCTGGCGCTGCTGCAGGTGCGGCTGCTGCGCTCGCATCTCGGCCGTACGCTGCGCGCGGTGCGCGAGGACGACGTCGCCGCACGCGCGCACGGCATCGCGCCGAATCGCTACAAGGCGATCGCATTCGCGGTCGGCGGCGTGGCGGCCGGCGTGAGCGGCGGAATCGCCGCGCATCTGTACAGCTATATCAATCACCAGACCTTCGATTCGCAGGTCTCGATCCTTGCGTTGACGATGGTGATCCTCGGCGGGCTCGGCAACGTGCTTGGCGGTATCGTCGGCGCGGTTGCGCTGATCGGGCTGCCCGAGCTGTTCCGCTGGGCGGCCGACTATCGGATGCTGATCTACGGCGTCGTGCTGGTGCTGCTCGTCCGGTTCCGGCCGCAGGGCCTGCTCGGCACCGTGTAAGGAGAAATGCGATGACCACTCGTCGACCGTTGCTCGACGTGCGCGGATTGACACGCCGCTTCGACGGCGTGACCGCGCTCGACGCCGCGAGCCTGACGCTCGCCGACGGCGAATTGCTGAGCGTGATCGGCCCGAACGGCGCGGGCAAGTCGACGCTGTTCAACCTGATCGCGGGCGCGGACCGTCCCGACGCCGGCTGCGTGACGTTCGACGGGAGCGACATCACCGGCGTCGCACCGGAGCGGCTCGCGGCGCTCGGCATCGCGCGCACGTTTCAGCACGGCCGCGTGTTCGGCAACCTGAGCGTGCTCGACAACGTATTGATCGGCGCCCATGCGCGGCTGCGGGCGGCGCGACGCGGCTGGCCGGTGCTCGGCGCGGCGGCCGAGGTATGGCGCGCGCTGGTGCGGCCCGCGTCGGTGCGGCGCGAGGAAGCCGCGTTGCGCGCCGAAGCGCGCGACATCGTCGCGCGATTCGGCGAGCGGCTCGCGCCGCGCATCGATCACCCGGCGCATAGCCTGTCGTATGCGAACCGCCGACGCGTCGAGATCGGCCGCGCGCTCGCGCTGCACCCGCGCCTGCTGCTGCTCGACGAGCCGACCGCCGGGATGAACGAGACCGAGACCGCCGAGATGCTGCAACTGATCCAGTCGCTGAAGGCGGGCGGCCTGACGATCCTGCTGATCGAACACAAGCTCGAGCTCGTGATGCGCGTATCCGATCGCGTGATGGTGCTCGACAACGGCGTGAAGATCGCCGAAGGCGCGCCGCGCGACGTGCGGCACGATCCGCGCGTGATCGAGGCCTATCTCGGGCGCCGCCATGCGGACGCCGCGCGCGCGGCGGCATGAGCCCACCATTTTCTGGAGCTGACCTCGCGATGACCGACACGCTGCTGAAACTGGAGCACCTCGACACGTTCTACGGACCGGTGCAGGTGCATTTCGACGTGAGCTTCGAGGTCGGCCGCGGGCAGATCGTCAGCCTGCTCGGCGGCAACGCGAGCGGCAAGTCGACGACGATGAAGCTGATTCTCGGGCTGATGCGGCCGCGGCGCGGCGTCGTGCGCTTCGACGGCGACGACGTGACGTCGCTCGCGACGCCGCAGCGCGTCCGGCGCGGGATCGCGGCGGTGCCCGAGGCGCGGCGGCTGTTCGGCGACATGAGCGTGCGCGAGAACCTGTTGATGGGCGCGTACACGCGTGGCGACCGCGCGGCGGTCGCCGACGATTACGCGCGCGTGCTCGACCTGTTTCCGCGCGTGAAGGAGCGGCTCGCGCAGCGTGCGGGCACGCTGTCGGGCGGCGAGCAGCAGATGCTCGCGATGGCGCGTGCGCTGATGGCGCGGCCGAAACTGATCTGCATGGACGAGCCGACGATGGGCTTGTCGCCGCTCTACGTCGACAAGGTGCTCGAACTCATCGATGCGATCAACCGGCAGGGCGTGACGGTGTTCATGGTCGAGCAGAACGCGAGCCTCGCGCTGGAGATCGCGCACTACGGATACGTGTTGCAGACGGGGCGCGTCGCGCTCGAAGGGCCGGCGAGGGCGCTGCTCGACGACGAACGCGTGCGCGATGCGTATCTCGGCGGGGATGCCGTGACGGCCTGACGGCGGCAGTATGCTGCGTGCTCACGCTCCCCGCCCACTCCCCACCGCCCGTGGAAACGTCAACACGACCGCAAACCCGCCCGCGTCGGGAAACGCGAACCCGACGCGCCCGCCGTGCGCCTTCATCACCTCCTGCACGATCGCGAGCCCGAGCCCCGAGCCCGTGCGGCGCTCGCTGCCGTCCGCCGCGATCCGCACGAACGGCTGCAACGCCGCGTCCCAATGCTCGCGCGCGATTCCGCGGCCGTTGTCGGTGACGGTGAGCGTGACGCCATCCTCCGCATTGCCCGCCGTCGCGACCGACACGACGATATCGTCCGCATGTCCGTGCAGCAGCGCGTTGTGCAGCACGTTCGACAACGCCTCCTGCAGGCTGATCGCATCGCCGTCGATCCACGCTTGCGGTGCATCGCTCGCGAACGCAACGGCCACGTCGCGCGCGCCGGCGAGCGGAATCGCGCGGCCGAGCACGTCCTTCGCGAGCGCGACGAGCTCGACCGGTTGCAGCGGCACCGCCTCGGTGCGGTGGATCACCATCGCGTGATTGAGCAACTGCCCGGTGAGACGTCCGACATCGGCGCAGGTCGCGCGCAACGCATCGAGCCGCGCCGCATGCCGGGCCGGATCGTGTTCGCCGTCGAGCAGCTCGATCTGCGCGTCGAGCCGCGCGAGCGGCGTGCGCATCTGGTGCGCTGCATCGGCGATGAAGCGCTGCATCGCGTTGATCCGCTCGGCCAGCCTTCGCATCAGCCCGTTGATCGAGCCGATGATCGCGTCGATCTCGCTCGGCGTGTCGACGGCCACCGGCCGCAGGTCGGCCGGGTCGCGCGCGGCGATGATCGCGCCGATCTGCGCGAGCGGGCGCAGGCCGCGCCGGATCGCGAGCCCGCTTGCGCCGATCGCGAGCACGCTCATCAACACGATCAGCGTCCACACCTTGATGCTCATGTCGTTGGTCAGCTGCTGCCGCGCGTTCGTTGTCTGCGCAACGGTGACGATCGCCCAGCCCGGCGTGCTCTCCTCGGGCATGTAGCGCGCGATGGTCGCGGTGCGCACGCGATGCCCCTGGTACACGGCGTCCGCGAACGCCGGCCCCTGCTTCGCGGCGGCCGCCGTCGCGGGGCTCGCGAGATCGCCGTAGCCGGCCACGACGACGCCGCGCGAATCGACGACCTTGTAGTAGACGAGGTCGTAGCGCGACAGCGTCGACAGCGCGGCGACCGGCGGGTTCAGCGCGAGCACGCCGCCTTGCACGTAGAGGTTTTCCGCGACCTGGATCGACGCGCCTGCAAGCAGCTGGTCGTACGCGCGCTCCGCCGCGACGCCCGCGTAGTAGCGCGCGATCGCGGCGAGCGCGAGCGCGCCGGTCGCGACGACGAGCGCGATCAGCAGCAGCGTGCGGCCGAACAGCGTCTTCGGGAACCAGTCAGTGCGCGGCAATCTGATACCCCATCCCGCGCGCGGTGCGGATCTCGACCGAGCTGCCGTGCAGCTTCCTGCGCACGCGCGTCACGTACTGCTCGACCGCATTCGCGCTCGGCTCGTTGCCGAAACTGAACAGCTGGTTCAGCAGCTCGTCCTTCGAGAAGATTCGCTGCGGGCGGCTCGCGAGAATCTCGAGCAGCGCGAACTCCTGGCGCGACAGCGACAGCGGCTGGCCGTCGAGCTCCGCGAGCCGGCTGCTGCGGTCGATCACGAGGCCGCCGAGCGTCAGCACGTCGTTCGCATGACCGCTGTTGCGGCGCAGCAGCGCCTGCACGCGCGCATCGAGCTCGCGGTAGTCGAACGGCTTCACGAGGTAGTCGTCGGCGCCGAGGCCGAGGCCGCTCACGCGGTCGTCGATCGCCGAGCGCGCGGTGACGAGCAGCACCGGCGTCGTGCTGCCCGCCGCACGCAGGTTGCGCAGCACGGCGAAGCCGTCGAGGCCGGGAAGGTTCGCATCGAGCACGACGAGATCGAAGCGCTCGACGCGCAGCAGGCTGTTGGCGGTCGCGCCGTCGGTTTCGTGGTCGACCGCATGGCCGAGCCGCGTGAGCCGCGCGCGGATCGCCGCGCCGATTTCGGCATCGTCCTCGACGACGAGAATGCGCATGGTGCCGTTCGCAATGAAGGGTTACGGGTTTCCCCGGGGGCGGGATCTCAGCATTTTCTCAGACTCGCCCGATAACCTGTGTTCAGCCGAAACGAGCGAAGACGGCATTAATACCAGAGGAGACGGCAACATGCAGCATCTGACGCGCACCGCGAGCGCGCGGCCCCATGCGCGACGCAGCGCAGCGCACGCCGGCCGGTCCGCGTGCGATCTCCGTTGCACGCGGAGCTGCGCGTGACGACGTCGCCGCGCCGACGTGCGCTCGTCGCCGCAGGCGCGGGCCTCGCGCTCGGCCTGCTGGCCGCACCGCCGCTCGCGCGTGCGAAGCCGCGTACGGTACGGATCTCGAAAGGATATGGCGTGCTGTATCTGCCGCTGCTCGTGATGGAGAAGCAGCGGCTGTTCGAGCGTCACGCGGCGCGGCATGGGTTGCGCGACATCGCCCTCGACTGGGTGCTGCTCGACGGCGGCAACTCCGTGAACGACGCGATGATGGCCGGCACGCTCGATTTCGCGGCGGCCGGCGCGCCGGGCTTCATCGAGCTGTGGGCGCGCGCACGCGGGATTCCGAACGTCGAGGTGATCGGCATCAGCGGCCTGTCGACGACGTCGCTGTCGCTGAATGCGAACCGGCCGGGCCTCGTCGCACTGCGCGACTTCACGCCGTCCGACCGGATCGCGGTGCCCGGCATTCGCACGTCGCTGTCGGCGGTGGTGCTGCAGATGGTCGCGAGCCGGCAGCTCGGCGCGCGCCATTTCGCGCAACTCGATTCGATCACCGTGAACCTGCCGCACCCGCAGGCGATGCAGGCGCTGATCCGCCGCGACGGCGGCATCACCGCGCATTTCACGTCGCCGCCGTTCTCGACGCTCGAGTTGCGGCAGCCGGGCATTCATCGCGTCGTGAATTCGGTCGACGCGCTCGGGCCGCTGACGCTCGACGTCGTGTTCGCGCCGAAGCGGCTCGTCGATACGGAGCCCGCGCTCGCGATGGCGTTTCTCGGCGCGCTCGACGAAGCGAACCGGCTGATCGCGCAGGACCCGCGCGCGGCGGCCGCGCTGTATGCGGCGTCGTCGGGCGTCGGCGTGTCGCACGACGACGTGCTGCAGATGCTGGCCGCGCCCGACACGCGTTTCTCGGTGCGGCCGAACCAGCTGATGGACTACGTCGACTTCCTGTACCTCGCCGGCACGATCAAGGCGAAGCCGCGCGCGTGGCACGAGATGTTCGCGCCGATGCTCGACGCATACCGGTCGAGCTGAGCACCGATTCAATCGATACCACCGATATCACCGATTCCACTGAATAGCCGGGCGCGCGCGTCGCGCCGGTTCAACCGATCAGCAACCGATTTACGGAGGAGCCCGTAGTGAATGCCACCGATACCCTGGACCCCGCGTCCGCCGAAGAACAGCGCATCATGTCGAAGATCGCGCGGCGCCTGCTGCCGATCCTCGTCGTGATGTTCCTGATCGCATTCATCGACCGGCAGAACGTCGGCTTCGCGAAGCTGCAGATGGTGCACAGCCTCGGGATGACCGAAGCCGCGTTCGGCCTCGCGTCGTCGCTGTTCTTCATCGGCTACCTGCTGTTCGAAGTGCCGAGCACGCTCGCGCTGCATCGCTACGGCGCACGCGTATGGCTCGCGCGGATCATGCTGACGTGGGGGCTCATCACCGTGCTGATGGGCTTCACCACGTCGATGCCGGCGTTCTGCTCGCTGCGCTTCCTGCTCGGCATCGCCGAGGCCGGCTTCTATCCGGGCGTCATCTACTACCTGACGCTGTGGTTTCCGCAGAGCTATCGCGCGAAGGTGCTCGGCATCTTCACGCTCGGCAGCGCGCTCGCGAACATGCTGGGCTCGCTGGTCGGCGGCGTGCTGCTCGGCCTGAACGGCGTGTGGGGGCTCGCGGGCTGGCAGTGGGTGTTCGTGGCGACCGGCGTGCCGGCCGTGCTCGTCGCGATCGTCGTGTTCCGCGTGCTGCCCGCATCGTTCCGCGAGGCGCCGTTCCTCGACGAACGCGAGAAGCAGATCGTCGCCGCCGCGCTCGAACGCGAGAAGCCGGCGCAAGCCGTCCATGCGAAGCCGTGGGCTGCGCTGCTCGATCCGCGCGTGATGCTGTTCGCGGCCACCTACATGCTGATGTCGACGTCGCTGTACGGCGTCACGTACTGGCTGCCGACGCTGGTGAAATCGTTCGGCGTGTCGAGCAGCACGAACGGTCTGCTGAGCATGCTGCCGTGGGCGCTCGCGGTCGTGCTGCTGGTGTGGCTGCCGTCGAAGCTGCGCCGCGCGAAGAGCATCCTGCGCACCATCGCGATCGTCGCCGCGCTCGGCGCACTCGGCTTCCTGATGAGCCTCGTGCTGCCGTCCACACCGTTGCGCTTCATCGCGCTCGTGCTCGGCGGCGCGTGCATTCCGCTGCTGTATCCGTGCTTCTGGTCGATGCCGCCGCGCTACTTCACCGGCGCGCGCGCAGCGGCGAGCGTCGCGGCGATCAACTCGATCGGCAACCTCGGCGGCTTCTTCAGCCAGAATCTGATGCCGTTCGCGGGCAAGGTCACGGGCACCGCGTTCGGGCCGATGATCGTGCCGATCGTGTGCCTCGCCTTGCTCGGGATCGGCGCGCTGATCGCCTGGGCGCGCTCCGAGCGCACGATGGTCGCCGCGCAGGCGTGATGCGCGACGCCGCGCGCCGGGGCGTGCTCCTCGCCGGTCATTCCTGCGTGCGCGCGGCGTGGCGTGCGTCGTACGCGATCGCGACATGCGCGGCCGCCACCGGAACCTCCACCTCGACCGTCGTTCCTTCGCCGAGCGTCGTGTCGATGCGCAGCGTGCCGCCGACGAGGTAGGCGCGCTCGCGCAGACCCACCAGCCCGAACGAAGCGGACTTGCGCGGCGCGCCCGGATCGAAGCCGGCGCCGTCGTCGCGAATCGTCAGCACGAGCGTCTCGTCGCGATACGCGAGCGCCACGCTCGCGCTCGACGCCGCCGCATGCCGCGCGACGTTCGCGAGCGCTTCCTGCGCGATGCGGAACACGGCGGTCGCATACGGCTCGTCGAGCTGCAACTCGCCGGGCTCGACGCGCAGCGCGCAAACGACCCCATGACGGCGCTGGAAATCTTCGACGAGCCATTGCATCGCGGCCGCGAACCCGAGGTCGTCGAGCATCAGCGGACGCAGGTCGGACGCGATGCGCCGCGTCGCGGTGACCGCGCCGCGCGCGAGCGCGTGCATCGCGCCGATCTTGCGGGCCAGTGCCGCGTCTTCCTGCGGCACGTGATCGAGCAGCCATTCGAGGTCGTTCTTCAGCGTCGCGAGCGTCTGCGCGAGTTCGTCGTGCAGCTCGCGCGCGATGCGGCGCTGTTCGGCCTCGCGCGCGCTCGCACTCATTGCCGCGATTTCTCGCAGCTCCTCGCGCGACGCCTGCAGCGCCCGCTCCGCGCGCACGCGCTCCTCGACCTCGCGCCGCAGGTCGCGGTTCGACGCGCTCAACTGCGCGGTGCGCGCCGCGACACGCTGCTCGAGCCGTTCGTTCGCGTCGTTGAGCTGCGCGCTCTTCTGCACGACCAGCAGGTGCTGATAGCGCGCGCCGGCGAGCGCGCGCACCGTCTGCGCATGAAGCCGGCCGTTCTCGAACAGCAGCGCGAACAGCACGACGGCCGACGCGACGAGGCCGTAGGTGCGCCCCGCGTAGAAGCCGAGATCGAAGCGCCCGTGGTTCAGCATCGACGACAACGCGATGTCGAACAGCCACGCGACCAGCACGATCATCAGCCACAGATCGAGTACCGAGTGACGGCGCCGCTGCCGCCACAGCAGCACGAGCGCCGCGAGGTTCAACCCCCAGACGACCGCGATCGCGTTCGTCATCGTCGCGGTCATCCGGTTGCCGTCCATGATGCGCGGCAGCAAATCGTGGCCGGCGGTCGCGAGCAACGCGAGCGCGGCGGTCGCGCCGGCGGTCAGCGCGATGCACAGCAGCACGGGAACCGCCGCGCGGCGCCGCTGCAGCGATGGGCTGCGCGTACGCGAGGCCGCGCGCAGCAGCGCGTATACGCCGAGCGCCAACGGAAAGCCGCCGTGCCAGAACAGATACAGCCATGCGGTGGTCTGCTCGCCGGCGCCGAGCAGGCCGGTCGGCGCGAACAGCCCCGGAAAGGTCAGCATGTGCGTGCCGGCCATGAAGCCCGTGAACAGGTAGCCGCCGGCGAGCGCGAGCAGCGATTTCTCGCGCAGGATCGCGAACTGGCCGAGCAGCAGCCCGGCCGTCACGATGTCGCTGACGACGATCGCCGACTGGTACACCGGAATGAAGCCCCATACCCGCGGCAGCTGCATGCGCGCGAACGGCGCGAGCGCGACGAAGATCGCGACCGACACGAGCACCGTCGCGAGCGCGAGCCGCCGCTCGCGCCGGCCCGGCGGCAGCGACGACATGAACATGTGTGACGGCTGCGGCGCGTCGTCGTCGGCGGCGGCCGGCTCGCGCATGCGGAACGCGGCCATCATGCGTCGCCCACGCCGAGATCGAGCTCGTGGCGCACTGCGTAGCGCACCAGCGCGGCCTCGTGCGGCAGATCCATCTTCTCCAGGATGCGGGTCTTGTAGGTGCTGACCGTCTTCGCGCTCAGCGCCAGCTCCGAGGCGATCCGCGTGACCGTCTGACCGGCCACGATGCGACGCATCACGTCGAGCTCGCGCGCGGACAGCCGTTCGTGCGGCAGCAGGTCGGCCGGCGTACGCAGCGTGCGCGCGAGGCTCTCGGCGGCCGACGGGCTGACGTACACGCCGCCCGCCGCGACCTTGCCGACGGCTTCCACCAGCGCGGTGCTCGCGCTGTCCTTGGTCAGGTAGCCGGTCGCGCCGGCCTTGAACGCGCGGGCGGCGTATTGCGTCTCCGCGTGCATCGTCAGCACCAGCAGCCGCAGCGACGGCGCGCGTTTCTTCAGCAGCCGGATCAGGTCGATGCCGGTCGGCCCCGGCATCGACAGATCGAGCAGCAGCACGTCGGCGGTGTGCCGTTCGGCGAGCGCCAGCGTGGCGTCGCCGTCGCTCGCCTCGCCGACGATGTCGAAGCCGCCGGCCGTCTCCAGGATGTGACGCAAGCCGTCGCGCATCACTGCATGATCGTCAGCCAGAATTACCCTGATCATCGAGCGGTTCTCTCCCGGATGGCGCCGCGTGGCCGCGGCTGTTCGTCCAACAATATATTCCGCCGCAGCGGCAAACGGTGTGCCCGATGTATCTTTTTGAGACACTTGAGCGGGGAATGCATATTGCAGCGAAACGATCGCCGCGTACAGGTGCAGGCGGCAGCGCCAGACGGGGCGGGCGTTTCCGCGTGGTCGTCGGCCGCCGGTCGATGCCGCGGACCGCGGGCCGGCCTGTTTAAGAGATAAACTGGTGAGCGATTGGAATGCGTCCCGCCGAAGGAATCCCGACGATGGTCGATCTCGTCCACATCCTGCCGTCCGTGCTGCCCGACGCCGTCGCGTGGGCCGGTGCGCAGGCCGCGCAGGGGCTTGCGCACGGCGCGCCGCTGACGCGCGCGCAGCACGCCGATGCGCGCGCCGTCGGCGTCGCGCAGCCGGAGCGGATCCGCGTCGTGATCGCGGATCGGCTGCCGTTTCCCGATACGCCGACGCTGGGCGCGATCGCCCACGACTCCGGGCTGCTCGCGCCGGAGACGATCGGCCTCACGCTCGGCCACGCGGTCTTCGTGCTGCGCGGCCACGACACGCGGCGTTTGCTCACCCATGAGTTTCGTCATGTCCATCAGTACGAGGAAGCCGGGTCGATCGGCGCGTTTCTCGCGCGCTATCTGCATGAAATCGCGACCGTCGGTTACCACGACGCGCCGCTCGAGGCCGACGCGCGGCAGCACGAGTTCGACTGACGCCGCCCACGGGCGCGCACGCGCATCGACGAAGCCGCGCGCCGCCGCGATGCGCCCGCTGCCGGCGCGGCGCACAGTGATGCCCGGCGGCCCGCGATGAGCGACGCGATCCACGGCTGGCTGGCCGCGATCGGCGCGCATCCGCTGCTCGTGCTGGCGGTCGTGTTCGTCGTCGCCTGTGCCGAATCGATCGCGCTGATCGGCACGATCGTGCCGGCCGGCGCCGTGATGTTCGCGGCCGGCACGCTGATCGGCGCGGGCGCGCTCGACGCCTGGACGACGCTCGGCGTCGCGGCGGTCGGCGCGATCGTCGGCGACGGCGTCAGCTACGAGCTCGGCCGCCGCTACCGCGGCGCGATTCGCAACGGCTGGGTGCGCTTCGGCTACGCGAACGCCTATGCGCGCGGCGAGCAGTTCGTGTTGCGTCACGGCATGAAGAGCATCGTCCTCGCGCGCTTCCTCGCGCCGGTGCGCGCGGTCGTGCCGGTCGTGGTCGGATGCGCGACGCTGCCGCGACGCGCGTTCTATCCGGTCAACATCGTCTCGGCGCTGATCTGGGCGCCCGTGCACGTCGCGCCCGGCATTCTGTTCGGTGCGTCGGCCGCGCTGGCCGCCGCGATCAGCGTGCGGGTCGCGGCGATTCTGCTGGTGGTGGCCGCGCTCGTCGCGCTCGTATGGATCGGCGTGCGCCTCACGCTGCGGCGCGGCTGGCCGTTGCTGCGCCGCATAGCCGCCGCGGGCATGCACGCGTGCGCGCGGCGCTGGCCGCGCTTCGGCACGCGGCTGCACGCGGCGATCGAAGCGCTTCGGCGGCTGCCGGGCGCCGTGCCGGTGCTCGCGCTGCTGTTCGTCGGCTGCGTGTGGCTGTTCGGCGACGTCGTGCGCGACGTCGTCGCGAACGATCCGCTCACGCATGCCGACATTGCGCTGTACTCATTTCTGCAGAACCTGCGCACGCCGCCCGTCGATGCGGCGATGCGCGCGCTGGCCGTGCTGCATGGACGCGATACGGGGCTGATCGTCGCCGCTGCGTTTCTCGTCTGGCTGATGATCCACCGCTGCTGGCTGACGTCGGCGTGGTGGGCGGCGACGGTCGGCGTCGCGGTCGTGCTCGCGCCGGCGTTCGGCGCCGGCGCGCTCGGCACGACGCCCGCCAGCCTGCCGCCCGGCACCTTGCACGTGCCGCTGCCCGACGCCGACGCGGCGTTCGCGATCGTCGCGAGCAGCGGCATCGGCTGGCTGCTCGCGCGCGACCGGCCCGCGCTGTGGCGCGTGCCGGTCGTCACGGCCGTCGTGCTGTGGATCGTACTGGGCGGCTTCGCGCGGCTGTATGTGGGCGACACCTGGCTGTCGGGGCTGATCGGCGGCTGGAGCCTCGGGCTCGCCTGGTTCGCGGTGCTGGCCGCCACCTACGCATACTGGCAGGTGCGCGAGCACGTGCAGCCGCGCGGCGCGCTGGTCGCGCTGGTGGTCGTCACGGCGACGGCCGGCGTGTGGACCGTGCCCGCGCAGTGGGCGCTCGATCGCGCGGCGCGCCCGCATGTGGGCGACGTCGTCGCGATGACGGTCGACCAGTGGCTGCGCGGCGGCTGGCAGCGCGTGCCGGTGCGACGCACCGAGATCGGCGGCGATCGCGAGGAGTATCTGCCGCTGCAATGGTGCGCGACGTCGGATACGCTCGATCGCCATCTGTCGCTGGCCGGCTGGCAACGCGCGACGCCGTGGTCGCCCGCGAGCGCACTGCGCTGGCTCCTGCCGCAGGCGCAGGCCGACGCGTTGCCGGTGCTGCCGCGCTACACGCACGGCGAGAGCACGCGGCGCGAGTTCGTGCGCGTCGATCCCGCGCGGCCGGACAGCCGTCTCGTGCTGCGGCTGTGGCGTTATCCGTACGTGTTGCAGGACGCGCTCGGCACGCGGCCGCTGTGGTACGGCGCGCTGTATCGCGAGACGCTGCATCGGCCCGCGCGGCTGATGACGATCGTGCGCACGACGACGGTCGACGATGCGGCCGCGATTGCGCAGGCACTCGACGTCGAGCCGAGGCTCGAACGCCCGCCGGTGGACATGCACGCGGCGCCGGCGACGGTGGTGCTCGTGTGGATGGTGCAGCCTTGATGCGCGCGCCACTCCGCTCCCATCTTTCAACCGCAAGGACCCCAATGATCACGCTTCGCCCGATGACCGAAGACGACTTCGCGCGTTTCTGGCCCACCTACCGCGCGGTCGTCGCCGCGCAGGAAACCTACGCGCTCGATCCCGCGCCGACGCTCGAAGCCGCGCGCACGCTGTGGCTCGATGCGCCGCTCTGCACCTGGGTGGCCGAACAGGATGGCGAGCTGCTCGGCTCGTACTTCCTGAAGCCGAACGCGGCCGGCCCCGGCAGCCACGTGTGCAACTGCGGCTACATGGTCAGCGAGGCCGCGCGCGGCCGCGGGCTCGCGCGCGCGATGTGCGAGCACTCGCAGCAGGTGGCGCGCGAGCGCGGCTTTCTCGCGATGCAGTTCAATTCGGTGGTCGCGACGAACGACGTGGCCGTCGCGTTGTGGCAGAAGCTCGGCTTCGAGATCGTCGGGCGCCTGCCGCGCGCGTATCGGCATGCGCGGCTCGGCTTCGTCGACTGCTTCGTGATGTTCAAGTGGCTCGGCGACGCAGCCGCCGCCGAAGCCTGACGCGCGCTCAGACGGCGAACGCGCCGTCGAACACGATCCGCTCGTCGAACGCGAGCGTGCCGCGCGCGAAGATCAGGTCGAGATGATGACTGCCGTTCGCGCCGCCGCCCAGACCGAGATGCAGGCCCGGGTGGCGTTCCTCGAAGCCGGCGTTGCGGCCGTACAGCGCGCGGATGCCGAGGTTCGTGCCGATCCCGAACTCCTCGATGCGCCGGTGATTGTCGTGGCGCTCGAGATAGGCGGCGAAGTCGCGCCGGAAGCCCGCATCGTCGCTGTCGAAACCGTCGATCAGGCTGTCGCGCACGTGCAGCGTCGCGAGCCGCTCGGCCACGCGGTATTTGATCGCGAACGGCACGGTGCCGAGGAACGTGCCGCTGAACACGATCGAGCCGTTGAGGTCGGTGACGTGCGTCGCGATCTCGCCGGGCACGACGTCGAGGTTGCCCATGCCGTCGACGCTCGTCCATTTCTGGTCCGCGGCGAGCGAACCGCTGAGCCGGTTGCCGGCCTCGTCGATGAAATGGATCTGCGACGCGCGCGCGGCCGCTTCGATCAGCCGCGCGTTGCGCGCGGCGATGTCGTCGAGCGATTCGGCGAACGCCTCGTCGAGATGCGGGCCGTAATCCTTGAACAGCACCGACTTGTTCCAGTGCTCGACGATCGCGGGACGGATCGCCGCAAGAAACGGCGGGCCGCTCGGCGACGGCGTGGGCAGGCATGAGGAGTCGTACAGCAGCACGAACAGATCGGCCTGCGTGAGCGCGGCGGCGATGTCGTCGGGTGCGGTGTTTTCGAGGCTGAGAGTGGTCGCGTCGAGCGAGTCGGGCAGGGCGGAAAACGCGCGCAACGCGGTGTCGCGATTGCGGGTGTCGTAGCCGACCAGCAGTTTGCCCGTCTCGCCGCGTGCGAGCTTGTCGCGCAGCGCCGGATGAAAACCCAGCGCGCGATGCAGGTTCAGCATGCGTGTCTCCGGAAGCGGCGGAAGGGCCGCAGCCCTTCCGCGGGAACGGACGGGCCGCTCAGACCGGCCAGAGCGCGGTGCCGAACGGCACCACCGCATCCTCGACCATCATGTCGACGGCCTCGGGGTGCGTGTCTTCCTGCATCCAGTCAAGCAATTCGATCTGCTGGGTTTCCTGCATGTCAATTCTCCTGTGGTGAACAGCGATTCAACATGAAAGCACGGTAAGGGTATTACCGCCGCCCACCCGGTATTTCCTGAATGCCGGGCGAGTGGCGTCGATATTAGTCTGAGGATTTATCGAATGCAATGCATTGCTGCGTTTTTAGTCGTTCGTTGATAAACACGCGGAATTCGCGCCTGTCGGCGTGATCCGGGGCCGGATGAAGCCGAATCGATTCAAACGCGCGCGGCGATTTTTTTTGGAATATCGGCGATGGGAGCAATTCAGCGGGGAATTGTATTTTTTATAATTTCAATCGGCGTATGGCGGCTTCTTTTTTTGCATTCGGTCATGCGCAACATGCGCACGCACGACCGGCCGCGCTCGCGCGCCGGCGGTTGCCGATGCCGCACCGGGCACGCGCGGCGCGGCCGGTTTTCTGGCACCATCTGACGGCTTCCTCACGCGCGGCCACGGCCGCGCGCACGGCCGGTCAGGCTGGACGATTCGAACCATCATGGAGACACCGCGATGCGCGCAGCGCCGCCACCGCAGCATGCCGCCCGCGCACGGGCGGGCGCCGGCACGGCCGAAGCCGACCGGATGGCCGCTTGGCGGCTCGCGGTCCGGCTGTCGCTCGGCAGCGCGATCGCGCTGGGGCTCGCGCGCTTTTCGTATGCACTGCTGCTGCCGCCGATGAAGGCCGATCTCGGCTGGTCGTTCGCCGAGGCCGGCGCGCTCAATACGGCCAACGCGGCCGGCTATCTGCTCGGCGCGCTCGTCTTCCCGTTGCTGTCGCGGCGCTGGCGCGCGGGCACGCTGCTCACCGCCGGCTGCGTGCTCACCGTATCGCTGATGGCCGCTTGCGGGCTGGTGTCGGGCACCGACGCGCTGCTCGCCGCGCGCGTCGCGACGGGCATCGGCAGCGCGCTGATCTTCATCAGCGGCGGCGTGCTGGCCGCGCGGCTCGCGTCCGCGTCGCCACGCGACGCGGGGCTGCTGCTCGGCCTGTACTACGGCGGCACCGGCTGGGGGATCGTCGCGTCGTCGCTGCTGGTGCCCGCGACGCTCGTGCATCGCGCGCACGGCTGGCAACCGGCCTGGTTCGCGCTCGCAGTCGCGTGCGTGCTGTTCTCGGCGGCGGCCGTGTCGGCCGCGCGCCGCATCGAGCACGCGCACGCGGCAGCGGCCGTGCGGCGCGACGCCGCCGCGCCGGCCGCGATCGCCGGCCCCGCGCGCTTCGCGTTCGCGCTCGCGGGCTACGGGCTGTTCGGCGTCGGCTACATCGGCTACATGACGTTCATCGTCGCGCTGCTGCGCGGCGCCGGGATGAGCGGGACGGTGGTGGCCGCGTTCTACGTGATGCTCGGCGTGGCGACCGTCGTGTCGGCACGGCTATGGTCGACGCTGCTCGACCGGATGCGCGGCGGCCAGGCGCTCGCGGTGCTCAATGCGTTGCTCGGCGTGGCGACGCTGATGCCCGCGCTGTTCGTTCATCCGGCAGCGGCGTTCGCGTCGGGCGTGTTGTTCGGCGCGACGTTTCTGTCGGCGGTCGCGTCGACGACCGCGTTCGTGCGTCACAACCTGCCGCCGCAAGGCTGGGCGAAGGGCATCAGCGCGTTCACGACGGTCTTCGCGTTCGGACAGATCGCGGGGCCGGTCGCGATCGGCTGGGTGTCGGACAGCGCGGGGCTCGCGCGCGGGCTCGTCTATTCGGCGCTGACGCTGTTCGCGGGGGCTGGGCTGGCGGCGGCGCAGCGGGCGTTGCCGCGCCGCTGATCGCCGGCGCGCGGCCGGCGCGCACCGCGTCCGCGGAGGATGGCCGCGGCGCCGGCGATGGCGCACCCCCAACCCTCGACACTCACCGCTCGATCTGCCGATTCCAGCGCGTATCCCACTGCGTGCGATGCGCGTTGATCGCGGTCCAGTCGACCACCGTCACCTTGTGCAGCAGATCGTCGACGTTGCCGAGGCTCTGCTGCATCGCGGCGGGCATCTTCGCGAGCCGGTTGGTCGGGATCTGCCTGCCGGCCTCGGCCGCCTTCGTCTGCGCGGGGGCCGACAGCAGGAACTGCGCGAGCTTCTGCGCGAGTTGCGGGTCCGGGTTGTTCGCCACCACGCACAGGTCGACCAGCAGCAGCACCGGCCCTTCCTTCGGGTTCGCATAGGCGACCGGAATGCCCTTGTCCTGGAGATCGCCGACACCGGTCGGGGTCAGCGGGAACAGGCCGGCTTCGCCGGTCTGCACCATCTCGGAGATCTTCGCCGAGTTCGGAATGTACTCGACGACGTTCGGCCCGACCGTGCTCGCCCACTTGCTGAAGCCCGGCTCGACGTTCTGCTCGCTGCCGCCGAGCAGCCGGTTGATCGCGAGGAATCCGTGCAGCCCGAAGGTGCTGCTCGATGCGGACTGGAACACGACCTTGCCCTTGTATTTCGGATCGGCGAAATCGAGCCACGACGTCGGCGGCGCCCAGCCCTTTTCCGCGAACAGTTTCCGGTTGTACGCGATGCCCGTCATGCCGAGCTGCACGCCCGCGCCGACGTCGTCCTTCATCCGCGCGAACGGATACAGCTCCTTGAGCACCGGCGAATCGTCGAGCTTCTGGCACACCCCCAGGCTCACCGCGCGCGCCATCACGCCGTCGTCGAGGAACGCGACGTGGATCTGCGGCTTGTTGCGATTCGCAAGCAGCTTCGCGAGCACGTCCGACGACGTGCCGGGCACGACGACGACCTTCACGTTGTTCGCCTTCTCGAACTCGGGCAGCACCTGGCTCGTATAGGCCTTCTCCATCGGGCCGCCGTTCATGCCGACGTAGATCGTCCTGGTTTGCGCGGACGCGGGCGCGACGGCGCACGCGATGCAGAGGGCGGCCGCCGCCGCGATCGTTGCGGGCAGTTTCATCGTTGGGTCTCCTGTTGACGGGTAGGGGCGCTCGGCGCGGCTTCGCGGAAGAAGCGGCCGATCGAGAATGCACTGAGCGGCGTGGCGGTTTCGCCGGCCGTGACGAGGTCGGCGAGCACTTCGCCGACGCCCGGCGCGAGCAGGAAGCCACCGCCGGAAAAGCCGAACGCATGCAGCAGCTTCGGTGTCGTACGGCTCGCGCCGATGACGGGGTTGTGGTCCGGCGTGCAGCCTTCGACGCCGCTCCACGTGCGGATCAGCAGCGCGTCGCGCAGCGCGGGCAGCAGCGCGCACGCGTCGCGCATCACCGCGCGCGTCGTGTCGACCGACGGCTGGCCGAACTCGCCGTCGCCGCGGCCGCGTCCGCCGCCGATCACGCAGTTGCCGCGCGCGACCTGCCGCGCGTATACGCCGCCGCCGTACACGCCGAGGTTGTGCGTGATGAACGGCGGCAGCGGTTCGGTCACCCACATGTTCGGGTAGATCGGCTCCATCGGCACCGCCTCGCCGAAGCGTTCGGCGATCGTGTTCGCCCACGCGCCGGCCGAGTTGATCAGCCACGTCGCGACGCATGTGCGCGCGCCCGCATGGATGTGAAACTGCGTGCCGTCGTGTCGCACGTCGTCGACGGGCGCGTGTTCGAACACGTCGGCGCCGGCCGCGCGCGCCGCGCGCGCGAACGCGGGCGACACGATGCGCGGGTTCGCGTGCCCGTCGGTCGCGCACAGCGAGCCGCCGAGCGCCGCGCTGCCGAGCCACGGGTAGCGGCGGCGGAACGCCGCGCCGCGCATCACTTGCAGCGGCAGCCCGTGCTCGCCGGCGAGCGTCGCGTATGCATCGAGCGCGTCGAGATCGGCGTCGCTGCGCGCGAGCCGCAAGTGGCCGGACACGACGAACTCGCCGTCGCAGCCGATCAGCTCGGGCAGCCGATCCCAGATGCGCCGCGCGCGCAGCGCGAGCGGCAGCTGTTCGGCCGGGCGGCCCTGGCAGCGCACGCCGCCGTAGTTGACGCCGCTCGCCTGCGCGCCGCAATCGCGGCGCTCGAACAGCGCGACGCGCAGCCCGCGCCGCGTCAGCGCGAGCGCCGCCGACGCGCCCACCAGCCCGCCGCCGACGATCGCGACATCGTAACGGCTGCGCTCATTCATCGCGCGCCTCGTCGGGAATCGTCGCGACGTCGTCGCTTGCGAGTGCGGCCGCGATCGGAAACGGCTTCACCGGCGGTTGCGCGCGCAACCGTCCGACCTCCGCCAGCGGGCGGCCGGTTTCGGCGGCGAGCACGCGCGCGGCCGCGTCCGCGCACATGCGGCCCTGGCAGCGGCCCATCCCGGCACGCGTCAGCGCCTTCAGCCGGTTCAGTTCGGTTGCTGCGCCGTCGCGAACACAGCGGCGCAGCGTGCCCGCATCGATCTCCTCGCAGCGGCACACGATCGTGTCGTCGGGGCAGCGTGCGGCGAGCTCGGGCGGTGGCGTGAACGCCGCCTCGAGGCCCGCGCGGAACGCACCGAGCCGCGCCAGCGTGCGCTCGAGCGCGGCCGCGCCTGGCTTGCCGGAGGGCGAGCCCGGCGCGAAGCCGGCATCGTCGAGCAGTGCGAGCGCCGCGCGCCGGCCCGATGCTTCGGCCGCGTCGGCGCCCGCGATGCCCGCGCCGTCGCCGGCGACGTAGACGCCGCGCATCGACGTGCGACCGGCCGCGTCGCGCTCCGGCAGCCACGCGCCGCTCAGCGGATCGAAGCGGAACCGGCATCCGGCGAGATCGGCGAGCTGCGTTTCGGGGCGAAGCCCGAAGCCGAGGCCGAGCGCATCGCAGTCGAGCATGTGCGCGTCGCCGTCGGCCGCACGCCACGCGAGCCCGCGCACGTGCTGGTCGCCGAGTACGCGCTCGAGCGTCACGCCGGTTTCCACCGCAACGCCGTGCGCGCGCAGCCAGCCGATGTAATACAGCCCCTTCGCGAAGGTCGTCGGCATCCGCAACAGCGCGGCGGCCGCCGCCGTCTGCTGACGCAGCGGGCTCGTATCGAGCACGGCCGCGACCCGCGCGCCGGCTTTCGCATATTGATAGGCGACCAGATACAGCAACGGCCCGGTGCCGGCGAACACGACGCGGCGGCCGATCGCGCAGCCCTGCGCCTTCAGCGCGACCTGCGCGCCGCCGAGCGTGTAGACGCCCGCGAGCGTCCATCCGGGCACTGGCAGCATGCGGTCGGTCGCGCCGCTCGCAACGATCAGGCGCGAAAACGGCACCGTCACTTCGCGGCCGTCCTGCAGCGTGTCGATACGGCCCGTGCCGCACGCCCACGCGAGCGTGTTCGGCCGGTAGTCGACGTGCGGCAGCAGCGCGGCCATGGTGCGGTGCACGGCGTCGGCCTTCGCGGCGTCGAAGCCGTACAGCGTGCGCTTGCCGCGCGTGAACGCGTGCCCGGCCGGCGGCTGCCGATAGATCTGCCCGCCCCAACGTGCGTTCTCGTCGATCACGACGGGGCGCAGCCCCGCGTCGACCAGCGCCTCGGCCGCGCGCACGCCCGCCGGCCCCGCGCCGACGATCACCGGCTGCAGCGCGGCCGTCACGACGCGGCTCCGGTCGCGGCCGGCTGCACGGCTGTCGTCACGAGGCGCATGCCTTCGGCGATCGGCGTGGAGCACGCGCGCAGCCGTGCGCCGGCTTCGGTGCGCACCCAGCAGTCCTGGCATGCGCCGATCAGGCAGAAGCCCGCGCGCGGCTGGCCGCTGAATTCGCTCACGCGCACGCGACGCTGCGCGACGAGGATGGCGGTGAGCACGGTGTCGCCGGCGAGCGCCTGCGCGGCGCGGCCGTCGAGCGTGAACCCGACCGCCGTGCGTCCGTGTTCGGCGACGCGCACGAACTGCGCGCCGTCGTCGGCGATATCGGTGGAGCGGGAAGCGGAAGTCGTCATCAATGTTGGCCGATCAGGATGCGGTTCAGGCCGTACACGCGATCGAGCAGCAGCATCGCGCCGGCGGTGATGAAAATGACGAGCGCCGACACCGACGCCATCATCGGGTCGATCGATTCGGTCGCGTACATGTACATGCGCACCGGCAGCGTGACCGTCTGCGGCGACGTGACGAAGATCGACATCGTCAGCTCGTCGAAGCTGTTGATGAAAGCGAGCAGCCAGCCGCCGGTGATGCCCGGCACGATCATCGGCAGCGTGATGCGGCGGAAGATCGTCCACGGGTCGGCGCCGAGCGAGCACGCGGCCTGTTCGATGCTGCGGTCGAGCCCCGCGACGGACGCGAGCACGAGCCGCATCACGAACGGCGTGATGACGATCGTGTGCGCGAGCACGAGCCACGCGAACGAGCCGGTCGCGCCGATCAGCGCGAACAGGCGCAGCAGCGCGATGCCGAGCACGAGGCCGGGAATCACCAGCGGCGACAGCAGCAGGCCGTTCACGAACGCGCGGCCGGGGAACGTCGCGCGCCCGATCGCGAGGCCGGCCGGCAGGCCGAGCGCGAGCGACAGCGTCGCCGACGCGAACGCGAGCTTCACGCTGTTGGCGAACGCCGTGATGAAGTCCGGATAGTCGAGGATCGCGCGGAACCAGCGCAGCGACAGTCCGTGCGTCGGCAGCGTCAGCGTTTCGTCGGGCGTGAACGCGACCAGCACGACGATCGCGAGCGGCGCGAGCACGAACAGGATCACGAGCGTGTGGAACGCCAGCGCGACAGGGCCGTTGTTTCTCATCGGGAAGCGCCTCCGAGGCTGCGCGCGTAGCGGCGTTCGAGCACGCGGTAGTAGGTGAGCATCACGACGAGATTCGCGACCAGCAGCAGCACGGCGATGGTCGCGCCGAGCGGCCAGTTCAGCGAGCCGAGGAATTCGTCGTAGACGGCGGTGGCCGCAACCTTCAGCCGGCGTCCGCCGAGCAGGCCGGGAATCGCGAACGCGCTCGCCGACAGCCCGAACACCATCAGGCTGCCCGACAGCACGCCGGGCATCAGCTGCGGCACCACGATGCGCCGCAGCGTCGTGAACGGCGATGCGCCGAGCGACAGCGCCGCGTGCTCGGTTTGCGGATCGAGCCGTTGCAGGGCCGTCCACACGGGAATCACCATGAACGGCAGCATCACGTGGACGAGCGCGATCACGATCGCGAACGTCGTGTACTCGAGCTTGTACGGCCCGAGCCCGACGAGCGCGAGCGCCTGGTTCGCGAGGCCGCCCGTGTTGAGCAGCATGCTCCAGCCGAATGCGCGCACGACCACCGAGACGAGCAGCGGCGCGAGGATGACGAGCAGGAACAGCGAACGCCACGGGTCGCGCATCTTCGACAGCACGTACGCCTCCGGCGTGCCGACCACGACGCAGATCGCGGTGGTCAGCGCGGCGATGCCGAAGGTGCGCGCGAAGATCGCGTGGAAGTACGACGAGCCGAGCACTTCCGCGTAGTGACCGAACTGGAACGCGGCGCTCGGGCCGGTGGCCGGATCGAAGCGGTAGAACGTGAGCGCGAAGGTCATCGCGAGCGGCGCGAGCACGAGCGCCGCGAACAGCGCGAACGCCGGCGCGCACATCAGCCACAGCGGCGCATGGGCGCGCCACGTCGCGCGCGGCGGACGCGGGGCGGCCGCGCGTGCCGGCGGCGTAGCGGCGCTCGTATTGGTGCTCGTGCTCGTGCCGCGTTGCGCGGGATCGGCAGGCAGCGGGCGGGCAGGCTGTGCCATTCATGCCTCCCCGCGCATCACGCGCACCGCGTCGCTGTGCCAGTCGACGCCGACCGGCGCGCCTTCCTCGAGTGGCTCCGCGCCTTCGTTCTGGCAGCACACGAGCACTTCGCCGAGTGCGCTGTCCACGCGGTACAGCCACTGGCTGCCGAGGAAGAAGCGGCTCGTGACGGTCGCGGCGAAGCGGCCCGCGCCCGGCGCGCACAGCCGCAGCTTCTCGGGGCGGATGCATACCGACACGGCGTCGCCGACGCGCACGTCGCGCTCGTGCATCGGCAGATGCGCGGTGCGGCCCGTCTCGGCGAGATCGTGGCCGAGGTCGATGCGAATCGCATCGCCGTCGTGCGCGACGACCGTGCCCGGCAACAGGTTCGCCTTGCCGATGAACTGCGACACGAAGCGGTTCTCCGGGCGTTCGTACGCGCGGTACGGCGTGTCGGTCTGCGTGATGCGGCCGGCTTCCATCACGACCACGCGGTCGCTGATCGACAGCGCCTCGGACTGATCGTGCGTGACCATGATCGTCGTCGTGCCGATCTTGCGCTGGATCGCGCGCAGTTCGAACTGCATGTCCTCGCGCAGCTTCGCGTCGAGGTTCGACATCGGCTCGTCGAGCAGCAGCACCGGCGGCTCGATCACCACCGCGCGCGCGATCGCGACGCGCTGCCGCTGCCCGCCGGACAGCTCGCGCGGAAAACGCTGCGCGAGCGCATCGAGTCGCACCAGCGACAGCGCCGCGCGGATGCGCTCCGCGCGCTCGGCCTTGTCGACGCCGCGCATGTCGAGGCCGAAGCCCACGTTCTGCTCGACGCTCATGTGCGGAAACAGCGCATAGCTCTGGAACACGATGCCGAGGCCGCGGCGATTCGGCTTCATGTGCGTGATGTCCTGCCCGTCGAGCGCGATGCGCCCGCGCGTCACGTCGACGAAACCGGCGATCATCTGCAGCGTCGTGGTTTTGCCGCAGCCCGACGGCCCGAGCAGCGACACGAACTCGCCTTGCTCGACCGACAGGTTGACGTCCGCGACGGCGGTGAGCTCGCCGTACGTTTTCGTCAGATCCGTAAGCGTGAGAAACGACATGGGAGGCTCCGGTTCGCACACCGGAGCGCCGGTGCGTCATTGACGCGGACTCTAGCCAGCCATATTTCGGCGCGTCAATTTCGAATTCTGCTCAACGAGAGGAATTTCGGAAAAATTCCGGTGAACGGAATGAATCGACGAAGCGGGTGCGATTCGTTCCGTTGGATGAAGGGCGGCCGTGCCGCGAAAAACGCACGTCAATCCCGTGCACACCCGGATGCCCGCGGTTTTTCGGCGGGACCACAATGGCGGCTCACCCTGTTCCATTCAATGAAATCATCGAGGAGCGCCGGTATGCAGGAACCCGATTCGCGCGGAACGTCGGCGGAAGCGCCCGTGCGGCAGCCGGACGACGCCAGCGGCGCAGCGGGCGTCGGCATGCTGCAGCGTGCGTTCGCGATCCTGCGCGCGCTGGCGGGCATGCAGCAGGACGGCGTGCGCGTCACGCACCTCGCGAAGGCCGTCGGCCTCACGCAAGGCACCGCGCATCGCATCCTGCAGTCGCTGATCGCCGAGCGCATGGTCGAGCAGGACGAACAATCGAAGCTGTATCGGTTGAGCGTCGAGTTCTTCGCGCTCGCCGCGCTGGCCGGCAATCCGAGCAGCATGCGCACGCTGTGCCGGCCCGCGTTGCTGCGGCTGTGCGCGAGCCTCGGCGAGACGATCTTCCTGCTCGTGAAGAGCGGCTTCGACGCGGTGTGTCTGGACTTGTGCGAAGGGCCATTTCCGATCCGGTCGTTTACCGGCGACATCGGCGGGCGTATCGCACTCGGCGTCGGGCAGGGCAGCCTCGCGATCCTCGCGTTCCTGCCGGAAGCCGAGCGCGAGGAGGTGATCCGCTTCAACGTGCCGCGTATCCGCGGCTACGGCGTGCTCGACGAGGTGTATCTGCGCACCGAGATCGAGCGCGTGCGCGAGCTCGGCTACGCGGGTCGCAACAGCGGCGTGCTCGACGGCATGGCCGGCGTCGCGGTGCCCATCCTCGATCGCACCGGCTATCCGGTCGGCGCGCTGAGCGTCGGCACGCTGGCGTCGCGGCTCGGCGACGACCGGATGCCGATGGTCGTCGAACTGCTCAGGCGCCAGGCCGACGCGATCGGCCCGCGCACGAATCCGTTCGATGCCGCGCTGCGGCGGCCGATGCACGGGCTGTCGGGGAACGGCGGCTAGAGGCGGTGCGCGGCGGCGCTGCGGCGCGGCCGGTTCCGCGGTTGGGCGTCGCCTGTCGGTCACGGCTCACCGCTCGCGCGCCATCAGCGTGCCATCAGGCCGTCGCCGCGCCGTGCAGACGAAACTGCGCGACGGCATCGCTCAGCCGCGCGCCCTGATCGTCGAGCGACAGCGCGGCCGCCGCCGCTTCTTCGACGAGCGCGGCGTTGCGCTGCATCGTCTGTTCCATCTGGATCACGGCCGCGTTCACCTGCTCGATGCCGGCGGTCTGCTCGTCGAACGCGGTGCTGGTCTCGCTCATGATCGCGTTGACGCGCTCGACCGCGGTGACGAGTTCGGTCATCGCCGAACCGGCGAGCGCGACGAGCGCGCTGCCGTCCTCGACACGCTGCGCGGAGTTGCCGATCAGTTCACGGATTTCCTTCGCCGCCGACGCGCAGCGCTGCGCGAGCCCGCGCACCTCGGTCGCGACGACCGCGAAGCCGCGGCCCTGTTCGCCTGCCCGCGCGGCTTCGACGGCGGCGTTCAGCGCGAGGATGTTGGTCTGGAACGCGATGCTTTCGATCACGCCGACGATGCCGGAGATCCGCGCGGAGCTGGTGGAGATCGCCGACATCGTTTCGACGACGCGCCGCATCGCGTCGCCGCCGCGCGCCGCGATGCCGGCCGCACCCTGCGCGTAGGTGCGGGCATCGCGCGCGTTGTCCGCGTTCTGGCGCACCGTCGCGGTCAACTGCTCCACGCTTGCCGCAGCTTGCTGCAGCGAGACGGCCTGCTGTTCGGTGCGCGTGGACAGATCGACGTTGCCGCTCGCGATCGTGCGCACGTCGCCGACGATCGTCTCCGTGCTCGTGCGTACCTGGGTCACGGTGTCGACGAGGCCGGCCTGCATGCGCTTCAACGCCTTCAGCAGATAGGCCATTTCGTTTTCGCCGCGGATCGCGACCGCGCCGGTCAGATCGCCTTTGGAGATCCGGTCGAACTGATCGACGGCCAGATGGATGGGCTCGATGATCGCCTTCGCGAGCACGCGCTGCGCGACGAAGCCGACCAGCAGCGCGAACGCGGCGACGCTCGCCATCGCCCAGACGATCCGGTGAAAGCGCGCGCCGGCTGCGTCGTAGCGCGCCTTCTGGCGCGTGACCTGGAACGATTCGAGCGCGTCGATCGCCTGCTGATAGGCGGTGAACAGGCCGGGCGGCGCGGTGCGGTGCGTTTCGAGGAAGTCGAAGGCGTTGTCGTGGTCGAGCTGCGACATCGCCTTGAGGAACACCTGATCGAGCAGCGTGCGGCGACGTGATTGCAGCGTGTCGAACAGCGCCTGCTCGTCGGCGTCGCGGGCGTGCAGTCGCGTGTACGCGTCGAGCTCGTCGTTGCTTTGCTGGAGCAGCGTATGGAGCTGCGCGATTTCGGCGTTGGCCGGCTGGCCGGCGCTGATGATCTGCGCGACGTCGCTCACGCGTTCGCGCAGCACGAGCATCCGCTCGGAGCTGGTTTTCAGATGCAGCAGCGACGCGGTGTCGTCACGGTACATCGCCTCGAGCGAATGGTTGCCCGCGTAGAGCGCGGCGATGCAGGCGCCGACCACCAGCAGGAGCAGCACGGTGTAGCCGGCGATGGTCGCGACGAGGCCGCCGCGGATGCTGAGTTTGCGCATGACGTTCCCTTGCCGGCGGTCGAACGGCGGCCGACGGGCGATGTGGATGACGGATCACGAACGACGACGGGCGCCGCGTCGAAGCTCGGGGCGCCGGGGTTACCAACGCGTTAACGGCGGGCGGGGCGCGGAGGTTTTATCCGTATGCGACGTGGATATGGATGGATGCGACAGGTGGGGCGCCTGCGTTCGGTTGAGGGTGGGGCGCGGTTGTTGGTATGGCCGATCGTGCGGCGGGCTGGAAAGTCGTTCGAATCTCGGCAGGGGATTCCGCTGAATCGGACGGTGGTGAATCGCTTTGTGGCAGTGAGTGGATTCAGCACGTGGGCGTGGAACGACGATGGATGGATTTGATTGAGATGCGCCAGGCGGTGTGTTGGCGATGCCGCATTCGCGGCGGCGGTGGTAGGTGTGAAATAGATGCGACAAAATGGTGGCCCAACAGCCATACGCGTCGCTCGTGGCCTTCATGCGAGCTTCGAACACGATCGCCCGTTCCGACTGATTCATGAATCGATACGCCATCATCATTGGGCTTTCCTTGGTTGCCTGCGCCTGCTCGAAAAAGGAACCGCCGGGGACCGCTTTGCCCGACATGAGCGCCGTGCGCACGAATCTCGCTTTCAGCTGCACGCATCAGGCGGATCACCTGCCGCCGCTTGATCCGCAGGCAGAGGGCCTGTTTCTCTACGCGCGCTTTTTGGAGAAGCAGGACGGCACGAAAGATTTCAACGAGGTGGCGCGCTATTACCGGATCGCGGCGGCACATGGACACTACAAGGTCAATCAGAATCTCCAGTCGCTGATTTCCGACGGTTTGGCCGGTTCACCCGATGCACCGAAGGAAACGGTCGCGCTTGCCGTGCGACTGATCCAACAAGGCATCCCATCGGGCTACTACGACATCGGTCACTATCTCGAAACCGGATATGGACTGGGGCAGGATGCCGAGACGGCACTGCGGTATTTCCGGAAGGCGGCCGATCTTGGGAACCCGGAGGCGCAGGCGTATGTTGCCGAGTTGCTGGCTCCTCATGACAAGGCTCCAGATATCGCGCGCCAGATGCGTCGATGTGCGGCTGACCAAGGGTTTGGCAACGCGGCGACGACTTTAGCGATCGATTTAAAAACGGACAAACTTTACAGTGAATCTGTAAAGGTGTTTCAGCAAGGCGCGAGTTCTGGGGACGTGATGGCAGCCTCTTTCTTGCGGGATGGATTCAAAGGGCCGCCTGCTTCCGATCAATTGGATTACATTGCATTATCCAATGATCCTGAGCGATCGCGACGATACGCCTTAATTGGACAGTTCTTGAGCGATAACGACGGCCGCAACCCCAAACTCCCCGACATCGACAAAATCGTGCCCCTTCCGCCCGCAAAGCTCCCCCGGTGGGACGGCACATTCGAATGGCAGAAGGAGCAGGACGCCGCCGCCTCGCCACCGAAGCCGTCGGAAGCGACGGTCGATGCGATGGCGAAGGCCTACAATCTGGATCCGAAAACCGGTTTCCCGCTGTAAGAGAAAACCGGCAAGACATTGAATACCTGAACGAGGCAACGACAAATGACGCGATACATGATCCTCGACGGCGATCACACGACCGTGGCCGGAACCGTCCGCGCAACGGCAACGCCGTTCGAGCTTGGCGGCAGACACATCGCTCATGAAGGCGACGACGTGATCTGTCCCGCGTGCAAAACCGTCGGCAAGATTCAATGTGTCGGCCCGCGACAGCCGATGACGGGGCCGGACGGGCGGCCTGTGGCATTGAGCGATGACCTTTGTATCTGCAAGTGCGCCCCGCCGCCGAAGCTCGTCCCGTCTCAGCAAGTGATGTCGGTCGACGCGTGACGGTACGCAAGGCCGCCAATCGCATGGTGGTCGATACGTTCACGTCGCCACCCATGCGCGCCGCAGCGGCTCACGCGCCATATCGTCAAACTTGCCCGCTCAGCACGCCGCGCCGGTAATGCGCACCATGCTGCGCCGATAACCGGCGGGCGCGAACGCGGCGTTCAACGCGGCCATCGCCGCGACCACGCCGGCATGCGCCCACCACGCGATCGCGAAGCCGCCGCCCGCGTCGCGCAGCCAGCCGATCAGCCACGGGCTCGCGGCCACGATCAGGAACCCGACACCCTGCACGAACGCGGCAAGCGCACCGGCGAGTCGTGCGTCGGGAAGATGGTCGAGCGTGACGATCAGGCTCATCGAGAAGAAACCGCCGAGCCCGATGCCGACGCTGGCGACCCACAGCCATGGCGCAAGCGCGGGCATTGCCGCGAACCCGGCGAAGCCGGTCGCCTGCAACGCCAGCGTCGCCCACAGCACCGCACGCCGATCGTGCGCCCGTTTCGCGAGCAGCGGCATCGCCAGCGCGCCGGCCGCCTGGAACAGCGCCATCCATGCAAGCAGGTTGCCGCTCGCCTGCGCGCTCATGCCAGCGCTGCGATAGAACGCCGGCAGCCACGCGACGACGCTCGCATAGCCGCTGTTGCAGAGACCGAAGAACAGCGCCAGCTGCCATGCGCGCGGCACCCGCGCGAACGCGGCGACCGACGCCGGCACCGTGGCCGCGTGCGCTGCATGCACTGCATGCGCTCCGTGCGCTGCGTCACGCGGCGCATGCGTTCGCCACAACGTGAGCGTGACGAGCGCGGGTACGGCCCAGACGGCCAGCGACAGACGCCAGCCGCCGTGCGCGGCGAGCCACGGGCTCGTCATCGCGCCGAACGCCCCGCCGCCGACGAGCGCGGCCGAATAGACGCCCATCGCGAGCGGCAGCCGATCGACGAACCAGCGCTTCGCGAGGCCCGGCGTGAGCGCCTGGATCACCGCGACTCCGGCGCCAGCGACGATCGCGGTGACCACCAGCCCGCTGCCGCTGCCCGCCCACAACCGCGCGGTGCAGCCGGCGGCAATCAGCACCAGCGCGACCGTC
The DNA here is from genome assembly GCF_000959445.1 of Burkholderia vietnamiensis LMG 10929. Taxonomy (NCBI): domain Bacteria; kingdom Pseudomonadati; phylum Pseudomonadota; class Betaproteobacteria; order Burkholderiales; family Burkholderiaceae; genus Burkholderia; species Burkholderia vietnamiensis. Next base: position 1,848,615 of record NZ_CP009630.1, on the reverse strand, counting down.
AGCGCGCGTCGTTCGCCGACGCGCCGCGCGAGCCCCACGCCGACCCCGGCGACGATGCCCATCAGCACGAACGGCAGGGTGGTCAGCAGCGCAGCCGCGCGAAAGCCGAGGCCGGTGTCGCTGCGCACGAAGTCGAGGACGGGGCCGAATGCAGTGAGGAACGGACGCAGGTTGATGCCGGCCAGCACCAGCAGCGCGAGCGCGCCATACGACATTGAAGCGGCGCGCGGACGGCAGGCGGCTTGCGCGGTGCAGCGGTCGGTCATCGAATTGCTCCAGGACGGGGCCTGCGGCCCCACGATGCGATGCCGAAAGGGTAAAGCTGCGCTGCGCCGCTTGAAAATTAAATATTCGACTGCCTGTCAGTGGGGAATCCGATGGCGCGTCCACGCCGCACGACAGCGCGCATGGGCGACGCCGCACCGCTACATGGCCGGCGCCTGCGCTGCACGAGCCTGCTCGCGCGCAGCGACGAGCGAACGGATGCTTGCGCGATCGGCCGCCGTCGTCGGCGTGAAGATCACGAGGCTCAGATCCGCACGGCCGATCACGGCGAACGCCGAGTATTCGAGCGTGATCCGCCCCGCGTGCGGATGGCGGATCTCCTTCGTTCCTTCGTCGTGCGAGCGGATATCGTGGTCGCGCCACAGCGCGTCGAATTCGGCGCTCGTCGCGCGCATCTCGTCGATGAAGGCCTGGACGGCCTGGGTTGCGCCGCCGCGCGCGATGTCGGCGCGGAACGCGCCCACCGCGAACCGCGCGACGCGGTCCCAGTTCGGTTGCGCGTCGCGCACGCGCGGATCGACGAAGATCAGCCGCAGGATGTTGCGCGCGACCGGCGGCAGCGTCGCATAGTCGGTCAGCGTCGCGGCGGCCGCGGCGTTCCATGCGACCACGTCCCAGGTCGCCGTGCGCACGATCGCGGGGCTCGCGTCGAGCGCATCGAGCACGTGCTGCAGGCGCGGCGTCACGCCGCCGCTCGCGTGATAACGCACTTCGGGCGGATGGCCGACGCCGAGCAGGAACAGATGCTCGCGCTCGGCGTCGTCGAGCAGCAAGGCACGGGCGAGCCGGTCGAGCACGTCGGCCGACGGCGCGCCGCCGCGCCCCTGTTCGAGCCACGTGTACCACGCGGTGCTCACGTGCGCGCGCTGCGCGACTTCCTCGCGCCGCAGGCCCGGCGTGCGGCGCCGCGTCGACGGCAGCCCGAGCGCGGCGGGGTCGAGTTTCTCGCGGCGGTCCCGAAGGTACGCGCCGAGCAGGTTGTCGGGGGCGTCAGCCATAGCCTGTTAGTTCGTTTACCGGTAAACCGTCACGTCTTCACCGCGCGCGGCGGCCGGCAGATAGTAAGCCTCCATTTCATCCGGAGGTGTTGAACATGCGTGTCTTCGTTACAGGAGCGTCGGGCTTCGTCGGCTCCGCGGTCGTTGCCGAACTCGTGGCCGCCGGGCATGCGGTGCTCGGCCTCGCGCGTTCCGACGCCGCCGCGGCAGCGATCGCGGCCGCCGGCGCGCAGGTGCATCGCGGGTCGCTCGAGGATGCCGACAGCCTGACGCGCGGCGCCGAGTCCGCCGACGCGGTCATCCATACGGGATTCAATCACGACTTCTCGCGCTTCGCTGAAAACTGCGAACTCGACCGCCGCGCGATCGAGACGATCGGCGCGGTGCTGGAAGGGTCGGCGCGGCCGCTCGTCGTCACGTCGGGGCTCGCGCTGGTGGCACCGGGCCGCGCGGCGACCGAGGACGATCCGCACGTGCCGGTGTCGGCGGCCTATCCGCGCGCGTCGGAAGCGACGGCGCACGCGCTCGAAGCGCGCGGCGTGCATGCGTCCGTCGTGCGCCTGCCGCCGTCGGTGCACGGCGACGGCGACCACGCGTTCGTGCCGCGCCTGATCGCGTTCGCACGCGAGCGACGGGTATCCGCTTACGTCGGCGAGGGCGAGAACCGCTGGCCGGCCGTGCATCGGCTGGACGCGGCGCGCGTGTACCGGCTCGCAGTCGAGCGCGGTGCGCGCGGCGCGCGCTACCACGCGGTCGACGACACGGGCGTGCCGTTTCGCGAGATCGCGACCGTGATCGGCCGGCGGCTCGATCTGCCCGTTGCGTCGATCTCGGCCGAGCAGGCGCGCGAGCACTTCGGCTGGTTCGCTATGTTCGTCGGAATGGATGCGCCCGCAACCAGCGAGCGCACGCGCGCGGCGCTCGGCTGGGCGCCGACGCAGCCGGGGCTGTTGGCCGACATCGACCGGCCGCAGTACTTCGCGAGCTGACGCACGCGCGAGCAGCGCATGCGGCGCGCGTGTCGCGGCGCATCGCTGCATCGCTGCGGTGACGCTTCGATCCCCGGACATTCGGGCGCACGGGTAGTCGGGCACCCGGATGTTCGGACTGTTAGACGCCCGTGCCGAACCGCCGAACCGTCGAACCTACCGGCCGCCGTAAGGCGCTCCCTGCACCGACCGGCTGCGGTCACGCCGTCGAACCCAAACCTTTCGATCGTGCGCCGCCGCCGGCGCACACCGCCCCTCATTCCACCGGATGCAGATCCTGCAGCAGCGTCGGCACGAGTTCGGACACGGTCGGATGGATATGCATCGCGCGGCTGATGGTCGTATAAGGCGCGCGCGCGGCCATCACGTCGAGCAGCCCGTGCACGACTTCGTCGCCGGTCACGCCGAGGATCGACGCGCCTAGCAGCGCGTGGTCGTCCGCATCGACGATCACCTTCATGAAGCCGAGGCTCTCGCCTTTTTCGACCGCGCGGCCGACGCGCGTCATCGGCCGCGTGCCGACCAGCAGCCGGCGGCCGGTCTGCCTCGCCTGCGCGAGCGTCATCCCGACGCGGCCGAGCGGCGGATCGATGTACAGCGCATAGGCGGGAATGCGGTCGGACACTTTGCGCGGATCGTCGTCGAGCAGGTTCGCCGCGACGATCTCGTAGTCGTTGTACGCGGTGTGCGTGAACGCGCCGCGTCCGTTGCAGTCGCCGAGCGCCCAGATGCCCGGGACGTTGGTGCGCAATTGCTCGTCGACGGCGATGTAGCCGCGCGAGTCCGTCGCGACGCCGGCCCGTTCGAGGCCGAGATCGTCGGTGTTCGGCACGCGGCCCACTGCCAGCAGCAGATGCGAGCCGGCCACTTCGCGGCCGCCGCCGTCGCAATCGAGACCGACCACGACGCGCTCGCCGTCGCGTCGCGCGCGCAGGCAGTTCGCGCCGAGCTGCACGTCGATGCCTTCGCCGGCGAGGATCTCCTGCACGGCCTGCGAGACGTCGTCGTCCTCGCGCTGGATCAGGCGCGGCCCTTTCTCGACGATGGTGACCCGCGCGCCGAAGCGGCGGTACATCTGACCGAACTCGAGCCCGATGTAGCTGCCGCCGACGATCACCAGATGCTCGGGCACGAAATCGACGTCCATCATCGTCGAGTTGGTCAGGTACGGCACCGTGTCGAGACCCGGTATCGGCGGAATCTGCGCGCGGCCGCCGACGTTGATGAAGATCCGCTCGGCCTGGAGCAACGCGTCGCCGACGCGCACCGTGTCGGCCTGCTCGAAGCGAGCATGACCCTGCAACACGGTCGTATGGTCGAGCCCGCGCACCCATTGCTCGACGCCGTGGTTCGAGCGGCCGGCGATCGCGTCCTTGCGCGCCTTCACGGCCTTCATGTCGACGCTGACCGGGCCGGCCGACACGCCGTATTCGTGCGCGCGCCGCGCGAGGTGCGCCGCGTAGGCGCTGGCGATCAGCGTCTTGGTCGGAATGCAGCCGGTGTTCACGCAGGTGCCGCCGAACCGGCCGCGCTCGACGATCGCGACTTTCATGCCGGCGCCCGCGAGGCGCGCGGCGAGTGGCGGCCCGGCTTGCCCGGTGCCGATGACGATCGCGTCGAAGTGTTGCGTCATGACGTCCTCCTGCGCTGGTTCAACGTGGGAACGGAGCGCGCAAGCCGCATGCCGGGCCGGCGCGCGCGAACGGCGGCGAGCGCCCATGGTAGACCGGTTGGCGCCGCCCCGCACGTGCGGCCGCGCTTTCGGCGGCCCGCGAAGCGTGCCAGAATCGGTGGCTTCCCGGTCCGGGACGGACGCGCAGGCGCCGGCGTCGCGGCGTCGCAAGGCAAAGGAGACTTCGATGACTGCATCGGCTGCCGTACTCGCCATTCTGGCTGCGCTCTGGCTCGGCGCGATGATTCCGGGCCCCAGCTTCGTGCTGGTCGCCCGCAATTCGATCGGGCTGTCGCGCCGCGACGGGCTCGCGACCGCGCTCGGCATGGGCGTGGGCGGCATCGCGTTCGGCGGCGTCGCGCTCGCCGGGCTCTATACGCTGCTGCAGGCGGTCGAGTGGCTGTATGTCGCGCTCAAGCTGGCGGGCGGCGCGTATCTGATCTACATGGCGTCGAAGATCTGGCGCGGCGCGGACCGGCCGATCGCGATGGACGATCCGCGGGCCGGCGCGGCGGGCAGCGCGCGCAAGTCGTTCCTGGCCGGCCTCACGACCCAGCTGAGCAACCCGAAGACTGCGATCTGGTACGGCAGCATCTTCGCGGCGCTGCTGCCGCAACATCCGCCGCTGTGGTGCTACCTGGCGCTGCCGCCGCTCGTGTTCGCGGTCGAGTTCGGCTGGTACACGATCGTCGCGCTGTGCTTCTCCACCCGCCGGCCGCGCGAGCTGTATCTCCGGGCGAGGAAGTGGGTCGACCGCATCGCGGCCGGTGCGATCGCGCTGCTCGGGCTGCGGCTGATCCTGAACGCGCCGAAGGCCGGGATCTGACGCGACGCGCGGTTGGCGAATCCGCCATGCACTGACTCCCCGTCACCACGGCCGGCCGATGGTCCGGCTGCGAGCGATCGCGTTCGGCACGAGTAAGGCTCATGGAACCCGTTCGACCGTCGTCGCGAGCCCGGCCGGCTTGCTCGCCGGCGGCCAGCAGCCGCCGCGCGGTGCGGTGCCGTCCCGGCCGGCGCGCCCGCGATCGGCTCGCGAGCCTTGTGCGGCGGGCGTTCCCGCCGGCCGCACGCGGTGCGGTGCCGCATCGCTTTCCCGATTCTGGCGGGCGACCGCGCGACGACGTGTAAACTGCTGCCTTTTTTGACGGTTTGCAGCATGGTGCAAGCACCTCCGCGCCCGGCGCTGAGCGGCCCGACGCTCGTCCGGCTGCTCGCGCGCCTGACCGATGCCGACGTCGCGGAATCCCGGCAGACGCTGTCGGACCGCCTGAGCCAATGGCTCGGCTGGACCGACGCGATCACGCTGTCGTCGGCACTGAATGCGAACCCGCCCGCTGTCGCGGCCGGCGTGCGCGGCTACGACGCCGAGCGCGACAGCGCGCGCGTGCGCCACGACCTCGCGCAGGCGATCACGGGCGCCCTTCGGCCGCGCACGCGGCGGCGCGCCGGCGAGATGCCGCCGCCGCCCGCCGACACGGCCGATTTCGCGGACTTCCGCCAGCAGTGTCTGTCCCTGCAGCAGGAGATGGAGACGGCGATCGGCCAGTTGCGCGCGCGCCTGCGCGTCGCGCTCGCCGCGCGTTCGTCCGCGCTGGCGCGGCTCGCGACGCTCGACGCGATCATGGAGCGCGTGCTCGGCGCGCGTGAGCGCAGCCTGCTGGGCGCCGTGCCCGCGTTGCTCGGCACGCGCTTCGAGCGGCTGCGCGACGCGGAGCGGCAGGCGCTCGCCGACGCGCAAGCAGCGGCCGATGCCGATGCCGATGCCGCGCCCGACGCGCCGAGCCCCGCGCCGGTCACGCCGGTCGTGCCGGGTACGTGGCTCGACACGTTCCGCGACGAGATGCAAAGCATCCTGCTGGCCGAACTCGAAGTCCGGTTTCAAACGGTGGACGGGCTGCTCGCGGCCCTTCGCACCAGCTAATTCCCAAGCTATGTCCAGAATTCGTCTTGATCTCGTTGTGTTCATCGCCGGCCTGCTCGCAGTGGGCTGGATCGGCGCCGGCTATGTCGCGTCGAACCCGCTTGCGGCCGCCGTCACGCTGCTGATCGGCGCGTGCTACGTCGCCGGTGCGTGGGAGCTGCAGCGTTACCGGCAGGCCACGGCCACGCTGACGCGCGCGGTGGCCGGTTTGACCGAGCCGCCGGCGACGCTCGACACGTGGCTCGATACGCTGCACCCCGGGCTGCGCGGCGCGGTGCGCGCGCGCGTCGAGGGCGCGCGCGTCGCGCTGCCGGGTCCGGCGCTGACGCCTTATCTCGTCGGCCTGCTCGTGCTGCTCGGCATGCTCGGCACGCTGCTCGGGATGGTCGTGACATTGAAAGGCACGGGCGCCGCGCTCGAAAGCGCCACCGACCTCGATGCGATTCGCGCGTCGCTGATCGCGCCCGTCAAGGGCCTCGGTTTCGCGTTCGGCACGTCGATCGCGGGTGTCGCGACGTCCGCGATGCTCGGCTTGCTGTCGGCGCTCGTGCGGCGCGAACGCATCGAGGCAGCGCAGCTGCTCGACGCGAAGATCGCGACGACGCTGCGCGTGCACTCGTCCGCGCATCAGCGCGACGAATCGTTCCGGCTGCTGCAGCGCCAGGCCGACGTGATGCCCGCGCTGGTCGACCGGCTGCACACGATGATGACGGCGCTCGACGCACGCAGCGCCGCGTTGCACGATCGCCAGATCGAAAGCCAGCACGCCTTCTTCGAGCGCACCGAGCGCGCGTATGCGGGCCTTGCCGCGAACGTCGGCGACGCGTTGAAGGAGAGCGCCGCCGAAAGCGCGCGCGTGGCCGGCGCTGCGCTGCAGCCGGTCGTCGCCGCGACGATGACGGGGCTCGCGCAGGAGATGGCCGCGCTGCGCGACACCGTGACGGGCGCGGTGCAGCGCCAGCTCGACGCGCTGGCCGGCGGCTTCGAGCAGACCACCGCCGACGTGACGGCCGCGTGGGGCCGCGCGCTCGACGAGCAGCGCCGCGCCGGCGACGCCGTCGCGCAGCAGCTGCAGACGACGCTCGGCCGGTTCACCGACACCTTCGCGCAGCGTTCGAGCGATCTGCTCGACGGCGTCGCGACGCGCCTCGAGTCTACCGAAGGCCGTCTGTCCGACGCGTGGCGCGATGCGCTCGCGCAGCAGCAGCAGGTCGGCGACGCGCTGGCCGACCGGCATGCGCGCGCGCTCGGCGAAGCCGCGGCCACGTTCGAACGACACTCGGCGGCCGCACTCGTCGCGATGCGCGACGCGCATGCGGGGTTGCAGACGCAACTGGCTGCACGCGACGAGGAGCGTCTGGCTGCATGGAGCGACTCGCTCGCCGCGATGGCCGCGAAGCTCGGCGACGAATGGCAGCGTGCGGGCGTGCACAGCGCAGGCCGTCAGCAGGAGATCTGCGATGCGCTCGCACAGACGACGCGCGATCTGACCGCGCAGGCGGCGACGTTCGAGCAACGCTCGAACGATCTGCTGTCGACGATTCGCGATTCGCACGCGGGCCTGCAAACGCAACTCGCCGCACGCGACGAGGAACGTCTGGCTGCATGGAGCGACTCGCTCGCCGCGATGGCCGCGAAGCTCGGCGACGAATGGCAGCGCGCGGGCGTGCACAGCGTAGGCCGTCAGCAGGAGATCTGCGACGCGCTCGCACAGACCACACGCGATCTGACCGCGCAAGCCGCGACGTTCGAACGACGCTCGAACGATCTGCTGTCGACGATTCGCGATTCGCATGCAGGCCTGCAAACGCAGCTCGCCGCGCGCGACGAGGAGCGTCTGGCCGCATGGAGCGACTCGCTGGCGGCCCTGGCCGCCGTGCTGCGTGACGAATGGGCGCAGACGAGCGCGCACGCGGCGACGCGCCAGCAGGACATCTGCGACACGCTGGCACGCACCGCCAACGAGATCACCGCACAGGCGCAGGCGCACGCGAGCGACACGATCAACGAAATCTCGCGCCTCGTGCAGGCCGCATCGGAAGCGCCGAAGGCCGCGGCGGACGTCGTCGCCGAATTGCGCCAGCGTCTGTCCGACAGCATGGTGCGCGACACGGCGATGCTCGACGAGCGCAGCCGCCTGCTCGCGACGCTCGAAACCCTGCTCGGCGCGGTCAATCATGCATCGACCGAGCAGCGCACCGCGATCGATGCGCTCGTCAGCACGTCGGCCGATCTGCTCGAACGCGTCGGCGCGCGCTTCAACGACGCCGTCGATGCCGAGACGCGCAAGCTCGATTCCGTGGCGGCGCAGGTGACGGCGGGCGCAGTCGAGGTCGCGAGCCTCGGCGATGCGTTCGGCGCGGCCGTGCAGGTGTTCGGCGAATCGAACGACAAGCTGCTGAGCCACCTGCAACGCATCGAGGCCGCGCTCGAGAAATCGCTCGCGCGCAGCGACGAGCAGCTCGAGTACTACGTCGCGCAGGCGCGCGAGGTGATCGACCTCAGCATGATGTCGCAGAAGCAGATCGTCGAGGATCTGCAGCAGATTGCCGGTCGGCGCGCATCGGTCGGAGCGTAAGACATGCATGACGAAATCGACGACGGCGCGCCCGCCGCGCCGGTCTGGCCCGCGTTCGCCGACCTGATGTCGGTGCTGCTCGGCGCCTTCGTGCTGATCCTCGTCGGCGTGATCGGCATGCAATTGCAGCTGACGTCGAAGCTCGAGGAAGCCGTGCGCGCGCGCCGGCAGGAAGCGCAGCAGCGCGCGTCGCTGGAGCAGGCGCTCGCGGGGCCGCTCGCGGCCGGTCGCGTGACGCTCGTGAACGGGCGCATCGGGATCAGCGGCAACGTGCTGTTCGCGTTGAACTCGGACCAGTTGCAGCCGGCCGGCCGCGATCTGCTGAAGACGCTGGCCGGGCCGCTCGCCGCGTACCTGAAGACGCGCGACGAGATCCTGATGGTCAGCGGCTTCGCCGACGATCAGCAGGTGCGCGCCGGCAACCGCCTGTTCGCGGACAACTGGGAGTTGTCGGCGAAGCGCGCGCTGACCGTCACGCGCGCGCTGATCGACGCCGGCGTGCCGGCGCCGTCGGTGTTCGCGGCGGCGTTCGGCTCGCAGCAGCCGGTCAGCTCGAACGCCGACGACGAAGGCCGCGCGAAGAACCGCCGCGTGGAGATTGCGCCGGTGCCGCGCAAGAGCGCGTCGAATGGAGGAACGGCGAAGTGACGGTGGACGCGACGCAGGTGCGCGCGATGCTCGACGGATGGCGCGAGCAGCGCGCCGACCGGCTCGACCCGGTGCGCTTTCATCGGCTCGACGCGCTCGCCAAACGCGCGGCCGCGCTGGACGGCGATGCGCGCGCGCTGCTCGACGCGCGGTTCGCGACGCTGCTCGACGCGTTCGCCGCGATCGTGGCGCGCGCGAGCGAAGGCATAAACGTAGCTGCAACCGCAACCGCAGCTGCGTGCGACAGCGCGCATGCCGGCGCGCAGGGGCCTGCGCGCGGCGCACTCGCCGGGCTCGTCGCGCGGCTCGCGCGCGATGCGCAGGCCGACCGGCGCGGGATCGATCCCGAGCTGATCGACTACTTCCGCGCGACGTGGTCGAAGGTCCGCACCGAGCAGCAGTACCGCCAGTCGCTCGACCAGGTGCCGCGCAACGCGGGACCGCTCAATTCGAACAGCCTCGTGCATCGGTCGCTCGCGACGATGCGCGAGCTGTCACCCGACTACCTGCAGCAGTTCCTGTCGTATATCGATGCGCTGGCATGGCTCGAGGATCTGGCCGGCGGCCCGCCGCCCGACAAGGATGCGCCGCGCGCCAAGGCAGCGAAGTCCGGCAAGCCCGCGAAGAAAGTCGCGCGGGTGAGGGCGCGATGACGCCCGTTGCGGTGCTTCGCTAGCGGCTCGGCGTCTGCGCGTCGATCGTCGCGCGCAGTGCGAGCAGCGCATCGGTCAGCGCCGGCGCGAAGTGCGGATGCGCGGCGATACCGGCCGCATCGAGCCCGCTGCCGAGGATCGGTAGCGCGATCGACGCGCGCTCGACGATGCATGCGGACATCACCGCCAGCGTTTCCCGCAGCGCCGCGTCCGCGTGCGTCGCGCGCGGCGACGCGTTCAGTACCGCGACCGGCTTGTACACGACCGCCTCGCATCCGACGATCCAGTCCAGCGCGTTCTTCATCACGCCCGTCACGCCGTGCGCGTATTCCGGGCTCGCGATCAGCACGCCGTGCGCCGCGTTCAGCCGTTCGATCAAGTCGTGCACCGCGGGCGGCGTCGGAGATTTGATATCCGGATTGAACAGTGGAAACTCGCCGAGCCGTTCGAAGCGCACGATGCGCATCCCGTGCGGTGCGACGCGGGCCGCCGCATCGAGCAGCGCTGCGTTGTGCGATTGGGCGCGCAGGCTGCCGCACAGCGCGATGATGTCGACGCGGTGCGCGCGATCGGTTCGGGGTTCGTCGGCCATCGGCGGGTGGGTTGGCGGTGTAGGGGCGCGGCGTCGTCGCGTGGGTTCGACGGATTATCGCACCGGTGCGCGTTCGGGGCGCGCCGGCGCGAAGCGCGGATGCGCGCCGCTCATCGAACCGACGATCGCCGCCGCGTTACACGGCCTCACACCACAGCGCGCATACCCAACGCGTGCCGCATCCGCGCAAACAACCCGTGCTGCGCGATCCATTCCGCATACGCGCGATAGTCCAGATCGCGCATCAGATGCCGTTCCTCCGTCTTCGCGCGCGTGTAGTAGATCAGGTTCACCGCGACGAGCCTCGCACAGTGCATCAGCGCGACCTGCCAGCCGAGCGGCTCGACGAACGGCACCGATACCATCCAGTACGACAGGTTCTTCGTGATGTAGGCCGGATGCTTCGTGAACCGGTACGGGCCCGACGTGATGATCCCGCGGTTCGTGAGATTCGAGAACCGCAGCCCGAACGAGATCGTCGACAGCGCGTAGGTCATCAGCAACAAGATGATCGCGCCGCCCCAGATCACGCGCAGCGTCGGCGCGGACAGCAGCCAGTTGTCCCAGAACAGCGAGCCTTCGTAGCGGATGTAGTTGTTCGAGATCAGCGACCAGAACGGCTGATAGCAGATCAGCGCGGCGCCCCAGCCGAGCGTGGTCGGCTCGACGGTGCGAACGTGGCTGTCGAGAATGCGGAACGTGCACAGGTAGCCGACGGTGCCGAACATCAGGTCCATCGTGAACGACAGGTCGTACAGGAACACGAAGGTCGCGAGCGTCATCGGCGCGTGCAGCGCGTTCGCGAGCGATGTGCTCAGGTGATCGGCGTCCTTCGACAGGTACACGGTCATCAGCGGCAGGAAGAACGCCTTCACGCCCCAGCCGGCGAGCATCTCGCGCACGGGCTGCCAGTTCGCCGGCCGCTCGCGACGCAACAGGTAGCGGCCCCACAGCAGATAGGCGTCGTCGGTGTCGCGCTGGTGGCGGTCCATCCACGCGAAGTAGAACGGCGCCGCGACGATCACGTACGGCGCCAGCGAGCGCAGCAGCGACCAGAACGGCAGATAGAACGCGCCGTGATATTCGGGGAGCAGCCAGTAGATCGCGCCGATGCCCGCGTAGATCGACGTGAGCGCGCCGAGGCGCGTCGCGACGCGCGCGAGCCCCAGCGGGCGCAGTGCCTGCCGCGACAGCCCGGCGCTCGGGCGCAGATACACGCGCGAGACGAAGATTTCGTGCAGCGCGATCGTGCCGATGATCGCGACGCTCGCGATCACGGCGCGGGTCGCCGCGTCGAGCGCCGGCTGGTCGCGCGTGACCCACAGCGCGACCAGCCCGGCCGCGATGCCGAGCAGCCCGGCGCGAAACGGCGTGGCGGAGCGCGGCGGACGATCGTGGACTGCTGCAATGCCGTCGATGGTGGAATTCATGATCGGATCCTCGTCGGGAGGTGGGCCGGCGTCCCCGCTTGGCGGATGACGCCGGCCGTCGGCCGGGCTCCGTATCGGAATGGGCCCGGCCACTGGCCTGTCGTTCTGATGGGTGAAGCGTTACTTCTTCGGCGCGGTGGCGCCGAGCAGACCGCCGAGCAGGTTCGTCACCGGCGCGAGCAGGTTGGTCGCGCCGCCCGCGGTGCTGCCCGAACTGCCGGACAGGCCGGCCGTCACGGTGCCGCTGCCGGACGGCGTCGTCACCGTCCCGACCGCGCCGCCCGGGCTCGCCGTGCCGACAGCGCCGAGCGCACCGGTCGGCGACGTCAACGAACCCGTCAGCGTGCCGACCGGGCCGCTCGTCAGCGCGCCGCCGAGGTTGCCGGTCACGCCGCCGCCGGGCGTCGTCACCGTGCCGGTGAGGCTGGCGCCGAGCGGCGTCAGCGCGTTCACGAGGCCCGTGACCGGCGCCAGCAAGCCGCCGACGCCCGCGCCACCGTTGCCGCCGGTGCCGCTGGTACCACCCGTACCGCTCGAACCGATGCCGCCGAGCGTGCCCGTCACGGTGCCGAGCAGCGCGGTGATCGGGGCGAGCGGGTTGGTGCCGCTCGTTCCACTCGTCCCGCTCGTTCCGCTGGTGCCGCCCGAGCCGCTCGAACTGCTGCCGCCGCCGAGCCCGCCCGTCAACGTGCCGAGCAGGCCGGTGATCGGCGCGAGCGGGTTCGTGCCGCTGCTGGAACTGCCGCTGCCGCCGTACAGCAGGCCGCCGGCCGATGCCACCGTGTTGCCGAGCTGCGCGACGGTATTGCCGGTGCTCGCGCCGACGGGGTTGCCGGTCGTGCTGCCGATCTGCGAGCCCGCGAGGCCCAGGCCGCTGCCGAGTGTGCCGAGCAGCCCGTTGAGCGGGGCGCCGAGCAGCGTCGCGCCGCCGAGCGTCTGCGTGGCGCCGGGCGTCGTGGCACCGCCGGTCAGCGTGTTGGTGATCGGATTGATCACGCTGCCGAGCTGCGTCTCTAGCTGCTGGACCGGGGCGCTGCTCAGCGCCGTGTTCAACGCCGACGCGGTGGAGTTCACCGCGGTGCCGACCGTATTGACGAGGCTGCCTACCTGCGTCGTCGCCGGCGCGAGCGGCGACAGCGGACCGCTGCCGAGGCTCGTCACCGCGTTGCCGAGATTGTTGACCGCGCCGCCCGCGCCGGTCAGCAGGCCGGTGGTCGACGTGAGCGTCGGGCCGAGCGGGTTCGGCGACACGCCGATCGAGCCGAGGCCCCCCGCGATGCCGCTGCCGAGCGACTGCACGCCGTTGCCGAGGCTCGTGACGGCATTGCCCACGCTGGCGGCCGTCGTCGGGTGCGTGCCGGGCACTTGCACGCCGCCGATCTGCGAGCCGCCGTTCGCGACGGTGGTGCCGAGGGCGGTGACCAGCGTGCCGGTTTGCTGAAGGACGTTGCCGAGCGGGGTGGTGGCGGTGCCGGAAGTGCCCGAGGTGCCTGAGGTGCCCGAAGTGCCCGAAGTGCCCGAAGTGCCCGAAGTACCCGAAGTACCCGAAGTACCCGAAGTACCCGAAGTACCCGAAGTACCCGAAGTACCCGAAGTACCCGAAGTGCCCGAAGTGCCCGAAGTGCCCGAAGTGCCCGAAGTGCCCGAAGTGCCCGAAGTGCCCGAAGTGCCCGAAGTGCCCGAAGTGCCCGAAGTGCCCGAAGTACCCGAAGTACCCGAAGTACCCGAAGTACCCGAAGTACCCGAAGTACCCGAAGTACCCGAAGTACCCGAAGTACCCGAAGTACCCGAAGTACCCGAAGTACCCGAAGTACCCGAAGTACCCGAGGTGCCCGAGGTGCCCGAGGTACCCGAAGTACCCGAAGTACCCGAAGTACCCGAAGTACCCGAAGTACCCGAGGTGCCCGAAGTGCCTGAAGTGCCCGAAGTGCCCGAAGTCCCCGAGCTACCGCCGCCCGACGTACCCGACGAACCGCCGCCCGATGTCCCCGACGTCCCCGACGTGCTCGGCTTGATCGACGGCGTCACCGGCCCGTCGACCGATCCGCAGCCATACAGCGTGACGACCGACAAGGCGGCTAGCGCCACCGTCGTTTTCTTGAAGTAATGATGCATGTTGGCCTCGACATTGGAAGTTGTGTCCGAGCCAACACTGCAAATTCCGCGCCACGACATGTTGTGCGCGATCCATGCGCGCTTTGTTGCGGGAATCGGGAAGATTGCGGTGATTTAAACGGGGGAAGGCAGGTTTCCGCGAGACGGCGCCGCGTGCTGCACGAATCGCCCGCCGCGGTGTTCCCGCCAGTCGCCGTAACGCCGCGCCGGATGTTACGTAGCGTCCTGCCCGCCGTCGTGCGTGCCCGGGCGCCCGGCCGGCGCGATGGGCGACGCCTTTGACGAAACGCCCGTACGCCGCGAACATCACGCGAAACCCACCGGAAACCCACCGGGCCGCAGGCGACGCCGACGCGGCCCACTTCGAACAGGACATCGACATGAGCGAACAGGACAGGGAGCAGGGCAAGACGCGCCGCGCGGCGGTGATGGGCGACGCTTTCGTCGAACGCGCGATGCGCGATCTCGACGGTTTTTCGCGTCCGCTGCAGAACTGGCTGAACGAGCACGCATGGGGCAGCACGTGGCAACGCGGCGGCATCGACCTGAAGACGCGCAGCCTCTGCACGTGCGCGATGCTCGCGGCGCTCGGCCGCAGCACGGAGCTGAAGGGCCACGTGCGCGGCGCGCTCAACAACGGCGCGAGCCTCGTCGAGATCCGCGAGGTGCTGCTGCACAGCGCGCTTTACGCCGGCGCGCCGGCCGCGGTGGAGGCGTTTCGCAGCGCGCGCGAGGTCATCGCCGAGCTTGGATTGTCATTGCCCGACGACGAAGCCTGAGCCGCGTCGCCGAAGCGGGCCGCGTGCGCGCATGCGCCGCGGCGGCGTCACCGCGCGCGACGCGCGGCGCGGTTCATGACCGCGGCCGAGCCGTGCCGACTCGAGCGAGCGGCTCGCGGCTTCACGCCCGCCGCGGCGCCGCCCAACGCGATCAGTGCTCGACGTGCGCGCGCGCTGCACCCGCATCGACGGGCGCCGCGGCGACTTCGAGCAACCAGTCCGCCGTCGCGTCCGGAATCGTGACGGGCAGCATATGCCCGCCTTCCACGACCTTCAGCCGCACGCGGGGCGACTTCTGCGCGAGCGCTTCGCCATGCGTGCGCCAGTCGAGGATCGGATCGGCGTGGCCGTACAGCACGTCGACGGGCACCGTGAGGTCCGCATAGCGGCGCTCCATCGCCGGCAGGTCGACCGGCGCGGACAACAGGTCCGTCGCGGTCGCATAGAACACGTGCGGACGCAGCCCGAGCAACCCGCCGCCCTTCACCGCGAAGTCGTCCGGCACCGCGTCGGGCGCGAACACGTGCGCGACGGCCTTGCGCCCGGTCAGGATGGTCATCGGGATCGCGAAGGTCCACGACACGAAGCGGCGCACCAGCGGCGACGGCAGCATCAGCGGCTTGAACGGGCCGGGCGGCGCACTCAGTTCGTGCGACAGCGGCGCGATCAGCGCGAGCCGGCTCACGTGCTCCGGATGGTTGAGCCCGACCGCGAGCGCGATCGCGCCGCCGAGCGAGTGGCCGACGAGCACGGGCCGCTCGAGCTTCAGCGCGTCCATGAACGCCGCGATCGTGCGCGCCTGCGCGAACACGTTCGCCTGCGAGCCGGCGCCGCGCAGCGAGCGGCCGGCGCCCGGCCGATCGACGAGGATCACGCGATGCTGCTGCGCGAGTCGCGTGAGCGGCAGATACGCAAAATTGCGCCATTGCCCGGCGAGCCCGTGCACGAACACGAGCGGCGGGCCGCTGCCGTACTCGACGTAGTGGAGGCGATCGCCGTCGATGTCGACGAAACGCCCTTCGGGCGGAAACGCGCGCGTCACGCGGTGCGCGACGTAGGCGGAGAACAACGCGAGCGCGACGAGCACGGCGACGACGCCGAGCAGCACGTTCAGGATCAGATGCAGCGTGTGGGTCATGTCGGCCTCAACGGGTTTCGAGTACGGGGTCGGCAGCCGGCGCGGCGGCCGGGCCGGTTTGCGCGCGGCGTTCGAAGCGCATCGCCGAGTCGGCGAGCCCGCTGAACTTCAGCGATGCGAGATCGAGCACGTAGTTCTGGTGAAACTTCCACGGCTTGCGATGGCCCTGCTTCGGCAGTATGCCGGCCGCGCGCTGGATGTAGCCGGAGCTCAGGTTCACGGCCGGCACGTCGCCGAGCTCGCCGGCGCCGAGCCGCGGCACGCAGGTGTCGTAGCCGTGCGCGCGCACGTGGTTCAGCAGCCGGCAGACGTAGCGCGCGATCAGCTCGGCCTTCAGCGTCCACGACGCGTTCGTGTAGCCGAACGACGACGCGAGGTTCGGGACGTCGCTGTACATCATGCCCTTGTAGGACACCGTCTGCGCGAGGTCGACCGGGCGGCCGTCCACCGTGACGCGCGCGCCGCCGAGCATCTTCACCTTCAGCCCGGTCGCGGTGACGATCACGTCGGCGTCGAGCCGCTGGCCGCTCTTGAGCTGCAGGCCGGTCGGCGTGAAGCGTTCGATCTCGTCGGTGACGATCGACGCGCGGCCCGTGCGGATCGACTTGAACAGGTCGCCGTTCGGCACGAGGCACACGCGCTGGTCCCACGGCATGTAGCGCGGCGTCAGATGCTTCGCGACGTCGAAGCCGGGGCCGAGCTGCCGGCTCGCGGCGCGGATGATGAACCGCTTCGTGCGTTCGGGCTTGCGGCGCGACACGTTGTAGAGGTACATCGTCAGCAGCACGTTCTTGATCCGCACCAGCCGGTGCGCGAACCGCGACGGCAGCACGCGGCGCAACGCGTTGGCGATCCGGTCGCGCGCGGGCAGCGACACGATGTAGGTCGGCGAGCGCTGCAGCATCGTCACGTGCTTCGCCTCGGCCGCCATCGCGGGCACCAGCGTGACGGCCGTCGCGCCGCTGCCGATCACCACCACGCGCCGGTTCGCGTACGACAGGTCCTTCGGCCATTGCTGCGGATGCACGATCCGGCCTCCGAACGATTCCATGCCGGGCCAGTCGGGCAGGTAGCCGCCGTCGTAGTCGTAATAGCCGCTGCACATGTAGAGGAAGCGGCACGTATAGACGAGCGCGTCGGCCGCGCCGCCGCCGCTGCGCTCGACGCGCACCGTCCAGCGCGCGCTGGCCGAATCCCAGTCGGCCGCGACGACCTTCTGGCCGAAGCGGATCGTCCTGTCGATGCCGTACGCGCGCGCCGTGTCGCGAATGTAGTCGAGGATCGTCTGGCCGTCCGAGATCGCGTTGTCGCTGTGCCACGGGCGGAAGCTGTAGCCGAGCGTGAACATGTCGGAATCCGAGCGCACGCCCGGATAGCGGAACAGGTCCCAGGTGCCGCCGATCGCGTCGCGCGCCTCGACGATCGCCACGCTCGCATGCGGGCAACGCTTTTTCAGATGACAGGCCGCGCCGATGCCGGACAGCCCGGCGCCGACGATCAACACGTCGAGGTCGCGGCTCTCGCCGGGATCGCGGCGCGCGTCGCGCTGGTCGGTGGTGGTCGAGCTCATGCGGGGTCCTTGGTCGGTGACGTGGGCAGCGCGGCCGGCCCGTGCGCCCGCGCGAGATTGCGCGCGCGGGCGCGGCGCACGTGGCGCAGGACGAGCCGCTGATAGCCGGCGCCGAGCAGGCGCGCGATCTTGTCGAGGCGGCGCGCATCGGCGCCGACCAGCACGCGGCGCGCATTGCGCTCGACGCCCGCGAGGATCTGCCGCGCGGCGTCGTCGGCGGTCGTCGCGTCGATCAGGCGGTTCGCCTGGCGGCGGTGGGTCGCTTCGTCCTGCCCGGTGAGCGCGTGGATGCTGGTGTCGACGCGGCTCGCGTCGACGATGCCGGTCGCGACGCCGCCCGGATGCACGCAGGTCGCGCTGACCGGCGCGCCGTCGAGTTCGAGCTCCATCCGCAGCGCTTCGGTGAAGCCGCGCACCGCGAACTTCGTCGCGTTGTACGCGCTCTGCGTCGGCATCGCGACGAGCCCGAACAGGCTCGACGTGTTGACGACGTGTCCGTCGCGCGACGCGCGCAGATGCGGCAGGAACGCCTGCGTGCCATGCACGACGCCCCAGAAATTGACGCCGACGATCCATTCGAGATCGTCGATGCGCGCGGTTTCCGCGCTCGCGGCCAGCGATACGCCCGCGTTGTTGAAGATCAGATTGACCTTGCCGTGCTCGGCCCGCACGAACTCCGCCCATGCGAACACAGCGTCGCGGTCCGCGACGTCGAGCCGCCGCGTGCTGGTGCGCACGCCGTATTGCGCGCACGCGGCGGCCGTGGCCGCGAGCCCGACGTCGTTCACGTCGGCGAGCGCGACCGCGCAGCCGCGCCGCGCCAGCTCGACCGCGAGACTGCGGCCCATGCCAGAACCGGCGCCGGTGATCGCGGCGACCTTGCCGGAAAATCCCTTCATGCGTCTTCCTCCCGTTCCGCTTGCGCTGCGTCCGCGGCGCGCTTATTGTGGTGTTGTTCGTCACCACCTTAGTTTTCGGGCGTCCCGATGTCAAACAGCGAAATGGAGAAAGCCCTCGAAACGCCAAAGCGGGGCCGCGCTTACGGCGGCGTGGCGCACGAAGTCCGGGCGGCCGGGCGGCGCGACGCGCTGCTGCGCGCCGCGACGCAGGTGTTCGGCACGGTGGGGTTCCGCAAGGCGACCGTGCGGTCGATCTGCCAGGAGGCGAAGCTCAACGATCGCTACTTCTACGCCGCGTTCGACAGCGCCGAGGCGCTGCTGCGCGCGACCTACCTGCATCACGCGCAGCAACTGCACGGCGCGGTCGCGCGCGCGGTGGCGGCGCGCGGCGGCGACCTCGACGCGCGCGTCGACGCGGGGCTCGCGGCGTTCTTCGGCTACCTGCGCGACCCGTGTGCGGCGCGCGTGCTGCTGCTCGAAGTGATGGGCGTGAGCGCAGAAACCGATGCGACCTACCAGCGGATGCTGCTCGATTTCGGCAAGCTGATCATGGAGATCGGCGCGACGCCCGAGGCCGCGACGCCCGCCGAACGCATCGAGCAGCGGCTCGTCGGGCTTGCGCTGGTCGGCGCGATGACCAACGTCGGCGCGGCGTGGCTGCTCACCGGCCATCGCGATCCCGAGGCGCAGATGGTCGCGAGTTGCCGGAAGGTGCTGCTGGGCACGTTGCGGCAAGACGGGTAGCGGCCGGCCAGCAGGCGCGCGAGGCGCCGACTTTCAAACTTTCCGACTTGCCCGACCGGCATGCGGCCGCGTGACTAAGCCGCTCCGGGCGCGCGGCGCGCCGCGCGTTTCGACGCCGTTGCGCGCGCCGGTGCGGTTGGCCGTGCGGTTCCGATGCACGCTTTCATCGCGTCGACGAACGCGCGCACTTTCCGCGACGGCATGCGCGTCGACGGATACACCGCGTGGATCCCGGCCCGCGCCGAGCGCCATGCGGGCAACAGCCGCACCAGCCGGCCGGCCGCCACGTCGTCCGCGATCGAGAAATCCGTCAGGAGCCCGAAGCCGCCGCCCGCGAGCGCGATCGCGCGGCACGCGGTCGCGGTGTTCGAGACGACCGGCGCGACGCAGCGCACCGACGCGTGAGCGCCGCGCGCATGGTGGAGTTCGAGCGTATGCGGGCGCGGCAGCGTCGACAGCATCACGAACGGCAGCGCGGCGAGCGCGTCCGGATCGCGCGGCAGCCCGTAGCGCGCGACGAACGCGGGGCTCGCCACGAGCCATTTCTCGTATTCGCCGAGCTGCACCGCGCGGTAGTTCGAATCGGCGAGCCGGCCGATGCGGATCGCAACGTCGAGGTTGTCCGCGACGAGATCGACGACCCGATCGTTCGCGATCAGCTCGACGTCGAGCGCCGGATGCGCGTCGCGCAACGCGACGATCGCCGGCGCGACCACCAGCGCGCCGTAGTCGATCGGCACGCTCACGCGCAGCGTGCCGCGCAGCGGCCCCGCGTCGGACGACGCGGCGTCGAGCGCGGCTTCCGCCGCACGCAGGATGTCGCGGCACGCATCGTAGAACGCACGCCCCGCGTCGGTCACGCTCAGGCGCCGCGTGGTGCGCACCAGCAGGTTCGCGCCGACCTCGGATTCGAGCCGCTGCATGTGCGTGCTGACGACCGTCTTCGCCAGCCCGAGCCGCTCCGCGGCGGCCGTCAGCGAGCCGGCATCGACCACCGCGACGAAGATCGCCAGCCGGTTCAGGTTCACGTCGCGTAGATCGGCCATCGTCGATTGTCCTATGAAAGAGGATGATGTTTCCGCGATTATCCGTCTTCTGCGCAGCAACGGCGCACGTTACGCTGGGGCCGTTCGTCGCCGAATTCCGGCGGCGCGAGATCCAGGAGCCTTGCCATGTCTGCTGCCAACCAGCCTGCCCGTCCGGTTCGCGTCTATTCGTTCCCGCTGTCCGGGCATGCGCACCGCGTCCGTCTGTTCCTGTCGCTGCTCGGCGTGCCGTTCGACACGATCGACGTCGATCTGGCCGGCGGCGCGCAGCGCGAGCCCGCGTTCCTCGCGCTCAACCCGCTCGGCCAGGTGCCGGTGATCGACGACGACGGCATCGTGCTGGCCGATTCGAACGCGATCCTGGTCTATCTCGCGAAGCGCTATGGCGACGCCCACTGGCTGCCGGACGACGCGCTCGGCGCGGCCACCGTGCAGCGCTGGCTGTCGTACGCAGCGGGACCGATCGCGTCGGGGCCGGCGGCCGCGCGGCTCGTCACCGTGTTCAACGCGACGCTCGATCACGACGCGGCCAAGCGCACCGCCGCGAAGGTGCTCGCCGCGATCGACGGCGAGCTGGCCGGCAAGCCGTTCGCGGCCGGCGCGCAGCCGACGATCGCCGACGTCGCCGCGTACACGTACATCGCGCATGCGCCGGAAGGCGGCGTGTCGCTCGAGCCGTATCCGCACGTGCGCGCGTGGCTCGCGCGCGTCGAGGCGCTGCCGGGTTTCGTCGGGATGCCGGCGACGCGCGCCGGCTTGCTCGCCGCGTGACGCGCGGCGGATCGACACGCGTAACCACCGGGAGAACGAGATGATCGCGCCGAGCGCCGCCGTACCGGGCTGGGAACTCGAGGTGCCGCCGTTTCATGCGGGCGAGCTCGCCGTGCAGCAGCGTGCCGGCGTGACCGAGGCCGCTGGTGCGGGCGGCCGGCGCGGCATTCGCCGCTTCATGCCGGACCAGCACCGGACCTTCTTTGCGCAGCTGCCGTTGTTCGTGCTCGGCGGCGTCGATGCGCACGGCCAGCCGTGGGCGACGCTGCGGGTCGGCATGCCGGGCTTCGTGACGGCGCCGGACCCGCGCACGCTGCGCATCGACGGCGATGCGTTGCCCGGCGATCCGCTCGCCGGCACGTGGCGGCCCGGCGTGCCGTTCGGCGGGCTCGGCATCG
The DNA here is from genome assembly GCF_000959445.1 of Burkholderia vietnamiensis LMG 10929. Taxonomy (NCBI): domain Bacteria; kingdom Pseudomonadati; phylum Pseudomonadota; class Betaproteobacteria; order Burkholderiales; family Burkholderiaceae; genus Burkholderia; species Burkholderia vietnamiensis. Next base: position 1,827,386 of record NZ_CP009630.1, on the reverse strand, counting down.
AGTTCGATACGCGTCGGCGCAATCGCGTGAACGGCGTCGTGCGCGCGGTCGACGGCGGTGCGCTGACGGTTGCGGTCGACCAGAGCTTCGGCAATTGCGCGAAGTACATCCAGGCGCGCAAGCCGGTGCGCGTGCCGCGTGAGGGCGAGCGGTCCGCGGCTGATGCGGCGCCCGAGGTGTCGGACCGGCTGAGCGACGCCGATCGCGTGCTGCTCGCGCAGGCCGATACGTTCTTCGTCGCGAGCGCGAACACGGCGGCGGCTGCCGGCCCCGCGCGCGGCGCCGACGTGTCGCATCGCGGCGGGATGCCGGGCTTCGTGCGCGTCGACGATGCCCACACGCTGACCACGCCCGATTTCAGCGGCAACCGCTTCTTCAACACGCTCGGCAATCTGCAGCTCGATCCGCGCGCGGGCCTGCTGTTCGTCGATTTCGACAGCGGCGACCTGCTGTACGTCGCCGCCGATGCGGAGATCGTGTGGGACGGGCCGCTCGTCGCGTCGTTCGACGGCGCGCAGCGCGTCGTGCGTTTTCGGGTGCGCGAAGTGCGGCGCACGCGTCGCGTGCTGCCGTTGCGCTGGTCGCCGGTCGAGCGGGCGCCGCAGTTTGCGGCGTCGACGCGAGCGCCGGCCGCGACGGCTTCGCAAACGGCGGCGTCGCATGTGCCGACGCCCGCATCCGCCGCGCCGTCGGCGTCCGGCTGGCGCGCGCTGCGCGTCGCGAAGATCGTCGACGAAGCGCGCGCGATGCGCTCGTTTCATTTCGAGGCGGCGGACGGCGGCGCGCTGCCCGCATACGAAGCCGGTCAGCATCTGACGCTGCGCGTCGCGCTGCCGGGCGGCGATGCGCCGGCGATCCGCAGCTACACGCTGTCGGATGCGCCCGGCGCCGCCCATTACCGGATCACCGTGAAGCGGGAAGGGCGCGTGTCGGCGTGGCTGCACGACCACGCGCGCGCCGGCATGACGCTCGACGCGCAGATGCCGCGCGGCCGCTTCACGTTCGACGTCGCGAGCCCGCGACCGGCCGTGCTGGTGTCGGCCGGCATCGGCATCACGCCGATGATGGCGATGCTGCGACGCGCGCTGGCCGACGACAGCGCGTCGCGCCGCGTGGTGTTCGTGCACGGTGCGCGCGACGCGGCCGACCGGCCGTTCGCCGCCGAGCTCGCGCGTCTCGCACATGCCGATGCGCGCGTGTCGCTGCACTGCTTCGACAGCCGCGCGCAGCGCGACGGCGCGGGCCGCATCGACGTCGCGCAGCTCAAGCGCATCCTGCCGTTCGACGACTACGACTTCTACCTGTGCGGGCCGGCCGCCTTCATGCGCGAGCTGTACGACGGGCTGCGCGCGCTGAACGTCGCGGACGAGCGGATCCGTTTCGAGGCGTTCGGGCCGTCGAGCGTCGTGCGTACGACGCACCGAGCCGATCGCACGTCGCCGGCGGCGAGCGTGCCCGTGGTGTTTCGGCGCTCGGCGCGCGACGCCGAATGGACGCCCGCCGACGGCACGCTGCTCGAATTCGCCGAAAGCCGCGGCGTGACGGTGCCGTCGGATTGCCGCGCCGGCTCGTGCGGGACCTGCGCGACGCGTGTGCTGTCCGGCGCGGTCGACTACCTGCACGCATACGACGCAGCGGTCGAACCCGGCTGCGCGCTGCTGTGCGTCGCGCAGCCGGCCGCACGGGCCGGCGAGCCGCTCGTGCTCGACCGTTGACGCACACGCGGCAACGCTGCGACACGCCGTCGCACGACGCGTGCTGCGCTAAAACCGCGCGCAACTGCTTCTTTTTCCGGAGACCTGTCGGACCGACGATAGCGTCAACCGATCGAACAAAGGAGCAACATCATGAAACTGTTCAGCATGATCCGTCTGGTTCTGTGGAGTTTCTTCGGCGTGCGCAACAGCAAGTCGCACGCGTCCGACCTCGCGAACGTCAATTTCACGCTGCTCCCGTTCGTCGCGATCGTGCTCGCCGTGCTGGTCGGCGCGGTGATCTACGGCGTCGTTCATCTGGTCGCCGATCCGACCGCGACGATGCAGGGGTTCTGAACGATGGCCGAAACGCGCGCGAGTCGTCGCGCGCGTTTCGCGGTTCGCCCGGGCGTTGCACGTTGCCCGGCGAGCGCCGCTGCGGCGCGTCCTTCGCTCTAGTCGTTCTCCTCGCTTCAATCGCGTCGTCCCGCTTGACCTGCCTGGCGCGCAGCGCGAGCTTCACCCCATTCCCCGACCCGTTCCCGTGCCCGCGGTAAAATGCGCGCCGCGCCGCGATGCCGCGCGCGACGGGCATCCCGCCGTTCCGACGAACGGCGCGCACACAGGCCCGCCGCGCGCGCCGCGGCGTTCGAAGCGTTCCCCGCACGACACGCCCGCGCGAAGCCGCCGGCCGCCCGCTGCGCCGCCGATCCACCGATCGGCGGCCAGGCCGGCGCCCGGCGCGTCAGCGGCTCAGATGCCCCAACCTGCGCTATCCCGACCGATCGGCCCGCACGCGGCCCGATCGCGCGGCGCGTCCGACGCACGGCGGGTCGAGCACGCGCACGGCGTCTGTCCGGCACCGTCGCGGCGGCGTGCGCTGCGTGTTTCCCAGGTTCAGCGCGTTTCGACAGGAACGAGCGGCAAGTTTTCCATCCAGAACGATGACGGTGAATAGAACAATCGCGTTGGCCGCACGGCGGCGGCGCACGAAGGTCGGCTTGGGCGTGGGCCTCGGCATCACGCTTTTCGCGGCGCAGGCCGCGGCCGCGCCGGGCGACGCGCGACCGGCTTCGGATGCCGATGCGGCCGGCGGCGCGACGCTGCCGGCGATCACGGTCAGCGGCGAACGCGGCAGCGCGCTGCGCGCGCGCGAAGCGTCGGTCGCCGGCCTCGACGATGCGCCGCTGCGCGATACGCCGGCGTCGGTCAGTGTCGTCACGCGCGCGCTGATCGACGATCAGCAGGCGAAGCGCCTGTCGGACGTGCTGCGCAACGACGCGTCGGTGGTCAACGACTATGCGCCGGTCGGCTATTTCGAGGGCTTCGCGATTCGCGGCTTTCCGGTCGATCTCGCGAGCGCGATCCGGATCGACGGCCTGACGGTGTCCGGCGAACAGAACGTGCCGCTCGAGAACAAGGAGCGCGTCGAGATCCTGAAGGGGCTCGCCGGCATCGACGGCGGCGTGGTCGCGCCGGGCGGCGTGATCAACTTCGTGACGAAGCGCGCGGCCGACGTCGCGAGCGTGACGGCCGGTGTCGACAGCCGTGGCTCGACGTCGGCGGCCGTGGATCTCGGCCGGCGCTTCGGCGCCGATCATCAGTTCGGCTTCCGGATCAATGCGGCGAAGGAGAATATGCACTCCTACGTCGACGACACGAACGGGCGGCGCACGTTCGGCTCGATCGCCGCCGACTGGGACATCAGCCCGCGCGCGAGCCTGCAGCTCAATGCGGAATTCCAGCAGTGGATCCAGCGCTCGGCGCCCGGCTACCAGCTGCTCGGCGGCACGGTCGTGCCGTCGGTCAAGACGACCTCGAAGGCGCTCGGCACGCAGCCGTGGGCGAAGCCGGTGACGACCGACGCGCTGAACCTGAACGCGCGCTTCGACTACCAGTTCAGCGACGACTGGAAAGCCTACGTCGCGGCCGGCCGCAGCCGCACGATGATCGACGACAACAGCGCGTTCCCGTACGGCTGCTCTTACGCGGCGAGCTGCGCGGGCGGCGCGACCTCGCCGTTCTTCTTCGGCGCGAACGGCGACTACGACGTGTACGACTTCCGCAGCCCGGGCGAATACCGCCGCAACGACGACCTGCGTGCGGTCACCACCGGCAAGTTCGCGACCGGCCCGCTGCGCCACGAGCTGACGCTCGGCATCAGCGTGCAGCGTCGCGTCGTGCATATGGCCGATGCCGTGTACGACTACGTGGGCAGCGAGAACGTCTACGGGCCGGACGTCGCGTTCCCGCCGTCGCCGAACACGCCGGGGCCGTTGTATCCGCGGCTCGACGCGTGGCAATACGGCGTGTTCGGGCTGGATCGCATCAGCCTCGGCGAGCACTGGCAGCTGCTGGCGGGCGGCAAGGAAGTGCTGCTGCGCCAGCGCAACTGGGACAGCATCGACGGCGATGCGACGCATACCGATCGCTCGGTGTTCCTGCCGCAGGTCGCGCTCGTCTACAAGCCGGTAACGGCGTTGTCGCTGTATGCGTCGTACAGCAAGGCGCTGTCGCTCGGCGATCAGGCGCCGGTGCGCGCGACCAACGCGTATGCGTTCCTGCCGCCGGTCGAGTCGCATCAATTCGAACTCGGCGCGAAATACGACTGGCTCGACCGGATGAGCATCACGGCCGCCGTGTTCTCGATCAGCAAGCCGTTCCAGTTCGCGGACCCCGACGCATCGGGCGCGAGCTACACGTTCGTGCAACGCGGCACGCAACGGCACCAGGGGATCGAGCTGGGTGCGACCGGCCGGCTGACCGAGCGCATGGCGCTGAGCGCGAGCGTCGCGGCGATTCGCGCGCGTGCCTACGATTCCGGCTCGCCGGCGTACGAGGGGCACCAGATCATCAACGTGCCGGCGCTGCGCGCGTCGCTGTATGCGGACTACGCCGTGCCGCACGTCGCGGGGCTGAACCTGCTCGGCGGCGTCGAGTACAGCGCGGGCCGCAACGCGAACGAAGAGGGCACCGCGCGCGTGCCGTCGTGGTTCGTGTTCAATCTCGGCGCGCGCTATACGACGAAGATCGGCGGCCATCGCACGGTGCTGCGCGTGTCGGTCGACAACCTGTTCAACAAGTTCTACTGGCGCGACGCGGGCGAGCAGCAGGGCGACGCGTACCTGTTCCCGGGCGCGCCGCGTACCGCGCGCGTATCGTTGACCTATGATTTCTGATGGTCCGGTGTGCGCGGCATGACGCGCGCCGCCGGCCGTTACCCAGGAGAGCACAGACGATGTCCCCACTCGAAATCGCCGGCGTGATCGTCAGCGCGCTGGCGATCTGGCTGACCGCGAAGCGGCGCATGCTGTGCTGGCCGGTCGGCCTCGCGTCGGTCGCGCTGTACGGCTGGATCTTCTTCGACGCGAAGCTCTATTCCGACATGCTGCTGCAGGGCGCGTTCGCGGTGCTGCAGGTGTACGGCTGGCGCCGCTGGATCGCGCAGCGTGAGCTGGACGCCGGCAGCGCGGGCGCTGCGCCGGCCGGCGACGTCGCGCCCGTGACCGGCGTGCGGCCGCGGCAGATGTTGCCCGACCTGATCGCGGCGGTCGTCGGCAGCGCGCTGCTCGGCGGAATGATGGCGCGCTGGACCGATGCGGCGCTGCCGTTCGTCGATGCGTCGCTGACCGCGTTCAGCCTCGTCGCGCAGTACTGGACCGCGCGACGCTACATCGCGTCGTGGGGGCTGTGGATCGTCGTGAACGTCGTGTACGTCGGGATGTTCGTGTTCAAGGCGCTGTATCTGACCGCCGGGCTCTATGCGCTGTTCATCGCGCTGGCGGTGATCGGCTGGCGCGACTGGCGTCGCTCGGCCGACGCATTGCATGCGGCGACGAGCCCGGTCGCCTGACACCTCACGGAGCAACGTCGTTCATGACATTTCCTCTCGAGCCGGACGCGCGTGCAGTGCGCGGTGAAGCCGATACGCATGACGTCGCGCCGCCGCAATTCGGCGTCGACGGCGAGCAGGCCGAGCGCGACTGGCCGCTGATGACGCTCGACGAAGTCGCCGGCGTGCTCGCGCGCATCGACGGCGCCGGCGCACCGGCGCGGCTCGCCTGGCACAGCCCGCGACCGTTCTCGGCGGCCGTGCTGGTCCACACCACCAGCGAGCGCGCACTGTTCGTCAAGCGCCATCACGCGAGCCTGCGCGACGTCGCGGCGCTCGCCGAAGAGCATCGCTTCATCGCCCATCTGCGGGCGCACGGCGTGCCGGTCGCGGACGTGCTGGCGGCGCGCGACGGCGCGAGCGCGTTCGCGTCGGGCGACTGGACCTACGAAGTGCATGCGCTCGCGCCGGGCGTGGACGCGTATCGCGGCGTGATGTCGTGGAAGCCGTTCGCGCATCCGTCGCATGCGTATGCGGCTGGCCGCGCGCTGGCCGAACTGCATCGCGCGTCGGCCGGCTACGATGCGCCGGCGCGGCCCGTGCGCACGCTGCTGTCGAGTTTTCGCGTGTTGTCGTGCGCGGATCTGACCGGCGCGCTCGCACGCTGGGTCGACGCGCAGCCGCTGTTGACGCGCGCGCTCGGCACGCGCGACTGGCGCGGCGACGTCGCGAAGTGGATCGGCCCGTATCACGCGCGCCTCGTGCCGCTGCTGGGCGCGCTGCCGCCGCTGTGGACGCACGGCGACTGGCATGCGTCGAATCTGCTGTGGACCGACGCCGCACCGGGCGCGCTGGTGCGCACGGTGCTCGACTTCGGATTGGCGGATCGCACCTGCGCGGTGATGGACCTCGCGCTCGCGATCGAGCGCAATGCGATCGACTGGCTGGCGCCGGCCGCTGCACGCCGCGTCGAATACGATCAGATCGGCGCGCTGCTCGACGGTTACGAGTCGATTGCGCCGTTGAGCGACGACGCGTATGCGGCGCTCGTCGCGATGCTGCCGATCGTGCATACGGAGTTCGCGCTGTCGGAAGTCGCGTATTTCGGCTGTATCGTCGCTGCGCCGGAGATCGTCGACGTCGCATACGACGGTTACCTGATCGGCCACGCGCAATGGTTCGGCGAGCGCGATGGGCGGCGGTTGCTGGACTGGCTGGGGGAGCGGCGGCTTACGAAGCGGGGCAGCCTGTAAAGCTGCGTGCCGGACGGTGTCGAGCCGGCACGCGGTTGCCCCGCGCTTCATCTTCCTTTCGTGCGGCGAGTTCTTCGAGGCAGAGCGTGAGGGGGCACCGAGACGATGTCTGCGCCCTCCGTGCTTTTGCGCGGAACAACGATTTCGACCGAAGCGCAGGTTCGTTTGAAGCCGAGCGGACCGGTTGCACGCCCGTGCGGTTTCGCGGGGGCTTGAGCCGTATGCGGGGAAACTCGCACGTACGGTTCCTGGAAGAGAACACGCCGGTAACGGCGTGTCTTCACCGGCTTCGCTCTAGGACGATCCGCGCACTTTCCCGCGCCGATACGCGGCCGCACCCAACCTCGCGAAGGGCGTCTCGGAGCACGACGCATGCCGCGCCGAACCTGACGACACCGGCAATACGCAAACGGTCGCGCCTCGCTCGGCAGGCTCCTCAACGCGTCAGAAGCCCAGTTCGCGTTGCAATACCGCGGCCACGAACCGCAGGCCGCGGCCCAGGTAGCTTTCGCGGCCGGCGCCGAGCTGCGCCGTGCCGGGCACCTCGCGTCCCGGCCCGTCGCCGCCGCTGCACGCGTCGAAGCGCACCTGCCAGGTGGCTTGCAGCGGCACCAGCTGGTGCGTCTTCGGATCCTGCTCGGCGGGGATCGGGCCGCCGTACGTGCTGGCCACGGTGGGCTCGTCGAGCGTGGCCACGTTGACCTTGTCGATCGCGGCGATGCGGCAACGGCGCGCCGCGAGTTCGGGCACGTCCGACACGAACACGGCCGTCTGTCCGGCCGCGAGGCGCTCCACGTCGTGCTCGCCCACGTAGGCGTCGCCTTTCACGCCGCCGGGCGCCACGATGTCGTAGAGCCGCTCGCCGCGCGGCAGCCAGGTGCCGGGCGCTTGCGCGTCGTCGTTGGCCTGCACGGTGCCGTCGAATGGCGCGCGGATCGTCAGTCGCGCGATCTCGGCACGCAGCCCCGCCACCGTCTGCCGCGCCGACTCCCAGCGGCGTTGCAACGCCGTGCCCTGCTGCTGCAGGCGATCGTCGAACGATTGCTGCTCGACTTCCCAGCGCAGCCGCGCCTCCTCGGCGCTGGCGCTGGCCAGCTTCGCGTCGAGATCGGGCGACACCAGCACTGCGAGTGTGTCGCCGGCCCGTACCTTGCGCCCGTCGCGCGCCGGCTCCGGCGTCTCGGCGAGGTAGCCGGGCTCGACCGTATAGAGCCCCTGGGCGCGCAGCGGCGTGAGCACGGCCGGCGCGCTCACGCCGGCATGCCACGGCAGCACGAAGAATGCCAGCAGCGCCGCGCCCAGCAACGCGCTGCGCCGGGTTTCGCGGCGCCAGTGCAGCGCGTCGCGGCGCGCCCAGCAGTGCTGCGCCTCGCGCCACACCGGGCGCATGATGAACCAGCCGAATTCCACGCAGAACAGCACCATGCCGAGCAGCTTGAAGAACGCGTGATACACCACCAGCGCGATCGACATGAACACGGTCAGCCGGTACAGCCAGGTGGCGAACGAGAACGCGATCAGGAAGCGGCGGCGCTCGGCGCTGCACGGTTCGGGCTGCGGGTCGCCGAAGCCGAACAGCCGTTCGCGCAGCCACCAGCGGCCGAGCGCGAACGCGCGATCGTGCAGGTTCGGCATGTCGAGCCAGTCCGACAGCAGGAAATAGCCGTCGAAGCGCATGAAGGGGCTCGCGTTGATGCCGAGCGTGGCCACCCAGGTGGTGGTGGCGAGCAGGAACGCGCCGGCGCGCAGCGGCCCGTCGGGCAGCAGCGTCCACGCCAGCGTGGAGAACGCGGCGAGCGCCACCTCGCTGAGCATGCCGGCCGCGCCGATCCACAGCCGGCGGCGCCGCTCGGGCACCTTCCAGGCCTCGGTGGTGTCGGTGTACAGCACCGGCACCATCACCAGCAACGCCACGCCCATGGTGGGCACGCGGCAGCCGTGGCGCTGCGCCGTGTAGGCATGCGCGAACTCGTGCAGCACCTTGGCGAAGCCGAGCGCGATGCCCACGCCCACCAGGCCGCGCCAGTCGGCGTAGTTGTGGAAGGTGTGCAGGAATTCGTCCCAGCGCCGCGACGCGAGGAACAGGCCGAGCAGAGCCACCGCCGTGACCACGTACCAGAACGCCGGCCGGAACGCGAACGCGACGTAGCGGTGCGTGGCGCGCAGGAACGACATCGGATGCCAGATCGGAATCCGGATCATCAGGTAGTGCTTGAGCAGCCACATGGCGCGCGAGGTATGCTGCGCCGCCTCGTGGGCGTCGAGCCGTGCGGTGTCCGCGGCGCTCATGGCAACCAGCAGGTTCTCCTGGCGCAGCGTGCGCAGCAGCGCCTCCATGTCGTCGAGCGTGACGGTGAGGGTGGTGTCGCGGTTCACGGCCTCGACGATCGCGTTCGCGTCGTCGAGCGCCCAGCGCGAGAGCAGCTCGAACGCGGGCCAGCCGATCTGGAAGAAGCGGTTCGCGGCAGGATCGTGCAGCATCCAGGTCGGCGCGCCGTCGGGCGTCACGGGGCCGGCCGAGAGCGTCAGTTCCTGGCGCAGTTGCGGGAGTCGGTGCATGGTGCGAAAGCGTCGTGCGGGTCGTCGTGTTTCACCAGCCCAGCCACTGGCGGGCCAGCGTCAGCGGACGGCGCAGCAGGTAGTAGATCGCGGGTACCCACGGCCCGCGGATCCGTGCGGTGCCCATCGCGCCGAGCGGCGCATGCGCGTCGCCCGCATCGAGCGTGGCGCGCACGCGGTAGGCGAGCACGCCCTCGGGCGTCGGCTCGGCGCGCCAGGCCACGGTGTCGACGCGCGCGTCGTAGCTCGCCAGCGGCGAACTCTTCGGATACAGCGTCAGCGTGGTGCCGGGCTTCACGTCGATGTTGTCGGCCACCGGCAGCCACGCGGTCACTTCCACGTGCGCGGGATTGGCCAGCAGCAGGATCTTTTCCCCGACGGCCACCGCCTTGCCGGTCCATTCGTTTGGATCGCTGAAGATCGCCACGCCGGCGCGCTGCGCGGTGACGTTCACGCGCGCGAGCTGGCGCGCGGTGTAGTCGAGCTCGACGCGGCTCTGGTCGAGCTTGCCCTGGCGTTCGGCCATGTCGAGGCGGTTCTTGTCGTCGGTCACCGCGAGCTGCGCCGTCTGCCGGAGTTCCTCCTGGGCCGTGTCGAAATCCTTGCGGGCCACGGCGTAGCGCGACTGCAGCGTGGTGGCGTCGAGCGCGAGCAGCGGCGTGCCCTGCTGCACGACCTGATTCGGACGCACGTACAGGCGGTCGATCACGCCGTCGAGCGGCGCGCGCACCACGAACGGATCCTTCGGCGTGACCTCGGCCGGCGCGAGCACCGTGAGCCGCACCGGGATCACGCACGCCACCGCCAGCCCGATCAACACGCGGCGCTGCTGGCGGCCGGGCTTCAGCAAGATCCGGGCACGCTCGCGCCACGAGGCGCGGGGCGCGAACGACTCGAACGCGTGCGCCCACACCTGGCCGAGCTCGGTCAGCAGCGCGGCGTCGGTGGCGCTCCAGATCCCGTCGCGCGCGAACACCACGCCGCCCACGGCGCGGCCGGCCCGATCGGTCAGCGGCAGCCACGCGCCGTGCTCGGGCCACCACGCGGCCCATTCCTCCACCACGTGCGGCGCGTCGGCGCGCAGGTCGGCGGCGGTGAAGGTGTGCACGCGCGGCCGCGCCGGCAGCACCGGCGCGCCCTGGCCTTCCACGCGCGCCGCGGCGTCCTCGGGCGGGGCGCTCTGCAGGCCGCGCGCGAGCGCCTTGCAAAGCTGGCCGAGCCATTGCACGTAGGGCGCGTTCGGATCGCTCTGAGGCAGGCCCGACAACGCGGCCACGTGGCCCGGCGTGTCGCCGCGCCACCACGCGGCCTGACGGTAGGGCACCAGCGCGAGCGTCTCGTTGACGATCGTGAAGCCGAGCGTGGTTTCGGTCGCGGCCGCGCGAGCGCGCGCCGACAGTTGCCAGAGCAGCGCGAGCTGCTGGCCGTCGATGCGGGGTTGAGCCGCCTCGTCCGCCGTACGGTTTGCCGTCATTGCATCACCGCGCGAAAGTCGCCCACCCGCTCATGCCAGGCAGCAGCTCGGGCGCGCCGGCATTCAACGCCGCCGTCACGTCCACCGTCTGCGTGACGGGGTCGACGCGCGCGCCGATCCGCGCCACCTTGGCCGGGTAGGTCTTGCCGACTTCGTCCACCTGCACGCTCAGCGCGTGGCCCGGACGCAGCCAGGCGAGCCATTTCGACGGCACGATCATCTTCAGCTCGAGGTGGCTGGTGTCCACCACGGTGAGCAGCGGCTTGCCCGGTTCGGCGAACTGCTGCGGCGAGGCGCTGCGCCTGGACACGCGGCCGTCGAACGGCGCGGCGATCGCGCACTTGCGGACGGTGGCCGACATATAGGCCACCTCGGCCGCGCTGGCCTTCTGCTTGGCCTGCGCCTGCTGCACCTCGAGCGCGCCGATCGAATGCAGCGCGAGGAGCTTGCGGTTGGTGTCGAGCAGGTCGCGGGCGCCGTCCGCGTCGGCCTGCGCCTTGCGCAGCTGCGCGTTGTACAGCGAGCAGTCGAGCGTGACGAGCGTCTGCCCGGCGCGGAACGAATCGCCGTCGCGGAACGGCAGGGAGGCGATCTTGGCCGCCACTTCGCTCGAGATGTCCACCTGATCGCGCGACACGAGCTGGATGCGGATCCTCGAATCGGGATTGTCGACGGCCGGCGCGCCCGGCGGCGGCGCCGGGGGCGCCGCCAGGACCAGGCGCGAGGCGACGAGCAGCGCGATCGCGCCGGCTGCCCGGTAGTGCTTGAACGGCTTCATTTCTGCACAGCTCCTGCATCGCGCGAGGCGGCCGCGGCCAGCGTCGGGCCGGGTTGGGCGGGGGCCACGGCGGCCGGGTCGCCGCCCTCGGCGAGCGCGTCCCAGTGCTGCTGCGAGGCGGTGATCGCGCTGCGAATCGCGGCGAGGTCGTAGCCGGTGGGCTTGTCGCTCATCGGGTCGAGGCCCAGCGTGGCGAGCATCTGGCCATAGGCGCTTTCGAGTTCGCCGTAGCTCTGGTACAGGCGCAGCTCCGACATCATCGCCTGCGTGGCGATGCGGATTTCCTCGAGCTTGCCCTGCGCGTTCGCTTCCGTGGCGTTGTGCGTATGCCGCAGGATCTGGCCGTCCACGTCGTTCATCTGCTTGAACAGGTCGAACTGGCGCGTCTTCGCCGCGAGCTCGCTGCGCGCCACGTGCACCTGCGTGAGCACCGCCATGCTCAGCGCCATGCGCTGCATCTTGGCCACGTCGAGCTGCGCCTGCGCGGTGCCGCGGATGTTGCGCGCGTTCAGCAGGTTCAGCAGGTTCCAGCTCACGCTGATGCCGGCCGTGCGCCAGGCGTTGTACACCAGGAAGCTGTTGCTGTCGAAGTGCGCGCCGAGGCTGAACTCGATGCCGGGCAGCAGCTTGGCCATCGCCTTGTGCGTCTCGTTCACGCTGATGCGCTCGTTGTAGCTCGCTTCCACCAGCTCGGGGCGGCGTTGCAGCGCCATGTCTTCCATGTTCGGCATGGCCATGTCGAAGGCCGGCACCTTGAAGTCGCTGCTCGCGGCCAGCGTGAAGTCCTTGCCCGGCTCGAGATTCATCAGCGAGGCGAGGCGCGGCTTGGCTTCCTCGAGCTGGTCGCGCACGGCCTCGAGCTGGCGCATCAGATCGAGCAGCGAGCGCTGGTAGTTCAGCGTGTCGAGCGGCGAGCGCAGGCCCTGCGCCTGGGTGCGGCGCGAATCGTCGAGCGCCGACCGCGCCTGGGTCAGCAGCGGCTCGATGCGATCGCGCAGGCGCTGCGCGCCCACCGCTTGCCAGTAGGCCTCGCGCACCTGCTGCATCATCAGCTGCACGACCTTGCGGCGGCGCTGCTCGAGCACCAGCACGCGGTCGGACTGTTCCTTGGCCTCGAAGTAGCTCACGCCGAAGTCGAGGATGTTCCAGGACAGGTTCAGGTCGGCGGTGCGGCTGTTCTTGTCGGTGGAGTACGACGGAATCAGCGACTGGTCGTGCGTGTAGAGACCTTCCGACGACGAAGCGAGCTCGTGGTTGCGGTTGGCGTAACCGGCTGCGGCCGTCAGCTTGGGCAGCAGGTCGAAGTTCGACAGGTCGAGCTGGCGCTGGGCGAGCGCCTCTTCCATCATCTTCAGGCGATGGTCGAGGTTGTAGCGCACGGCGCGCGCCATGGCCTCGTCGAGCGTGATCGGACCGGTCACCGGCTGCTGGTCGGCGAACATCGCCGTGCGGTCGGTGTGGGCGGTGGCGGCGCGCTCGGCATCCGTGAACGGTACAGGCTTGATGGCGCAGCCGGACAGCCAGACGACGGCCACGGCGGCCGCGAGCAATGCGGGACGCGGTGCGCGTCCCCGGAGCGTCTTGTTTTTCAAGTCGAGGGGTCTCTTGGAAAAATGGGCGAATGAACGGGCGAAAGCGAAGGTCATGAGCGGCGCTCCCCGGTGACGTGCAGGGTGGCCAGCGCATTGGCGAACTGGGCGGCGAGCGAGGGCTTGGCGAGGGGCGCGGCCTGCGCGTGCGGCGCGACGGCGTGGCCGTTGCCCTTGCCGTGTTCGGCGGGCTTGCCGGCGGCGTTGCCGTGGGCGTCGAAGCGCATCGTCACCTCGCGGCGCACGAGGTTGCCGGCGGCATCGCGCAGCACGAGCGTGACCCGAACGTCGTGCACGCCGCCGGGCGGCTTGCCGCTGAGTACGCCCGATTGCGCGTCGTAGTGCAGCCACGCCGGCAGCGGCGCGCCGTTGGCGAGCGTGACGGCGGTGACGGCCGCGTCGTCGGCGCCCGGCGCCTGCGCGTCGCGGGTGGCGGGCGTCTGCACCAGCGTCCGCACGTTCACCGCGAAATCCTGGCCGGCACGATGCAGCGGATGCACGTCGATCGGCGCCAGCGGATGAGCAGCCGGCGTCGCGCCTTCGATCCCGGCCGGTACCAGCGAATCGAGCGGCCGCACGTGCGTGTCGCCGAGCGAACGCTCGCGCGCACCGTGGCTCGCGAAGGTGAAGGTGTCGCGCGTGCCGATCGAACCGACGTCCCGCTGGCTGGTCGCGCCGAATGCATCGAGCACGATCAGCGGACTCGATACGCCGTCGGACTGGCCGAGGCTGTCGTCGGCAAGCAGCGGCGCGGCGTGCGGCAGGCCGATCGGCATGGCGCCGGTTTGCTCGCGGTCGGGTTGACCGTTCTGGTCGTGCGGCAGCACCCATTGCGGCAGGATCGGCGTGCCGACCGGCTGCGCCGTGCCGACGATGGTCAGCGTGCGCGTGAGCGGCGCGCTGGTCTTGACGCCGTCGCCGACCGTGAACACCAGCGTGCGCGTGCTGCCGGTGTGCTCGGCCTGCGTATGGAGATAGCCGACCGCGGTGAGCGCGGCCTGCCATTGCGCCACGGTGGCGTTGCCGCTGGCCGAGTGCAGCGTGAGCGTGCCGTGCGCGGCGTCGAAGCTCGCGGCGATGTCGCCGGTGGCCGCGCCTGCCGCGAAGCTCAGCACGTCGTGCTGGGCGTCGAAGGCGCCGCTGAGGGCGATCGTGGCGGTGGTGGGCGCCGTGGCGTTCAGATCGGTCAGCGTGATGCCGGTGCCGATCGACACCGGGACGGTGACGCGGCCGCCCGCCGTATAGCTCAGTTGCGTGCCGTCCACGCCGAGCAGTGGCGTCTGGTGCGTCGCCGTGACCGACACGCTGCGCTCCAGCGCGGCGCTCGTCTTGACGGCGTCGTTGATGGTGAAGCCGATGCTGCGGGTGGTCGCGTCGGGCGTGACGGCCGTGTCGGTGTAGGTGACCGAGCGCAGCGCGGCCTGCCATTGCGCGAGCGTGGCGGTGCCGCCCGCGGAGACGAGGGTGAGCGTGCCGTGCGCGGCGTCGAAGCTCGCCGTGATGTTGCCCATCGTGCCGTCGTTGCTGAACGCGAGCACGTCCTCGCCGGCGTGGAAGCCCGCGCCGATCTGCACGGTGGCCGAGGCCAGCGTGGCGTTGTCGAGGTCGCTCAGCGTGAGGCTGCCGTCGATCGTCACCGGTACGGATGCGGCGTTGTCGCCCGCCACGAACGCGGCCGGGCCGCTGCTGGTGGTGGAGAGCGTCGGCGTCTGGTCGGTGGTGGCGACGGTCACGTCGCGCGTGATGGCGACGCTGGTCTTGGCGCCGTCGCTGACCGCGAAGCCGATGGTGCGGGTGGCCGTGTCGGGCGTGACGGCCGTGTCGGTGTAGGTGACCGAGCGCAGCGCGGCCTGCCATTGCGCTAGCGTGGCGGTGCCGCCCGACGAGACGAGCGTGAGCGTGCCGTGCGCGGCGTCGTAGGCGGCGGTGATGTTGCCCATCGTGGCGCGGTCGTTGGTGAACGCGAGCACGTCCTGCCCGGCGTGGAAGCCCGCGCCGATCTGCACGGTGGCCGCGGCCAGCGTCGCATTGTCGAGGTCGGTCACCGCGATGCCGGTGTCGATCGCGACCGGCGTGGATGCCGCGTTGTCGGCGGCCACGAACGCGGCGCTACCGGTGCTGCTGGTGGACAGCAGCGGGGTCTGCTCGGTCGGCGTGACGACGATGGTGCGCGTCAGCGCGTTGCTGAACTGCGAGCCGGCGCTCAGCGAAAAGCTGACGGTGCGCGTCGCGTCGTTCGGCGTGACCTGCGTGTCGCTATAGGCCACCGAGCGCAGCGCGGCCTGCCATTGGGCGAGCGTGGCCGAGCCGTTCGCCGAGGTCAGCGTCAGCATGCCGGTCGACGCATCGTAGCTGCCGGTGATGTTGCCCATCGTCAGGCCGTCGTTGCTGAACGACAGCCGGTCCTCGCCGCTATACAGGTTGCCCGTGATCGCGATCACCGCGCCGTCGACTACGTTGCCGAGCGGGTCCGCGACGGTCAGGTTCGGGTCGATCGCCACCGGCGCGGCGCTGGCGTTGTCGCCGGCCACGAAGCTCGCGCTGCCGGTGCTGGAGGTGCCCAGCGCCGGCGCCGAGCTGATCACGTTGACGCTGTAGTCGAGCGGCGAGCTGGTCTTCACGCCGTCGTTGACGACGACGCTGACGGTGCGCGTGCCGAGCGCGGCGTTGGCGCCGGTCGAGAACTGCAGGCTGTCGAGCACCGTCTGCCATTGCGCGACGGTGCCGCCGGTCGAGCTGATCGTCAGCGTGCCGCTGGCCGCGTCGTAGTTGACGTTCATGCCGTTGGTCAGCGTCGAAGGCGGCACGCTGATGCCGAGCGTGTCGCCGCTTTGCAGACCCGCGGTGATCTGTACCGTGATCGACATCGGTACCAGCGTCGAGCCGCTCACGTTCCGGTCGGTCAGCGTGATGCCGCTGTCGATCGCGGTGGCGGCCTGGCCGGTCAGGTAGTCGAGGCTGTTGCCCGAGGCGCCGACCAGCGGCGTCTGATGGGTCGCCTGCACCACGATCACCTTGCTCGAGCCGACGCTGGACTTGGTGCCGTCGTTGACGCTGAAGCTGATGGTGCGACTCGCGGTCTGCGGCACCACGGCCGTGTCGGTGTAGGTGACCGAGCGCAGCGCGGCCTGCCACTGGGCGGCGGTCGAGCCGCCGGCCGAGGTCAGCGTGAGCGTGCCGGTGCCGGCGTCGAAATGCGCCTGGATGTCGCCGAACGCGCCGTTGCCGAGCGCGAGCACGTCTTCGCCGCTGTGGAAGTTGCCGGTGATCGCCACGGTGGCCGACGCCATGGTCGCCGAGTCGGAGTCGGTCAGCGTCAAGCCGGCGTCCACCACGACCGGGGCGGAGGGCGCGTTGTCGCCCGAAACGAAGGTGGTGGTGCCGCCGCTGTCGGTGACGATCGGCGACTGGTCGGTCGGAACGACGTTGATCGTGCGCTGGAAGTTGGTGCTGACCTTCGTGCCGTCCGTGATCACGAAGTTGATGACGCGCTGCGTGCCGTCCGGCGTGGCGGCCGAATCGGTAAAGCGGACCGAGCGCAGCGCGGCCTGCCATTGCGCGAGCGTGGCGGTGCCGCCCGCCGAGCTGAGGGCCAGCACGCCGTTCGAGTACGCGCCCGTGATGTTGCCCATCGTCGAGCCGTCGTTGGTGAACAGCAGCGTATCGCCGTTCGCGTCGTAACCGCTCGCGATCACGACGTTGGCCTGGGTCAGCGTGGCGTTGTCGCGATCGGACACCGTGATGCCCGAATCGATCACGACCGGCGTGCTGGGCACGTTGTCGCCCTGCGTGAACGTGAGGCTCCCCGACGAGCCGCCGATCACCGGTGTCTGGTCGGTATCGGCGACGGTCACGGTGGAGGTGGCCGCGGTGCTGGTCTTGGTGCCGTCGCTGATCGCGAAGCTGACGGTGCGCGCGAGTGCGCCCGGCGTAATGGCCGTCGAGTCGTAGGTGACGGCCCGCAGCGCGTTCTGCCACTGTGCGAGCGTGGCCTGGTTGCCCGACGAGGTCAGCGTCAGCGTGCCGTTCGCGTACACGGCCGAGATGTTGCCGTACAGCGCGGTGCTGTTGTTGTTGAAGGCGAGCACGTCGGTCGCCTCGTAATGGCCGGTGATGGTGACCACGGCCTGCTGGAGCGGGCCGCCGTCCAGATCGCCGACGGTGATGGCGTCGTTGACGGCGACCGCCGTCGAGGCGGTGTTGTCGCCGGCCACGAACGAGACGGTGTTGCCGCCGGCGCCGATCACCGGCGTCTGGTCGGTGGCCGTCACGGTCACGTTGCGCGTGGCCGTCGAGCTGGTCAGCGTGCCGTCGTTGATCTGGAAGCTGACCGTGCGTGTGCTGGACGAAGGCACCACCAGGTCGTTCGTGAACTGGATCGAGGCAAGCGCGTTCTGCCACTGCAGCAGCGACGCGCCGCCGGCCGCGGTCAGCGTCAGCACGCCCGTGCTGCCGTCGTACGCGCCGCTGATGTTGCCCATCGTCGCCGGATTGGCGGTGAACAGCAGCTGGTCGTGATTGCCCTGGAAGTTGCCGGTGATCGCGACGGTCGCGCTGACCAGCGTCGTGCTGCTGCCGTCGGTGAGCAGAATGCCCGGGTCGACCGCCACCGGCGTCGAGGTGGTGTTGTCGCCGCTCACGAACTGCGCCGAGCCGCTGTCGGTGCTGACCGTCGGGCCGGCCGTGACCACCATGCTGTGATGCAGCAGCGCGCTGGTCTTGGTGCCGTCGCTGACGGCGAACGTGATGTCGCGCGTGCCGCCCGTCGTGCCCGTCGCGCTCGCGAACGTGACGGCGTCGAAAGCGTTCTGCCATTGCGCGACGGTGGCGGTGCCGCCGGCCGACGTCAGCGTGAGCGCGTGCGTGGTCGCATTGTAGCTGCCGATGATGTTGCCATACAGCGTCACGTTCGAGTTGTTGAACGCGAGCGTGTCGCCGGTCGCGTAGCCGCTTGCGATCGTGACGGCGCCCGAGGTCAGCGTCGGCGTGTCGGCGTCGCTGACGTGCACGTTGGCGTCGACCGCGACCGCGGCCGAGCCGGCGAAGTAGCTGGTGCTGGTGGCGCCGCCCTCGGTCACGAGCGGCGTCTGGTCGACGGAGGTGACGGTGATGGTGCGCGTGGCCACGTTGCTCGCCTCGGTGCCGTCGTTGAACGCGAACGACACCGTGCGGGTGGTGGTGGACAGGTTGGGCGAGGCCTGCGTGCTGAAGAACGTGATCGACTGCAGCGCGGCCTGCCAGCTGGCGAGGCTGGGCGACCCGCTGCCGGTCAGCGTCAGGACGCCGGTGGCGCTGTTGTAGCTGCCGGTGATGCCGTTTTGCGCGACGAACGACAACTGGTCGCCGCTCTGCACGTTGGTGATGCGGACCGTGGCGGTGCTTGCCGAGGCCGAACTGGGGTCGGAGATCGTGATGCCGGGGTCCACCGCCACAGCGGTGCCGCCCACGCCGTTGTCGCTCGAACTCCACGACGCGCTGCCGCTGCTGGTGGTCACCGACGGGCCGTTGTCGGTATAGGCGAGGTTGTTGAGCGTGGGCTCGAAGCTGCCCGAGTCGTTCTGGTCGATCAGCGAGAACGAGACGATGTTGTTGAAGGCGCTGCCGAGCTGTATCTGGCTCGACACGGTGCCGGTGAAGCCGCCCACCGCGGCCGTGGCGAGCTGGACCAGCGCGCTCTTCGAGCCGTTGGCGTAGGTGGCCTGGATGTACAGGTCGCCGTTGAACGAGCTGAGGTCGAAGCTCTGCAGGCTGAACTGGTGGCCGTTGGCGAGCGAGATGGTGACGTTGCTCATCGTCGAGGCGCCGTCGGCGTTGATGTCCAGGACGCCGTCGGTGGGCGACACGGAGATGTCGCTCGGGAACGGCGAGTTCGACGCGTTGTAGGCGTAGGTGTTGCCGGGCTGGTCGAACGTGTAGACGAGGCCGTCGAGCGTGAACTGGGACAGGCCGATCGCCGCGAAGTTGTCGGCGGCCGCGCTGTCGTAGGTTTCCGTCGTCACGCCGAGCAGTTCGTTGAACTGCGCCTGGGCGCTGGCCGATTCGTTCAGCGCGGTGTGGACGTTGCCGACCTGGTATTCGAGCGTCCAGTTGCCGCCGAGCGCGGCCGAGCCGGTCGCGTCGATCGAGGCGGCCACGTTCAGGTGGGTGATGCCGGCGATCTTCTGCACCAGTGCCTGACCGTCGGCCTGTTGGGCCACGTCGCAGCCGTAGATCAGGAAGTCGCCGCCGGCGTGCATCGCCGCGCCGATCTGTGCGAGCTGCGTGCTGTAGCCGGACAGATCGCCGTTGGTGAGCCAGGTGGAGCCGACCTGGATCGCGCCGTCGCTGCCGTGCGAGAGCAGGCTGATCGACTCCACGCCGCGATGGGCCTGCAGGTATTGCGCGATCTGCGCGAGGCCGTCGGTTTTCGCGTCGAGCACCACGTACTGCGTACCGGCGGGCAGACCGGCGATCAGGACCTGGTAGTTCGCGACGCTCGGGTCGATGAACACGATCTGGGTCTGCGCGGCCGACATCGCGGCGCTGCCGTCGGTCGTGGCGGCATGTTGCGCTTCCCGTTGCGTCGATGGTGCCTGCTGCCGGTTCTGCGCGAACGGCGAGATCGGGTCGCTGCCCTGCGGCTTGTCCGCCGGTGCGTTGGCCGTGGCATTGTTCGATGTGCTGCCCGTGGGCGTGTAGATGTGCGCCTCGGTGCGATGGATGACTTCCGCTGGCGCGTGCTCGTGGGCATGCGGCTGGGCGGCCACGGCGGCCACCGATGCGTCGTAGACGACACGCGGCTCGAGGGCGAGCAACAGGGGCGAGGCCGCGATGCGCGGGCCGGGCTGGCTGGCGTTTTGCTTCTGGCGCGCGAACCACTGCTTGATGATCTTCATGACGATGCTCTCCCTGCTGCTACCTGCCAGATGCCGTGCGGCCGGCTGCGGGGCCGCACCGGCCCCGCCTGATGATTGAAGCCCGGTCGCGATCAGCCGCGCGACGGGAAGCTGCCTTCCAGCGCGATAATGAATGACAGACCGAGGTACGGATTGCGGATGTTGACGGGCATGTTGCTGCGCGACACGCCGATCATGACGGTCGGGTTGGTTGTGAATTCAACGGCCGCGTCGAACGGCTTGAGTGTCTTGCTCGTCGTGTTTACGGCGCCGCCCTGTGTTTCTGAAGGCAGGGTTTATCCCCTGATTCAAACGGCGTGTTTTCAAGGTTCCGGCAGGGCCGCCGGCTCGCGACGTAACTGCTCTAGCGGATGGCAGGAAAATCGAATGGCGCGGCCGTGCGGCACATGGGGTTATATACCGCTGGTGCCGATTTTCATGAAACAGATTCGTTGGTAAAAACGTTTGCGCCGGATTATCGGCTTCCACGTTCAGGCTGTTAGGCAGGTCTTCGGCCGCCGCTCGTGGCGCGTGCTGACGAACACTTCGATGAACAACGCGTCGCCGTCATGGGACGCGGCGTGGAATGTCGATTCTGCGTCGGCGCAAATGTTTGCGAGCCCTAAATTGCCGATCGAAACAGGCGCGGCAACAATTTCATCGGACTGGAAAAAGTTGAATGGGTCGATAAGAAAATCGGCTGTCAAGGCGTCAGACTAATTGTCTGATCAGCGGCAACTGGAGCTTGTTTGTTCGGTTGCGGTGATTGCCCCATGTGCCGTTTGCGACGAGCAACGAAATGTTGATGATGAGCAAGCCGGGCGCGTGCCGGAGAATGCGCGGCGATGCGCTTCTGCGCGATGCGAAACGCCGCCATGCCGATACCAGGCGCAGGGCGGGAGGTGAGCTCGTCGGAGAGCGGCGAGGTCGGTACCGCATCGCATCAATCGCGCAAATTGAACGAGCAACTACGACTGACTCCGTGCGACGAAGTGAGCGCGCTGAACGTGCTGGCCGACCACGGCAACCGCCAGTCGCGCGAAGATGCGATCGAACTGGCGGCGTGCATTGCGCAACCAGGGCGCGGCCCCAGTCAACGCCACGCACATTGTGGACACATATCCGACGGCCGCGACGTCGCAGCAGGCGCTGCGGCGTACGACGGTTTCGTGCCGGGCGTCGCCCCGACATCGGCCGGGGATTGAACACGGCGAAGCCGCCTCGAGGGCAGACTTTCGAAGCGGGCGTGTCGGCACGCCCGCTTCGCGTCACAGCTGCGCGAGCGCCTGATCGAGGTCGGCGAGCAGGTCGTCGATATGCTCGATGCCGATCGACAGCCGCACCGTTTCTTCCTTCACGCCTGCCTTCGCGAGCTCGGCCGGCGACAACTGGCGGTGCGTCGTCGATGCCGGATGCGTCGCGAGCGACTTCGTGTCGCCGATGTTGACGAGCCGCGTGAACAGCTTGAGCGCGTCCTGGAATTTCGCGCCGCCGTCGCGGCCGCCCTTGACGCCGAACGTCAGGATGCCGGGCGCGCGGCCGGACAGATAGCGCGCGACGAGCGGATGATCGGGGTGATCGGGCAGCCCCGCGTAGTTCACCCATTCGACGTTTTCGTGGCGCGCGAGATGCTGGGCGACCTTCAGCGCGTTGTCGCTGATCCGCTCGATGCGCAGCGCGAGCGTCTCGATGCCCTGCAGGATCTGGAACGCGTTGAACGGCGAGATCGCCGCGCCCATGTTGCGCAGCGGCACGACGCGCGCGCGGCCGATATACGCGGCCGCGCCGAACGCTTCCGTGTACACGACGCCGTGATAGCTGACGTCGGGTTCGTTGAGCCGCTTGAAGCGGTCTGCATGTTGCGCCCACGGGAACTTGCCGGAGTCGACGATCGCGCCGCCGAGGCTCGTGCCGTGGCCGCCGAGATACTTCGTCAGCGAGTGCACGACGATGTCCGCGCCGTGCTCGAACGGACGCAGCAGGTACGGCGACGGCACCGTGTTGTCGACGATCAGCGGAATGCCGTGGCGATGGGCGATGTCGGCGAGCGCGGCGATGTCGGTCACGTTGCCGAGCGGATTGCCCACCGATTCCGCGAAGATCGCCTTCGTGCGCGCGTCGATCAGCGCGTCGAACGACGCCGGATCGCGCGGGTCGGCGAAGCGCGTCGTGATCCCGTATTGCGGCAGCGTGTGCGCGAACAGGTTGTAGGTGCCGCCGTACAGCGAACTCGCGGACACGATGTTGTCGCCGGCTTCCGCGATCGTCTGGATCGAATAGGTGACGGCCGCCTGGCCCGACGCGAGCGCGAGCGCGCCGACGCCGCCCTCGAGTGCTGCGATGCGCTGCTCGAGCACGTCCGTCGTCGGATTCATGATGCGCGTGTAGATGTTGCGCTGGACCTTCAGGTCGAACAGGTCGGCGCCGTGCTGCGTGTCGTCGAATGCGTACGCGACCGTCTGATAGATCGGCACGGCCACGGCGCGCGTGGTCGGGTCGGGGCGATAGCCGCCGTGCACGGCGATGGTTTCAAGGCGCCAGTTCGAAGAGGCCTGATCGGTCATGGGTGCTCCGTACGTTGTTGTGATGGTCGGCCGATTATAGGAGCACGGGCGCTGCGGGCTTTAGAACGAATCGTTTGTTGCTTATGGTGCGCCGGCGCATCGCGTGCGTTTTCAGCGAATGCTGCGCAGCGGGATGTCGTGGCGGGCGGTGCGAATCCGTGCGCTCACGCGCGGCAGATCGCGATGATCTCGGCGCTCGTCGCGTCGTCGAATGGCGCGCCTTGCCAGTCGCCGCACCATTGCGTCGCCGAGAAGCCGGCTGCCGTCACGCGTGCTTGCAGATCGGGTTGGGCGATGAAGCGCAATCGGCTCGTATTTTGCAGCCGTATATCGTCGCGGCAGAAACGGTAGTACGTGTCGAACGACACGACCGGGCCGTCGATTGCGGTGACCGCGCGATGCAGTTCGACGCGGCCGAAATCGGGCGATTCGACGTGCGATGCGGGCGCGGACGGTACCCATCTGCGCCACGGTTCGACACGTGGATTGCGTGTCTCGAACATGAAGCGTCCGCCCTCGTTCAGCAGACGCCGCACGCCGTGCAGCGTGGCGTCGATCGCGGCGTCGGTCAGCAGGCACTGGAATGCGTGGCCGGTCATCACGACCGTATCGAAGCGCGCGTCGGGCGACAGGCCGGCGAGATCGCTGACGGCCCAGCGCACCGCGGATGCACCGGGTTGCTGCCGTGCATGCTCGATCATCGCGGCGGCCGGATCGATCGCGACGACGTCGTGCCCGGCCGCAGCGAGCTGACGCGCGAACCGGCCGGTGCCGCAGCCGAGATCGAGGATGCGCTGCTGAACGGTGCCGATGCGCGATGCGTAGAACGCGAAGTCGTGATCGCCCGCGTTGAACAGGTCGTAGACCGCGACGAGGCGCGGGTCGGTGTAGAGGATTTCGCGGGCGGGTGCCGTGTCGGACATCATGCGGAGCGCATGCGTCAACGCTGCTGAGCCGCGACGCGCAGGCCGAGCGCGATGAAGATCGAGCCGATGATCTTGCCTTGCCAACGCGTCAGCCACGCGAGCCGCCTCACGAGCCGGCCGAGCGGACGGACCGAGCAGGCGATCAGCGTCGTGTACAGCGAACTGAGCGCGACGAAGATCAGGCCGAGCACGGCGAATTGCACGAACGTCGAGCCGCGTTCCGGATGCACGAACTGCGGCATGAACGCGAGGAAGAACAGTGCGGTTTTCGGGTTCAGCACTTCGGCGGGGATGGCCTGCAGATACGCCTTCAGCGGCGTGACGGGCGACAGCTTCGGCAGCGACGGGTCGGACGGCTTCTCGATCAGCGCACGCACGCCGAGGTAGATCAGGTAGGCGGCGCCGACCCACTTCACGACGTTGAACGCGAGCGCGGACGTCATCAGCAGCGCCGACAAACCGACGGCCGCGAACAGCGTATGCACGAAGTCGCCGCTGGCGACGCCGAGGCCGGTCAGGATGCCGGTCTTGCGGCCGCCCTGTACGGTGCGGCTGAGGACGAGCAGCACGGCGGGGCCGGGGATCAGGAACAGACCCAGGACGACGGCGGTGAAGGTGGTCAGCGTGGTCAGGTCGAACATGGCGGCTCCGGCAGGGTTGGCGCAGCGGCGGGGATGGGGGGATTGTAGTCGGTTTGTTCGGCTCGCTTGCGCCGACGTCGATCTCAAGTTATTCGGACCTTGCCCTCCAACAGATTGCGGTGGTCGAAAACGGTGCAGAATCGCGTTGGTGAGGTGAGCGGCGGCGGGACATCGGTTCGTCTCTACGGGGATGCGCGGCTTCTGATGCAGAGCATTATGGACTCGACTACGCCAGTCCCTGACCCAGGCGGAGTGCCGGGGGCACTTCGCTGGGATTCACCAGGAACTATGAATGGTAGGACCGGCACATATGAATTGGTTGTGAATCCAAGTGCCAAGACGGTTATCCATTTCCTTTTTAAAAGCGGCCCGAAATGAGATTTACATGGAAATCTGGCCCCGTACTCGCCGGGCAGCTGGTGTACTGCCAAGCTGAGTACTCGTTCGACTTCGTTCCGAGGGAAAATGAATTAAACAGCCGAGTTCGGGGCTCCCGAACTGGATCTATTTCGATTGGTACGCTTCAATTGGAGGTATCCGTAGAAACCGGCGAAATACTATTTCCGTGGGGCTTGTTTCCACACACGCGATGGACAGATCGAGTTATGGTCCCTCCAAATACTTGTCCAGGCCGATTGTTCCTCGCGGATATTTCCGTTCTCGTGCCCGGAGCTGCGGTCGACTTACCTGGAGGCACGGAATGGCAGACACATTTCCGCCGCGAGTCTGGGTGGTTATATACCGGCGTCGGTGATACGGCAGATGTCATCGTGGAATTCGCAGCCAACGCAGGTGCGTCACTGACAAATGAACAACTCACAGGGCTGTGGCTAAAGCCGATACGTGAATGATCCATTTCCGCGTGGGAGTTTGAGGATTACCAAGGATGATCAGACTTCGTTGACGCACTTGA
This sequence comes from Burkholderia vietnamiensis LMG 10929, assembly GCF_000959445.1. NCBI lineage: Bacteria > Pseudomonadati > Pseudomonadota > Betaproteobacteria > Burkholderiales > Burkholderiaceae > Burkholderia > Burkholderia vietnamiensis. Next base: position 1,802,288 of record NZ_CP009630.1, on the reverse strand, counting down.
CGCGCTCCGGTCGTTGCCACAAACAGCGTTGGCTTCGATACGTCCAGCCTCGAAAACAAGCTAAGCGGATATTTTCTTGACGCGGCACATTCCAAGAACCATAACCCGCGCAAACGCATGCGTATCGATCCACGCACGCCATCACCCACCCCCCAACACCAACGCAGCCCCTTTCTCCCCGATCATCAACGCCGGCCCCTGCGTATGCCCCGACGTGATGCGCGGCATGATCGACACGTCGATGACCCGCAGCGCCTCGACCCCGTGAACGCGCAACTGCGGATCGACCACAGCATCGTTGCCGGTGCCCATCCTGCACGTGCCGACCGGATGGCTGAGCGAGCCCGCATTGCTCAGGATCCAGTTGCGGATCTCGGCGGGCGTGCGCACCGACGGGCCGGGCGTCTGCTCCTCGCCGCGCCAGGCCGACAGCCCGGGCGCGTTGCCGAGCGAGCGCATCAGCTCGAAGCCCTGCACGCATTGCTCGAAGTCGCCCGGCGCCGACAGGAAGTTCATGTCGATCAGCGGCGCGGCGGTCGGATCGGCCGAGCGCAGCGCGACGCGGCCCCGGCTTTGTAGCCGCATCATGTCGCCCGTCACCGAATAGAAACTGCGCAGTTCCTCCTCGGACTGGCCGCACGTATAGCGTCCGCGCATCATCTCGGCTGCATTGGCCGGCTGGCCGTCGGCATTCGCGTTCGCCCAGACGATCGCGTAGCCCTCGTTGACGGGCTGGTCGAGGATCGGCTGCCGCGACGTCCAGATGCCCTGGAAGATCAACGCGTCCATCAGGTTGGCGCCCACGCCCGGCAGGTCCATCTGCACGGGGATGCCGAGTTGCCGCAATTGCGCGGCGTCGCCGACGCCCGAGCGCATCAGGATCTGCGGCGAGTTGATCGCGCCCGCGCACAGCAGGATTTCCCGGTCGGCGATCGCACGTACGCGCGCGCCGCCGCGGACGTAGTGCACCGCGGCCGCGCGCCGCGTGCCGTTGAACTCGATCCGTTCGACGAGCGATTCGGCGGCGAGCGTCAGATTCGACTGCCGCGCGAGCAGCGGCTCGACGTAGCGCTGGTAGCTCGTCACGCGCTGGAAGCGCGTGTCGATGGTCGAGCGTAGCGGCGACACGCCGGCCATCGGCCGCCCGTCGTTGTAGTTCGGGTTGTAGCGGTGGCCGAGCTGCTCGCTCGCGCTCACGAACGCCTCGCCGAACGCGTTGCGCGTCGTGGTGGTCGGTTGCAGCATGCGTTCGACCTGCTCGAAGTGCGGCGCGACGTCCTGGTAGCGCCAGCCGTCGCAGCCGTACCGGCTCGCCCACTGATCGAAGTCGGCAGGCGCGCCGCGCACGTAGACCATGTCGTTGTGCGCGGTGCAGCCGCCCGTCACCTTCGCCCGCCAGACGTCCATCACGCGATCGTTCATGCGCGTCTGCGGCACGCTTTTGTAACCCCAGTGAATCGCGCCGATGCGGTACAGGCAGTTGATCTGGTTCGGGTCGCGGATCGGCGGGAAATGCGACGCGAGCGGCCCGGCCTCGAGCAGGAGCACCTTGATCGACGGGTTGTCGGCGAGCCGCCCGGCGACGATGCTGCCCGCCGAGCCGGAACCGATGACGATGTAGTCGTAGCGTTCGTCCACGGGCTTCTCCTCGTGCGTGTGAGCTGGCGCGGCGCCGTCAGCCGCGCGGGTCGAGCAGCCGGCCGTACGGGCCGTGCAGCGCGAGCGTCGGCTGCGCGCCGTAAAAGCCGGCGATGCCGCTCCACGCGCGGTGGTTCAGTTCGAGCAGGAACAGGATGCGGCGCATCGCGATCGTCTGGCGCACGGGATCGATCGCGGCGATCTGCTCGAACGTGTCGCGCGAGATGCTGTTGTGGTTCAGCGATTCGTTCAGTTCCTCGTGGTCGCCGGACACGCTGTGGAACGCGTCGTTGTCCTTGACCGCCGCCATCAGGCGCAGCGACATCTTCGGCGGCTCGCCGAAGATGCCCTCGACGACCATGATCGCGGCGAACGACGACACCGGGTCGACATCGGCGAGGAGCGTGAGCGCGTCGACGAACGCGAAGTGCAGCGGCAGCGGCACGATCTGCGCGAGCATGCGCGGTGCGACCCCGAGCGCCTCGCAGGTCGTGCTTTCGAGCGCCTCGTGGCCGTATTCCTCGCCGTAGTAGCGGAACATCATCGTGCGCAGCGGGATGCTGAGCCGCATGCTCAGCAGCGGCGCGATGATTTCCACGAAGCGCCGCGTCACGTGGTACTGCTCGATGAACGGGCCGGCGACGAGCGGCGAATAGCCGCCGTTCAGCGCGTCCACCGCGCTCACGTACGGATTCTCGCCCCAGAGGTTCAGCGTTTCGCGCGTGATCAGCTCGGTCTGTCGCATGAACTCGAGCCCGTTCGACAGCGACACGGCCGGCACGTCCGCGCACGGCAGCCGCTGCGCGTCTTCACCGCTCGCGGCGACGAGGCTCGACGCGACCAGCCATAGATGCGACATCAGGTCGTGCTCGTCGTACAGCCCGGCCGTGTCGAACCGCGCGTCGTCCGCGGCGCTGGCGCGCGGCGCGCCGGAGAACGCATCGAGCATCAGCGCGACGGCTGCCAGCGTGAGCGGCGCGGCGCGGCGGAAGTATTCGAACTCGATGCGCAGCAGCGCGAGATGGAAGTTGGGTTCGACCTGCGCGTCGAACGGATCGTCGTCCGCGTCGAACAGCGTGCGCGCGGAGGCGGGTCGATCGAGGTGCAGCCGGAGCGTCGCGGCATCGCGCGCGACCGCGTCGCGCCGCGCCGCGCCGAGCGTGGCGAGGCTGGCCGCGACCGTCTGCGCGATGCACGAGTCGATCCGCGCGGCCTGCGCGGCAAGCGCATCGGCGGCCGTGTCGTCGGCCTCGCCGATCAGCGAATGCGTGTCGAGAAACGTGCCGAGCGCGTGCCAGCCAGAGTCGGGTTCGCTTTCGCGCAGCGTCCACCACAGCGGCGACGCCGTGTCGGTCAGGCTGTGGAGTTGCGCGGCGATCTGGTCCGCTGCGTCGCTGGCGTCGAACGCCAGCCGGTATTCGTGCGCGCCCGCGCGCATGCTGACGAGCGCCGAGCCGGGCTCGTGGTGGATCGCGTCGACGACGAGGCGCGGCGACTGATAACGCTGAAATGTCCAGAGTTCCATGGCGACCCTCAGTGGAAGATGCGCGGCAGCGGCGCGCTGTCGTCGGCGTAGTAGGCGAGGATGGCGTGTTCCTGGCGCACCAGCGTCTCGACCATCAGCGAGACGTTGCGTTTCGTGACCGTGCAGGCTTCGGGATCGATCGCGGTGTCGAGCGCCATCAACTGCCGCGAGATGTCCTCGTGCCGGTACGTGTCGTTCAGGTCCGCGTGTGCGCGCAGCGGCCGGTAGAACGCCTCGGGCATGCCGAGCGCGACGCAGCGCGCGTCGAACGCGTCGATGAATGCAGGCTGCGCGCGCTCGAACAGAAACAGGCTCGCCTTGAACGACAGCGGATGCTGGCGCGCGTGCACGCCGAGCGCGGCCGCGAGCGAGAACGTCGCGGGCAGCGGCTGGTGCTGCTCGATCTGCGCCTCGGCGAGCCCCACGGCCTTCAGCGACGCCTCGAGAAACCGGTCGTGGCCGAGCTCCGATTTCAGGAAGTCCTGCAGCAGCGTGCGCTCCGCGGGACTGGCGGCCCAGCCGAGCGCTGGGCCGATCAGCCCCGGCGCCGCGCGCACGATCCAGTAATACTCGAGCGCATAGCCGATCAGCTGGCGGCGCGTCGCGCGCTGTTCGACCAGCGCGCGCAGGAATGCCGAGCGCGCGCTGCGCGCGGCGGTGCGCTCCGCGATGCGGCGGATGTCGCGGTAGAGCTGCGCGCCGCTGGTCGCCACCGCGGCGCGGCGCGGATCGGATTCGATCAGCAGGCGCAGCACGTTGAAATCGGCGAGCAGCGGCGGGATCTTGTCGGCGATGCGGGGCGAGCGCGCGGCCAGTTCCTCGGGCGTCATGCCGCCCGCGTGCAAATCGCCGATCAGGCGCGCGACGTCGGTCGCCTCGTCGGGCGCGAAGCGGAACGCGCATTGCCGGCCGCCGGCGCTCAGCACGGCGCCGCTATCCGTGAGCTGCGAGGTCACGATGCCGCGGAATTTCGGCATCGCGGGAGCTGCGAGCGAGCTGTCCATGGTGGTTGCCTCACAGGTCGGACGCGCGCCGCAGCAGCGGCGCGTCGGATGTGTAGTAGTGCCAGACGGCCGTGTAGAAGTCGTCGTAGAGCTCGACGAACAGCCGCAACTGGGCCTTCATGCGTGCGACGGTGGCGGCATCGAGCACCGGCACGTCGTGAAAGATCGCGCGTGTCAGGCTGCCGTGCGCCGCGTTGAGGTTGATGGTCGCGTGCGTCTTGAGCGGGCCGACGAGCCCGTCGGGCAGTTGCGCGCGCTCGCACGCCTGGATGAAGCTGTCGTGCTGCATGCCCTGGCCTTCGAGCAAGCCGAGCGTCGTGAAGAAGAACAGCGGATCGCTGTGCGACCAGTACGCGAGCGCATTGCACAGCCCCATCGTCTCGGGCAGCGGGATCGCGTCGAGCATGTCGGCGCGGCTCAGCCCCGCGAAGTTCAGCGCGCGCAGCAGGATCTCGTCGTGTCCGTACTCTTCGGAGAAGAAGCGGTTGAGCGTCAGTCGCACCGGCGTGCTCGGCACGTAGGACAGCACGGGCGCATCGAAATAGCTTTCGCGGAACAGGAAGTGCCAGTTCTCGATCACCATGCCGATCGCGAGCCGCTCGGGCAGGTCGCCCGGCGAGCGCGTGTCGAGGCATGCGCGCCAGAACGGGTTGCGGTAGAGCGTCTCCTCGCAGTACTGCTCGACGAGATCCTCGATCTCGAGGATCACTTCCGCGCCCGCGCGACTCGCGACCGGCGCGTCGTCGTCGATCAGGCCGGCCTCGTCCAGCGTGCCGACCAGCTCGTCGAGCAGCGCGCGCGGCAACGCGGGCTCGTCGCGCGCGATCTCGTCGAGATCGCGGCGGCCGTCGAACTGGTCGAGCGTGCGGGCCAGCGCGGCGGCGGCGTGCGGGCCGTCGGGCAGCGCGTCGACGTGCCCCAGCGTCACCGGCGTCACCAGCCGCGGACGGGATGCGGGCGATTCGATCTGTTCCATGATGAGACTCCCGAAGTGGGCGCACGGGGCGGGCGCGCGGCTCGCCCCGCAACTGGCTGAATCGGTGCCGCGGCGATTACAGGTGGATCGCGATCAGCGTCGGCGTGCCATCGGGCTTGTTGACGGTGACAAGGTAGTGCTTGCCGCCGAGCGTGCCCGTATTGATGTAGAGATCCACCTTGTGGCCGTCGAACACGTTCTTGGCCGGTTCGGCGTTCTTCACTTCATGAACCGTGGGCTGATGGGTATTTGCCATATCGATCACCGTTTTGAAAATTAAAGGAGCTCCGGCCTGATTCGAATAATCGGGCTGGATGATTTACAGTGAAATCCGGAATGCAATGTGAATATCGGATATATTCCTTTTCATCCGTCGTGCGGACGATTCGTTAACTGATATTCATCCGCACATGGTCATGAACGCGGCCCGTGCCGAAAGCGGCTGACCGTCCGCATGTTTTGCAATCGCAATCTTGAGATCGGCCCCGCCGACGATCAGCGCGTGACGATCGGCGCCGGCGCGCGGGTCGACCGTCTGCAAAGCGTCGACTTCCTTGACGGCGACCTTGGTGCCTCGTGGCACGATGACAGTAAGCGGTTCACTCATAGCAACCTCCGACGATGAGAACGGGCGCAAGCGCCCCGCCGCCATTAGCGCGGCACGCAGCCGTGCCGCGGCCAGGCGGCACCGGAGCGGCGGCATCTCCGATCTTCAAATGGGTTGGGATGATTCCAAGGAAGGGGCCCCTATTTATATTCTTGTAAAAACGAACTTTATTTTAAACGTCCGCTGATTTCTTGAATTGGCGGAATCATGGAGATAATCTAGTACAACGTTTGCGCAATACAAGATTGATTTAATCGCCCGTGCGATTATTTTCTCTTAATCAGCGCATGCGTCGATCGTTTCGAAAAATGCATCGGACGATGGTCGAACAACCGGAGACGAAGACATGGGCGAGATGACGGAAATCTGCGTGCGGCCGAGGCTGCGGCATTGCACGCTCGTGGCGCTGGCCGGCGAGCGGCTGGCGATGATCGTAGGCGACGAGCGTTTCGAGCTCGAGCAGGTGCAGGGCAGCCGCGACGCGTTCCTGCGCATGAAGCGCTACCTGGACGGGCGACATACGCTCGATGACATCGCGCAGCGTTCGGACGTGTCGATCGGCAGCGTGCGGACGATCGTCGGGCAACTGGACGAACTGGGCCTGCTGCGCCGCGAACAGCCGGCCGCCACGATCGCCGTGGCGGATTTTCTCGAGCGGGTCGAGCGCAGCACGCGGATGTGGCGCGCGCAGATCGGCTATCACCGGTTGTTCGGCATGCTCGAGCGGGGCGAGGCAAGCCGCGACCTGATCGCCGGGCTGCTGCTCGAGACCTACCACTTCGTCCGGCTCGCGCCGCGTCACGTCGGTGCAGCGATCGCGCATTGCCGCGATCAGGCGACGGCCGAGCTGCTGTGCGGCTACCTGGCCGACGAGTACGCGCATCACGGGCTGATCGCTGCGTCGGTCGAGAAGCTGGGCATTCCGCGCGAGCAGATCCGCGACGCGCATCCGGTGATCGGCACGCTGTCGCTCGTGAACATGCTGTGCGAGGTCGGCCGCGCGTCGTCGCTCGGTTACCTGTGCTGCCTGAAGCTGATCGAGGCGAGCCCCGAGGACGAGGCCGGCGCGCGCGGCGCGTGGCGCGAGATCGCGCGCGCCGCCGGGCTCGATGCGGACGTGTTCGACGGCCTGATGCGCCATATGCGCATCGACGTCGGCGCGGGCCATGCGGGCCTGCTGGAGCAGGCGCTTGCGCACACAACCGACGTGTCGGCCGACGCCGCGCACGTCGCGATCAACCACATGCACGACGTGAAGCACGCGTTCGATCAGTTTCATGACCAGGTGATCCAGTACTACACCGACATGTCGAACTACGTGCCGCGGCTCAAGGTCGATTTCTTCTCGCTATGAGGCGGGGGGCGCAGGCGATGAGCCTGCGACGGTGTCGAGGTCTTCAATCTCGGCGGCGCAGCGGCCGGGTTCGGGCTGATCGGCACGACCGCGCAGTTGCCGCGTCCGAGCCGAAACGACTGAAGCGGGGTGCGCAGGAAAGCGATCGCTTTGCCGGCCGATGGGACAGCGTCTGCAACGGACGCCAATGAGGGGAAGAAAGGGAAGAAGGAAACCACAAGCTGCCGGCCGGCTTCCCGCCGCCCGGCAGCCCACAACAACGACCGGCTTACTCGCCGCTGTCGCCCTTGATCTGCGGCAGCGCCGACGATTCACCCGGCGTCAGCAGACCAACTTGCGCATAAACACGCAGCTTGTCGCGCGTATCGGTGATGTCGAGGTTGCGCATCGTCAACTGGCCGATCCGGTCGCGCGGCGAGAACGTCGACGCAACCTTCTCCATCGACAGGCGTTCCGGCTGATACGTGAGGTTCGGCGACTTCGTGCTCAGGATCGAGTAGTCGTTGCCGCGGCGCAGTTCGATCTTCACTTCGCCGGTGATCGCGCGCGCGACCCAGCGTTGCGCGGTTTCGCGCAGCATGATCGCCTGCGGGTCGAACCAGCGGCCTTGATACAGCAGGCGGCCGAGACGGCGGCCGTTCTCGCGGTACTGCTCGATCGTGTCTTCGTTGTGGATGCCGGTGACGAGACGCTCGTACGCGATGTACAGCAGCGCGAGCCCCGGAGCCTCGTAGATGCCGCGGCTCTTCGCCTCGATGATCCGGTTCTCGATCTGGTCGCTCATGCCGAGCCCGTGGCGGCCGCCGATGCGGTTCGCTTCCAGCAGCAGCTCGACCTGATCCTTGAACTCGACGCCGTTCAGCGCAACCGGCTGGCCGGCTTCGAAGCGCACCGTCACTTCTTCGGCGGCGATCTTCACGTCGTCGCGCCAGAACGCGACGCCCATGATCGGGTTCACGATCTTGATGCCGCTCTCGAGGCTTTCCAGATCCTTCGCTTCGTGCGTCGCGCCGAGCAGGTTCGAGTCGGTCGAATACGCCTTCTCGGCCGACATCTTGTACGCGAAGCCCGCCTGGTTCATGAACTCGGACATTTCGGCGCGGCCGCCGAGCTCGTCGATGAACGTCTGGTCGAGCCACGGCTTGTAGATCTTCAGATCGGGGTTGACGAGCAGGCCGTAGCGGTAGAAACGCTCGATGTCGTTGCCCTTGTACGTGCTGCCGTCGCCCCAGATGTTGACGCCGTCTTCCTTCATCGCGGCGACCAGCATCGTGCCCGTGACCGCGCGGCCGATCGGCGTCGTGTTGAAGTAGGTGACGCCGGCCGTCGTGATGTGGAACGCGCCGCTTTGCAGCGCCGCGATGCCTTCGGCGACGAGCTGGGCGCGGCAGTCGATCAGACGGGCGCCGGCTGCGCCGTATTCGATCGCGCGCTTCGGGATCGCATCGTAATCGTCTTCGTCGGGCTGGCCGAGGTTCGCCGTGTATGCGTACGGGACGGCGCCCTTCAGTTTCATCCAGTGCAGCGCGGCGCTGGTGTCCAGGCCGCCGGAGAAGGCGATACCGACCTTCTGGCCGGTCGGGAGGCTTTCGAGAATCGTGCTCATAGGAATTACCGTGGATTGAAGCCGGTGGATCGTATTTCGCGGAATACGCGAGTATCGGCTGTCCGGGAAGTTGGGGCAAGACCTGATTTTCGCGCCAATGCATCGTCAGCCCCGCCGCGACAGGCGCCGCGCCCGTTCGACCGCCCGGAGAATCCGCCGTGACGCGGCCGCGCATGACGGTCGGAGCCGACTGGAAGGCGCGAGCGCGACTGGCCCCGTTTACGCGGGCCGACCGGCAAAAACGACCGAAGCCGGCCGCTTGCCCGCGCAGCGCGTCGAAAGCAATGTGAAAGGTGCCGTGCCGAAGTCGAAGTACGGCCCGCCGACGCTCAAATATTCCACGCCTGGGCGGTATCGAGCAGTTTCTCGCGCAACACGTCCACTTCGCCGGCCAGCTTCGCGCTGATCGACACGTAGCCCGACAGCTGCGGCGGCGGTGCGTCGTGAGCGCCGTCCACCGGGCGGCGGCGCGGCACGAGCCGGCTCGGCCTGCCGAACTTGAGCGCGCGGCTCGCGCCGATCAGCGTGTCGCGGATACGCCGGTTCACCGGCTTCATGTCGCGCAGCAGGTAGTCATGGACGGCGCGGTCGTCGCCGGCCGGTACGGCGCTCGACAGGATCTCGAGGTAGCCGATGCAGAGCCGCAGGCCGCGCTGGATCGCCTCGAGCTGCGCGACCGGGATATCGCGTTCCTTCGACACCGACGGCATCAGCGAACGCAACTGCACCAGCAGCGCGCTGAGCGCGGCCATTTCCTTCAGATGCGCGTCGTCGCTCACGTGGCGGTCGCCGGCGATCCGCGCATGGACGGCCGCGCACGCGCGCAGCGCGTCGGCGAGCTTGTAGCGCCACGAGTAGGTCGCATAGAGCGGCAGCGCGAACGAGAACGCCAGCGCGATCGCGATGCCGGCCAGGACGTTCACTGCGCGCCACAGGCCGTCGGCGATCTCGTTGTCGCCGTGCCCCGCGACGATCACCAGCGTGATCGCCGACAGCAGCGCGATGTAGCCGGCCTTGCCGATCGCGTGGTAGGCGCAGACGCCGCACGCGAGCGCCATCAGCAGGTAGATCGCGACCGGCGCATGCAGCATCGAATGGAGCACGATCAGGCCGAGCCCGGCGAGCGCGCCGATCGACGTGCCGAGCGCGCGCTCGGCCGCCTTCTTGCGGATGTTGCCGTGGTGCTGCAGCCCGCCGACGACGATCAGCACGGTGATCGTCGACCATTCGCCGTGCGGCACTTGCAGCCCCGTGGACAATGCGATCGACACGAGCACCGCGAGCGCGACGCGTGCCGCGTGGATGAGTTTCGCATGCCGGTAGCGGCGGTACGGGTCGAGCAGTGGACGGAGCGCTTGGCGCAGGAGCGACGGAAGTGGGGCGGGAAGCGGGGCGGTCATGACGAAGCGAGGAGGGCCGGAAAGGCGGACCGGCCTGCGCGGACCGGCGCGGGCCGCTCGCGCAGCTGGCGTTACGCTAGCCGAACGCGGCCGGCCTGTCCACGGGGACGTGGCGCGGCACGGCGGCCGGCCGCGGCGGCGTCACGCGTCGGCCGCGCTCGTCGCGGCGTCCGACACGCGATTGCGGCCGCCCGACTTCGCGCGGTACAGCGCTTCGTCGGCCAGCCGCAGCAGCGTCGCTGCGCTCACGCGGCCGCCGACGGAGGTCGCGACGCCGATGCTCACCGTCAGGTGCCCGTACGGGCTGCGCTCGTGCGCGATGTCGAGCGCGGCGATCGAGCGCCGGATCGCGTCGGCGACGGTCGCCGCACCGCGCGCATCGGTGTCGGGCAGCGTGACCACGAATTCCTCGCCGCCGTAGCGCGCGACGTGATCGCTGTTGCGGCGCAGGCAGCGCGACGCGGTTTGCGCGACGCGACGCAGCACGTCGTCGCCGGCGAGGTGGCCGTAATGATCGTTGAAGGCCTTGAAGTGATCGACGTCGACGAACAGCACCGACAGCGGGCGCCCGCTGCGCGACGCGCGCTGGGCTTCCTTCGTGAGCACCGTGTCGAAGGTGCCGCGATTCTCGACGCCGGTCAGCGAATCGGTGTGCGCGAGCCGGTACAGCTTCGACTCGGCGATCTGCCGGCGCTTGAGCTCGCGCGACAGCGCGAGCGAGCCGCCCGCGATGAACGCGGTGAACAGGCCCATCAGCACGGCCGTCCAGATCGTGCGGTGCCGCCACGACGCATAGATGTCGGTCTCGGCGGGCGCGACGTCGACGGTCAGCGGCAGGTTCGCGAGGTGCTTGTACACATAGATGCGCCGCACGTCGTCGATCACGCCGACGCCGACGATCGCGCCTTCGCGGTTGCGTCGCGCTTCGATGAACAGCTGCGCGTCGCGCAGGTTCAGCCCCACCATGCGCGCGTCGTACGGCAGGCGCGACACGAGCGCGCCGTTGTCCTCGATGATCGCCGCGCTGCCGTGCGTGCCGACCGCGAGACCGTCGAGCAGCGCGCGGAAATAATCGACGCTGAGCGTGCCGACGACGATCCCGCCGAACGACCCGTCGGGCAACGTGATCCGGCGGCTCAGTGCGATCGTCAGCGCGCCGCTGCGCAGCCGCGACGCATACGGGCGGCTGATGTAAAGCCCCTGCGCGAGCCCGTCGCGATGGACGGTGAAATAATCGCGATCGGAAAAATTGCCTTGCCGCGGCGGCGAGACGCCCGAATCGATCACGATATTGCCGCGCGTATCCATCACGAAAATGGCGCCGAGATACGCGCCGTTTGCCGCGCGGTCGAACAGCATCCGATGACGCTGGGTGGCCGGCAATGCTGCCAATTCGGGATCGGCGAGCCCGTCCACGACGTTTTGCAGCGATAGATCATACAATTCGATATTGCGCGAAATATCGCGCTCGATCAGAAGCAGCAGGTTGCGCGCATTTTCGACCGCGTGGTCGTATGCGTCGCGACGTGCCTCGATCAATAGCGATGCCGACAATCCCCAGCTGAATACCAGTAGCGCGATACCTGCGACCAGTACGCCCCGGGGCGACAGAATGCGGGACACGACCGACGGGGTATAGCGGCGCAATGCGACAAGCAGCGGGCGTAGCTTCATCCTGGAGGGGTGGGGGTGCGGGCATTTCGTCGTCGACGATTGCGCACGTTGATTATTTCGGAGTGAATCGCATTATCTCGCGAAATCGGAATTCTCGCCGCGCGAGGCAAAACATGCATCTCAACTGTCGATTTGAAAACGGTTACGCATCATTACCCTGGTCGGATGAATGACGTTGATTCAAATCAATTTTCAGTATCGGTTATTTCGTCTGATTATTGTGAATGTCCGCGGCAAAATGTCGTTTTCAGCCAGTATTTTCGCCATCGCGAAATAGGGGCGTACCACGTCCGCGGATTGCCCGCCACGCCGCGTGCAAAACGTTGACTGCGCCGCCGCGCCGGCATCGCCGCGCGTTCCGCGGCCGGGTCGTCGCGGGCGAATCGGGTAGAATCCGCGCTTCGCCGCAGCCGCGCGGCGTGCAACGCATATCGGGGCCGTATCGCAGGCGGCACACCGCGTCCCGATTCCGCATGCGCCGGCCCTGGATGCCGGCTCGCTCAACGTTCGTCTCGTTTATGTCTGCAATCCCGAATTCCGACCCACCCGGTTCGCCCGCGAACCCTCCCACGCTTCATCGCGCGCTCAAGGCGCGCCATCTGACGATGATCGCCATCGGCGGCTCGATCGGCACGGGCCTGTTCGTCGCGTCCGGCGCGTCGATCTCGCAGGCCGGCCCCGGCGGCGCGATGGTCGCGTACATGCTGATCGGCCTGATGGTCTACTTCCTGATGACGAGCCTCGGCGAAATGGCCGCGTTCATGCCGGTGTCGGGCTCGTTCGCGACCTACGGCGCGAAATACGTCGATGAAGGTTTCGGCTTCGCGCTCGGCTGGAACTACTGGTACAACTGGGCGGTGACGATCGCGGTCGAGCTCGTCGCCGCGCAGCTCGTGATGCACTACTGGTTCCCGGACGTGCCGGGCGTGTGGTGGAGCGCCGCGTTCCTTGCGGTGATGTTCCTGCTCAACGCGCTGACGGTGCGCGGCTTTGGCGAGGCCGAATACTGGTTCGCGCTGATCAAGGTCGTCACGGTGCTCGCGTTCATCGGCGTCGGCCTGCTGATGATCTTCGGCGTTCTGAAGGGCGCGCCGGCCAACGGCTGGGGCAACCTGACGATCGGCGATGCGCCGTTCGCCGGCGGCTTGCCGGCGCTGATGGGCGTCGCGATGATCGCGGGCTTCTCGTTCCAGGGCACCGAGCTGATCGGCGTCGCGGCCGGCGAATCGGAGCATCCGCGCACGACGATCCCGCGTGCGGTCCGCCAGGTGTTCTGGCGCATCCTGCTGTTCTACGTGCTGGCGATCTTCGTGATCGGCGTGCTGATTCCGTACACCGACCCGAACCTGCTGAAGAGCGACGTGACCGACATCGGCGTGAGTCCGTTTACGCTCGTGTTCCGTCATGCGGGCCTCGCTTTCGCGGCCGGCGTGATGAACGCGGTGATCCTGACGGCCGTGCTGTCGGCCGGCAACTCGGGGATGTATGCGTCGACGCGCATGCTCTACAACCTCGCGACCGAAGGCCGCGCGCCGAAGCTGTTCGCGAAGCTGTCGCCGGGCGGCGTGCCGCGCAACGCGCTGTACGCGACGACCGCCGTCGGCGCGCTGTGCTTCTTCACGTCGCTGTACGGCGACAAGACCGTCTACCTGTGGCTGCTGAACACGTCGGGCATGACGGGCTTCATCGCGTGGCTCGGGATCGCGATCAGCCATTACCGGTTCCGCAAGGGTTACGTGACGCAGGGCTACAGCATCGATCAGCTGCCGTACCAGTCGAAGTGGTTCCCGTTCGGCCCGCTGTTCGCGTTCGTGCTGTGCATGGTGATCGCGCTCGGGCAGGACTATCAGGCGTTTCTCGCGAACCGCATCGACTGGGCGGGCGTGGCCGCCACCTATGTCGGCATCCCGCTGTTCGTCGTCGTCTGGCTCGGCTACCGGCTCATGAACCGGAGCCGCTTCGTGCGCTACGAGGACATGGAAATCGCGCCGTGGATCGCCGCGAACCGCGGCGGCGCTGCGCCGCGCGTCGAGAACCGCGAGACGGCCGGCTGATTTCGCCGTCGCCGGCTGCCGCACCGTGACGCCGGCGCGGCCGTGTCGTGTGCGATACGCCACTAAAACGGGAAGCCGCACGTGCTTCCCGTTTTTTTTGTCGGCTTTCCGCTGCGCGGGGTCAAAGCCGGTTATATTTCCCGACCCTACCGGGCTCACGTCCCGGCCGGCGCGATGCGCGCCGCGCGGATCGGCATCCGGCGCGCGCGTCGGGCGGCGGCCGGCCGCGCCCGCCGTTTTCATCGTTCCGCCGCGGCCTGCACGGCCGGCGGAACGCGCAACCCAGAGGAATCCATGAGCGCATCACCCGCCGAGCGGAAGGCCGGACCTGTTTCCATCGTGCGAATCGAAGCCGCGATCAACGCGTGGCGCGAAGTGTATCCGCCGGCACCGGACGGCGAAGACGGCTACGTGCTCGACGCGGGCAGCAACTGCCTCGCCGAGCTGTACGGCACGATGATCTGCTACCGGTTGCCCGACGTGCCGCTCGATTCGCTGAGCGACGCGCAGCGCGACGCGCTGTACGCGACCGAGGCATGACGGGCCGCCGCGCTGCTGCGTTGTCGCGGCGCGGTGTCGGTGATGGAACGGGAAGCCGCGCGGCTTCCCGTTTTGCTTTGTGCGGCGGCGCCCATTGCCCGCGCCGGCTGAGGTATCGTGACGGCATCGCGAGCGGGCGCTCACGGCGTGGCGAGCGCGGGCATCTGCGCACGGTGCCGCGCGCGTGCCCGTCGCGCGTCCGGGAGGAATCGAACATGGAGTTGAGACATCTGCGCTACTTCGTCGCGGTGGCCGAGGAGCGGAATTTCACGCGCGCGGCCGAGCGGCTGCACATCGCGCAGCCGCCGCTGAGCCGGCAGATCCAGCAGCTCGAGGAGGCGCTCGGCGTGTCGCTGTTCGAGCGCAACGCGCGGCCGCTGAAGCTGACCGACGCGGGGCGCTTCTTCTATTCGCACGCGGTGCAGCTGCTCGCGCAGACGGCCGAACTCGAATCGATGACCAAGCGCGTCGGCAAGATCGAGCGCAGCATGTCGGTCGGCTTCGTCGGCTCGACGCTGTACGGGATGCTGCCGAAAATCATCCGACGTTTTCGCAGCGAGTATCCGGCCGTCGAGCTGAGCCTGCACGAAATGTCGACGATGGATCAGATCAAGGCGCTGAAGGAAGGGCGCATCGACGTCGGGTTCGGGCGGATTCGCCACGAAGATCCGAGCGTGCGGCGCGTCGTGCTGCGCGAGGAACGGATGATCGTCGCGCTGCCGGTCGGTCACGCGCTCGACGGCGCGAAGCCGGTGCTGTCGCTGCACGACCTCGTGAACGACACGCTGATCATCTTCCCGAAGGCGCCGCGACCGAGCTATGCGGACCAGGTGCTCGCGGCGTTCCACGACCGCGCGCTGCAGCCGCGGCGCATCTACGAGACGCGCGAACTGCAGATCGCGCTGGGCCTCGTCGCGATGGGCGAGGGCGTGTCCGTCGTGCCGCACAGCGTGTACGGGCTCAAGCGCGACGACATCAGCTACAAGCCGCTCGACGATCCGAACCTCGTGTCGCCGATCATCATGAGCATGCGGATGCTCGACGAATCGGAGGACATCCGCGCGATACAGGCGCTGATCTACCGGCTCTACGACGAGTCGCAGATCGAGTATCTGCATCCGCAGCCCGAATGAGCGCGCCGCCGCCGGCGGCTTGCTCGACGCCGCGCGTGCGGCCGCCATCATGCAGACGACTGACCACCCACACGTGCACCCATGACCGACATCGTGATCGACGAAAGCTGGATCGAGACGCCGCACGGGCGTCTCTTTGCGAAGCGCTGGCGCGGCGCGCAGCCAGCCGGGCAGGCGTGCGCCGCACCGATCGTGCTGCTGCACGATTCGCTCGGCTGTGTCGAGCTTTGGCGCGACTTCCCCGCGCAGCTCGCGCGTGCCGCTGCGCGCGACGTGATTGCATACGACCGGCTCGGCTTCGGCCGTTCGGACCGTCACCCAGGACAACTCGCCGCGACGTTCGTGCGCGATGAGGCCGAGCACGACTTCGCCGCGGTACTGGAAGGGTTCGGCGTCGACCCGTTCGTCGCGCTCGGGCACAGCGTGGGCGGCGGGATGGCGGTTGCGTGCGCGGCCGCGCATGCGCGGCGCTGCCGGGCGCTGATCACGGTCGCCGCGCAGGCATTCGTGGAAGGTCGCACGCTGGACGGCATTCGCGACGCCGCCCGGCAATTCGACGTGCCGGGGCAGCTCGACCGCCTCGCCCGGTATCACGGCGACAAGGCCGAGTGGGTGCTGCGTGCCTGGGTCGACACGTGGCTGTCGCCCGCGTTCCGCGACTGGACGCTCGACGACGAACTGCCGCACGTGCGCTGCGCGACGCTTGCGATTCACGGCGCGCAGGACGAGTACGGCTCGGATGCGCATCCGAAGCGGATCGCCGCGCGTGTCGCGGGGCCGTCGTCGTGGCTGTTGCTCGACGGATGCGGGCACGTCCCGCACCGCGAGCGTCCCGCCGACGTGCTCGCGGCCGTCGCGACGTTGCTGCACGACGCGCACGCGTAAGCGCGCGTTCGTTGAGACGCACGCGGCGGGCCGCGTCCGCCGACGCTCAGAACGCCAGCTGGATCGCGAGATCGATCGCGAGCAGCGCGATCGAGCAGCCGATCCCGAGCACCACGTTCGGCACCCGATGCTCGAAATCGCGATGGTCGCGGCGCATCGCGGCGCCGAGCAGGAAGATCGCCTCGACGACGATCTGCAGCCCGACGAACAACAGCATCAGCAGATACTCGTAACCCATCTGCTTGAACGCGCCGAATTGCATCCCGTGATCGCGGATCCACTGCCCGACGCGCAACAGCTCGTAGGCGAACAGCAGCGCGGGAAACAGATAGCTGATGAAGTAAGTCGGCGCTGTGGCGTGCCGCAGCTTGAGGTGGAAGTGCTGATGCGTGGTAGCCATCACGAAGCCCTCCTTGCAATGCATGATTGCGGTCGCGACGGCGGCGCGGCGAGGTGCGGGCCAAACGGATGTCCCGATGCTGCGTGCGCGGCCGTACGACGTCAGCATACTGCTGCACGGGAAATTTGGCATGCGCTGACGGCGTTCGTCGTAACAAACCTGTTGTGCAGTGCGCAAACGGGGCAGCGCGCGGCGAGGTCGCGTGCGTGCTCAGAAATGCCCGGTGAACCGATAGCGGCTGCCGGGATGCCACAGATTCGCGACCGACGCGACCATCCCCTGCGACCACGTGCGCCGATGCAGCAGCAGGCACGGTTCGCGTTCGTCCATCGTCAGATGGCGGCGTGTCTGCGCATCGGGCAGCGCGGCCTCGATCCGGTATTCGACCCGCTGCAGCGGCGCGACGCGCGTCAGGTACTGGTTCGGCGTCGTCGCCGTGAAGTCCTGCAACGCGTATTCGGGCGCGCAGGCCGGATTGACCCAGCGTTCTTCCAGCTGCACGGGCGTGTCGTTCTCGAAGTGCAGCACGCGCGAATGGAAAATCGGGCTGCCGATGTCGAGCTGCAATTCATCGGCGAGCGCTGCATCGGCGACGGCGGCGCCGACTTCGAGCACCTGCGCGTGGTACGCATGGCCGCGCGCGGCGACTTCGTCCGAGATGCTGCGGATCGCGACCAGCGTCGACTCGTATTTCGGCGATGCGACGTAGGTGCCGGAGCCGCGCGTGCGCGTGAGCACCTGCTCGGCCGTCAGCTCGCGCAGCGCGCGGTTGACCGTCATGCGCGCGACGTTGAATTCGCGCGCAAGCTCGTTCTCCGACGGCACCTGGTCGCCTTCCGCCCACTCGCCCGAATGAATGCGCGCGAGGATGAAGTCCTTGATTTCCTGATAGATCGGTGTGGTCATGGCATTGCTGTTCGAGAGACGGCGGCCGCGTGCCGTCGCGTGCCGGCGGTCATCCGCGGTTCGTCCCGGGTTCATCCGGTGCCCGGGCGGAGTGTACCGGGTTCGATGCCGCGCCGGCCCGCTTGCGGGCCGGTGCTTCGGGTAAGTCCGGCGTCCACGCGATGTGCTCGCGACCGGCTGCACCGGCGGCAACCACCGCATCGGCGCGCGTTGCGGCTGCAAAAGTATAGACAAATGCAGGGTTACGCCTCTGACAGGAACGCCATGAAGAAACGCGCGCTCGGTATTGCCCTTGCCTGCATCGCGGTCGGTGCGCACGCAAAGGATGGGTCGACGCTCCGCTTCGTCGCCGCAGGGTGGCGACAGTCGAATGGCGGACGAGTGCGCCATCGAAAGCATCGGAAGCCTATGTCGCGTCGATCGTTCGCTTCGTGTTGTCGTTACGTGTGGGTGTCAAACATCGTCAATTCAGTCCTGACCGGTACACCGCGTAGGGTCGGCGGGCGTTAAGCCGGTATCAGCCGAATCGGCGGCTGACCTATCCGGGAGCGTTCCATGAACCGCATCGTGAAGATTTTGACGGCCGGCGCACTCGCATGTGCCGTGCTCGTGCCGGCCCTCGCCGAAGCGCATTCGCACCGCGTGTGCCATTTCGATCATCACCACCATCGCGTGTGCCGCTGGGTGCGCTGAGCATGGCTTTGCCCGGCTACGGCCGGGACGATGTCGCGATACAGGCAATCAGGAGAGGACGATGAAAAAGACGATGTTGATCGCCGCGCTTGCTGCCGGCTTCGGCCTGTCGGCCGCTGCGTTCGCACAGGTGCAGGCGCCGGCCAGCGCGCCGGCTGGCACGACCGGCCTGTGCAAGGACGGCTCGTTCTATGCGGGCGCGTCGAAGAAGGGCGCGTGCGCAGGACACAAAGGCGTGAAGGCCTGGTATGGCGCGTCGGCTGCTGCTGCGGGCAACGCATCGGCCGGCGCATCGGCTGCAGTGCCCGCGACGGCTGCGTCGGGCGGTGCTGCATCCGGCGCCGCGCCGGTGAAAAGCGCGTCGGCCGCAGCCGCCGCAGCCGCGCCGGGCGGCGGCGCGGGCAAGGTATGGGCCAACGACAGCACGAAGGTCTATCACTGCTCGACCGACAAGTATTACGGCAAGACCAAGCACGGCAGCTACATGTCGGAAGCCGATGCGAAGGCGAAGGGCTTCCACCCGTCGCACGGCAAAGCCTGCTCGTAAGGCGATGGCGCGGGTAGGTTCCGCGCCGAGTCCGTCGACGCGCCGTTGGGCGTCGTGCCCCGCCGTTGTGGCGGGGCTTTTTTGTTTCGTTGCGGATCGTCGGGGGCAGCCTCGGGTTGAGTCCGGAGCCATGAAGCGTCCGACGATGACACGTTGAGCATCGTTGACAACCGTTCCTCGTTTTGGGACGATATTTTCAGTCTCGGGGTACCGCTACCTCTTACGCTTGCTCTAACGTTCGGTATAAACGTTGGGCTGGCGAGGTACGTTCATGTCCCCCACCCAAGCCGCATGGCTCATTCTTGCTGCGAGCGTCGCCGCTGAATCACTCGGCACTGCAGCCCTCAATCTCTCCGTTGGCTTTACTCGCCTGCTTCCGTCAGTACTGACCGTGACGTTCTACGTGGCAGCTGTCATTCTGATGGCCGTCGCGACGAAGAGAATCGAAATGAGTTTGGCATACGCAGCCTGGGCTGGAAGCAGCGCCGTGCTGACGGTAGTGATAGGTTTCGTCTGGTTTGGAGAGTCGATGAACGTCGTTAAGGCGATTGGATTGATCGCTGCGATATCCGGCATCGTTTTGCTGAACTTCAGCAGCAACGGCGCATAGCCCGCCCACGGACGCTTCGGAGAACGTTGGATGACTGCGCAGGGACGGGTTATGCGCGTGCATGAACGCCAGTGTCCGGGCCGGTTGCCGCGCTCGAGTGTGGGGCGCAGTACGGCCAAGAACGGTCGATCGACACAGCGCCTAGATCGCTGACAATCGGGGCGCATTCACCAAATTGGTAGTTGCGGTCCTGAACGCTCCGGTACGTAGAATTTTGAATTTCACGTGGTGGCGCATGCATGACTACCTAACCCAATAGTTGCGTAGGCCGTCCGATGCTGACTCATGCTAGTCTCCGAAGACGAAAGGGAGGCTTTCATGCAACGAACGATCGCGTACCGCGGCTTCGAGATTCAGGTCGAATTGACTCCAGCTGCTGATGAGGACACCTTTGACGTGACCTTTCAGATTAAAGGCGCCACAGATCTCGAAGTGCTCGGCGCGCGGGGAGGCCGCATCTCGTTGCGCAACGGCCCTTTTACTGAGCGATGGGCCTATCTGGTAGCCGAAATCGCCGGCCAAGCTGCTATCGACGTGTTACTCGGTCCCGTCGACTGATTCCATGTTTATTTCCCGATGCAATACTCTCAGTGATCGCATAGGGGACGGCGCTATTACACTGGCTATATCAGCGATGTGGGCTTGCCGCCCGTTGCGGCGCCGATGGATCTCGCGGGGTGGTTCGAAGCCTATGTGGGCGGTAGCTGGCCGACCTTCGATCCGCGACACAACGCGCCGCGTAATGGACGTGTTTTGACGGCATACGGGCGCGATGCCGCGGATGTCGCGATCAGCAATGCATTCGGGGCCGCCGTGCTAACGCACTTCAAGGTGCACTGCGACCAGGCAGGACCGAGCCACGATCCTGCCGACGCTGAGCCGGCGCGGAAATGTACGGATAGGATGCGTCGCGTGGCAACGTCGCCGTTCGAATCGAACGGTGAATTGCGCAGAGCTGAGCGTTCGTGGCGCAACGTCCTAAGACTGGTCAAAGCATTGAGGTCCCCCCCAGCGGCCGCTTTGGAGAAGGTTGAATGCCCGTTGTGGGTCAATCCGAGACCATCGCACGTTGCAACGCGTCTGCCGACCGCATTCGGCCATTTTGATACGTTCGACATCGCGGTGTGGTTCGTCGACAATCCGCTGGGGGTTCAGCCTCCAGCGTCACAACTGCCCCAACTCGCGAACAATCGGATGGCGCAAGAATGACCTCGCACGCAGAAATATATTTGAGAGATTTTCATCGCCGCCGGGCAGGAGCAACGCGTCGAGCCTATGGTAATCGACCTGCCCGATCTGCGCAGGCGGCATACCCTTCCTCCTATCACGCACTGGCGAATCGTGTGCCGAATGAAGCGATGTCGCGGACTGTCCTCGACCTGGCATGTGGCGATGGGCCATTGCTGCAAATTCTGAACGACAGGGGGCATGCAGCCACGAAGCTGATTGGCATAGACATGAGCGATGGCGAGTTGAGCGTGGCTCGGGGAATATTGCCGCACGAAATACGATTGCTCAACGAGCGCGCACAAGAAATGTCGCTCGATAGCGGTTCAGTAGACTACGTGCTGTCGCACATGGCTCTCATGTTGATGGACGATATCGAACAAGTGGTCCGAGAGATTCGCCGGGTATTACGTGACGGCGGCAGTTTTTCCGCTATCGTGGGGCGGAGCTTTTTGACCGGCAAGATCGGCGAAGTCTTTTTGGACATCTTCAAGCCAATCGCGAAGGCTCGGCTCACCGAGTTGCGACTCGGCGACGCGCGCACGCGCAGTGAAGCCGGTTGGCAAGAACTGCTAAAACGCGATTTTGTTGATGTGGCTTTTGAAGACATCGACATCGACTGGACGCCTACACCCGAGCAGCTGTGGTTGGACATGCTGGACACCTACGATGCCGACCGGATGTCGGAAGCGGCGCGCGCGCAGTTCAAAAGTGAACTGTTGTCGGCGTTCGCGCCCATGCAAAGCGACGACGGTACGTTGCAAACTGGATGGGGCCTGCGTCTGGTTCAGGCCACTGCTGCCTAGCGGCGAGTTCGAGGGACGGCTCAGGTAGCACTGAGGTCGCCTGTAGATGCTCTCAACCTGGGCTGATCTGCGACGGTCGCACGTCGCAGGGCGGACCTATCCGCGATTTCGTGGGCGAGGCATATCATGAGGTGTAAAAGTCATGGATATGCCAATGAAGAAGAAAAGGCAAACTGTAGCGCGTCAGGCAGCGGCCCGCGGGCCGCTGCCTGAACTGCCCAAGGAACTGCTGGACCAACTGGTCAAGGGGCCGATGACGCCGACCGAGGTCCAGGATTTGATGCTGGCGTTCAACAAAGCAGTCATCGAACGCGCAATGGGCGCCGAGATGAATCTGCATATGGGCTACCCGTCGGGCCAGTCCAAGCCGCCCGGGCAAGCCAACGAGCGCAACGGCGCCAGCGGCAAGACGGTCATCACCGATCGGGGCCCAGTTCGGGTCGAAGTCCCCCGCGATCGTGACGGCAGCTTCGAGCCAATCCTGATTCCCAAGCACGAACGCCGTTTCACTGGATTCGACGAACGCATCATCGCGATGTACGCCCGCGGCATGAGCGTGCGCGAGATTCAGGCCTTTCTGGCTGAGAGCTACGGCACCGAGGTGTCTCCCGACTTCATCAGTTCGGTCACCGACGAGGTGATGGCCGAGGCGCTGAGCTGGCAAAGCCGCCCGCTCGAAACGATGTATCCAGTGGTGTTCTTCGATGCGCTGCGCGTCAAGATCCGCGACGACGGCGTGGTCAGCAACAAGGCCGTCTATCTGGCCTTGGGCATTCAGGCCGATGGCCAGCGCGACGTGCTGGGCCTCTGGATCGAGCAGACCGAGGGTGCCAAGTTCTGGCTCAAGGTGTTCAACGAACTGAAGACGCGCGGCTGCCAGGACATCCTGATCGCCGTGGTCGATGGCCTAAAGGGGCTCACCGAAGCCATCGGCGCGGCCTATCCGCGGACCACCGTTCAGACCTGCATCGTGCATCTGATCCGCAACAGCCTCGAATACGCCAGCTACAAGGACCGTAAGGTGCTCGCCGCCGCGCTGCGCCCGATCTACGCGGCTGCCAGCGAAGAGGCGGCACGGCAGGCGCTGCAAGACTTCGCCGACGGGCCTTGGGGTGTGAAGTACCCGACGATCGTGCAGTCGTGGCAACGCGCGTGGGAGCACGTCGTGCCGTTCTACGTGTTTCCGCCGGAGATTCGACGGGGCGTGTACACCACGAACGCGATAGAAAGTTTGAACATGCAGCTGCGCAAGATCATCAAGACCCGCGGTCACTTCCCGAATGACGAGGCGGCCATCAAGCTGCTCTGGCTGGCGTTGCGCAACGTACTGGCCAAGACCGTGCGGTCCGCGTTCGACTGGAAATCAGCAATGAATCAGTTTGCTATCCTGTTCGGAGAGCGATTTATGCAGGCGCGTGGATAACGTGCTGTTCAACCGCCTCGCCCACAAAAATGCGGACAGGTTCCGCAGGGCTAGCCGGCTGCATCCGACCAGACGCGAATGCTATCGGCGCCACGCCTGACGCTGAATGGCCGTTAGAGGCAAATCTGACAGGCCGCACCGTGTCGAAAGCCCACATCCACGGAACTCCACGAAGGTTACTTTTCGCCGTTTCGCGACGCGCCGCAATGCGCAATGCGCGATGCGCGATACGGGATACGCGATACACGACACCGACTCACCGGCACGCTAGTCACCCCCTCACTGCCCAACCCCGCCCGCCGCGACCGCTCGCGGCCGACCCTTGCGGCCCACGAGCTCCCGCGTAAGCGCATCCGACACATAATGCGGGCCATCGAACAAATACACTGAATACCCGCGATAAACGGCCAATTGCGCGGCCAGCTCATCCGCAGTGGCCGCGCGAAACCCACCACGCTCCGCGGGTCGGAACGCCTCCGCGATCAGCCGCACGCGTCGCTTGCCCAGCCGCGCGGCCAAGTCATCGACGTACGTACGCGCGACATACGGTTCGCGCGCATACACGCCGCAACCGTCCTGAAACAACACACCGACATCCGCGGGCAGCCACGTGACGAGCCAGTCGGCCAGCGCCTTCCCGCCGATGTTGCTCTGGTCGTACACGCTCACCCACAGCGGTCGCGGCAACCGGTTCAGGATCGCCGCGAGCTTCGGCGCGTCCTGCCAGGTCGGATCGATTTCGACGGGGAAGTAATAGCCGGTGACATGCAGCGGAACCGGCGCGCGTGCGACCGCGACCGACTGATCGGCAAGTGCCGACAGCTGCGTGCGCGCACGCCGTTCGTCCTGGTAGCCAGCCAGGCCGAGGATCACGTTGCGGGCCCACGGCTCGCGGCCGATGCGTTGCCAGTCGGGAAGATGCGAGGCCGTGCGCATGCCGGTGCCGGCGAGATACGCGGTATCGTCGACGGCACTCCACTGGATCAACAGCTCATGCACGCCGAGCTGCTGCCAGTTGCCGGCCGGATTGATCGTCGCGTTGTCGAGCTGCCAGACGATGCCGTCGGCGTGCACGTCGTGCGCCGTCCAGCTGCAAGCGGTCATTGCCAGCGACGCGGCAACGGCCGCGAACGGCGTCGCATGCGCCACGTGCACGCGCCGGCGCGGCCCTGCGGCCTGCCGGAGCCGGCCGATACGCTGCCGAAACCTGCGCAACGCGCGGATGGCATAGATGGTCATCGCTTGCCTCCAGATAAGCCCTCCCGCGCATCATCGTAGCCCATCCGAAGCACACGCGCGATCCGCATCGTCATTGCGGATCGCGCGCTTGCGGCCAGCCGCGTTACTTGGCCGTCGTGCCGTCCACCCAGGTATAACCGAGGTTCGTGATGCCGGTCACGAGACTCTGGAAATCCTGCAATGCAGGCAGCCGGAGGTCGGGTTCGAGCCAGTACGGATGGAAGAAGAACGACGCGAAGCCGTCGCGCACGGCCAGCCCGTACTGTGCATTGGTCACGAGCTGCTGCCACGTGTACGTGATGCACGAGAACTGGTCGATACTGCAAATGTTGTACTGGATGCTGCCCAGGTTCTCCGGAATGATCCGCTGTCCGTAGTAATCGGAGTTGATGATGTACGGGAAGAACTGCCCGGCCGAAAAGTCCTGGTTGGGTGCGCCGGTGCCGAGCTGTGGATTGGTCGCCGTGTAGTAGACGGCCCGCTGGAACGTGGTCGGGAACGTCGCGGCCGTCGCCGCCGCCGCCTTGGGCGACACCTGATACTGCGGCGCAGCCCAGCCGACGATCTTGTAGCCGTTGGCCGTGAACTCGAGCAGCCCGTTCGTCATTCTGTCCTCCGCCCATTGCACCGAGTCCTCATCGACCGGCCGGTTCTGCACCGCGTACCAAAACTCGTAGTCGCTGCCGCTGACGGCAGTCAGCAGATTCGGCGTCGAGTCGTACTGGTGCGTGTAACCATGCATCACGATCGAGCCGCCGCGCGGGATTGCGTAGTTCAGCGCATTCTTGAGCCCCGTTGCCTGCGCGAGATGGATGGTCTGTGGCACGCCGCCGTTGTAATAACCGTTCGGGTCGGTATACAGCGGAATGGTCGCCATCGTGAACTTGATCCTCTTCGAGTACAGGTAGTCGGTGAGCTGCTTCATCGAACTCGTCGTCGTATAGGCGTCGAGGTCCTCGAGACGCACGAGCGCACGATGATTCACCGGTGCGTTGGTCTGCAGGATGTCGTGCAGCATGTCGCAGATCACGAGGTAGCGATCCGTCGGCCCGATGTAGGAGAACGGAACGTCGGCGAAGTACCAGAGGCGGCCCGAGCGCATCACGTACGGCGCGGTTGCGCCGCTCTGGCTGTTCTTCATCGTGACGAGCACCTGCGCCTTGGTCGCATCGACCACCTGTGTCAGGCCGACGTCCGGGTCCGCGCTGACGGCGCCGGTCGACGCGTTGTACGCGTAGTACTTCACCATCGGCAGGTTCTTGTAGGTGATCGTGTCGTAGAAGCCGGGGTTCGGATTGCTCGACGAAGGCGTCGCGTTCAGCCCGGCCAGCCCCTGAAAACTGAACCCGAAGGTCTGGTTGAACGTGTACGCCGTGTTCCATGCGAGCTGCCACAGGTTGTACTTGAACCAGACGACCGTCTTCGTGGCGGTCATCACGTCGCTCATGAACGCGGTCGGAATCGGGTTGTTGTAGTAATCGCCGATGTAGAACGTCACGTCGTGATTGCCGACCATGCCCGACGTGTAGTTCTGGATCGGAACCAGGTCCACGGTCGTATTGAAGTGGCCGAGCAGATTGCGCAACATGATGCTGTACATCAGTCCGAGCTTCGAATACGGGTCGTTGGCCGGGTTGTCGTAGAGCACGAGCGTGCGGGCAGTGGTGGTCTGCGCGTGGGCCGTGCCGGGCGTCGCGATTTGCACGAAGCCGGCCAGCAGCGCGATGACGATCAGGATCTTCTTCATGGCCGTTTCTCCCTATTCGCGTTCCACGTTGCCGCCAGCCTTCTTGACGGATTTGGGGCTGAACGGCGGGCGGCCGGTCTCCTTGTAGGCCTTTTCCCAATCCTCGTCGGACATGCCGGCCTTCACGCGCACGTGCGCGGAGCCGTTCGGCAACGGCGGTGGCTTCACCTTGCCGCTGGACGAGCTGCTGGCTTGCTGCGCGTTCGCGGCCTGGAGCGGGCCCGTCACGACGAGCGCGGACGTCAATGCAACGAGCAGCCCGACGGCGCTCACCCCGGTTCGGAAAGAGTGGTTTCGATGCGAAGGCATGGTGTTCATCCTTTGATAGGCAAATTGCGATCGCCTCGTTCGGGAAACGAGCACGACCAGCCCCCCCGATCCGTAGCTGGACTTCATGTCGTGATTTGTTGTGCGCCTGATACCGGATAAGCAAATGAAACCGGTCGGCTGTGTTTCAAGCCAGATCCATACCATCCACCGCAAACGCGCGCCGTGCCGGGACGCCGGCATCAGTGCCGCGCGGCAAGCCGGAATTGCAGCGATAAACGTTGCACGCGCGTAACGCGGGCACAACGCGGGGCCCGACCGCGAGTGCCGCGGCGAACGTCGCGCGACGCACGCGCGGCGCGCTGCGCACCGCCGCGCGCGGGCCGGCTGGCGGGCGGTTCGAATGGCGGCCCATCATGCCGCCGAGCGCGACGTGCGCGCCGTTCGTCCGAGCCGCGCGCGGTCGTGGCCGGCGTCGCTGCGCGGCCGACCTGTCGGGCAGCTTTCACGCGCGGCGCGACCGCACGTTTCAGTGCTGAAACATTTGGCCTGCCTTCGCGGTGCCGGCCGCCTGCCGCGCATGCCGGCACCCCGCGAGCGACAAGGATTGCGTGCCGATGGCGCACGACTTGCTTGACGAATCGTGCGTGCGGACGGCGGTGTACGGGGGGCCGTGCGACGCGACCGACGCCGGCGGTTTCGCGTGGGCATGACCGCAGCAGTGTGCGGCGTCTCGTTGGAATCAGCGTCGGAAAATTTGCGCGAGCGCGTCGATGGCGCCTGATGCGTGAGCGTGCGATTCGGCCGCGCGGGCGCCGCTTCAGAGCCACACGCGCAGCGGGCAGGAACGGAAGGGCAGTTGTACCGGGGGCGAGGTGGGGCTGCTTATCGGCCTTGCGTCGGCGGGCGCAAACAGCACTGACAAGCGACAATCGCGGAAAACATGATGAACCATACAATATGGAGTGCGTATCTGTCGGCGCTCGACGTCGTCGCCATCGTGACCGCGATCGTTATCCTGATCAGCACGCTCGACGATCTCACGCTCGATGCCTGTTACTGGTCGTTCGAAATCCGCCGGGTCCTGCGTCGCGAGAAGGCGCCAGCCATCGACATCGGCATGCTGCGCGCGCTCGACGAGCGTTATCTGGCGCTGATGGTGCCGGCGTGGAAAGAGTACGACGTGATCGCGAAGATGATCGAGAACACGCTCGCGACCATCGAGTACGAACGCTATGTGATCTTCGTCGGCACCTATCACAACGATGCCGAAACTACGGCCGAAGTCGAACGGATGGTTCGACGCTACCCCGGGCGCGTCACGCGCGCGACGGTGCGCAACGACGGGCCGACCTGCAAGGCCGACTGCCTGAACTGGATTCTCGATGCGATCCTGCGTTACGAGGACGTCCACCGCATTCAGTTCGCCGGCGTCGTGATGCACGACTGCGAGGACGTGATTCACCCGGCCGAATTGAAGTACCTGAACCACGCGGTCACGCAGAGCGACCTCGTGCAGCTTCCCGTGCTGTCGTTGCCGCGCAAATGGAACGAGTTCGTCGCCGGCTGTTACCTCGACGATTTCAGCGAAACGCATCAGAAGGACGTGCCGGTGCGCGCGCGTCTGACCGGCGTCGTGCCCGGCGCGGGCGTGGCGTCGTGCTACAGCCGCCGCGCGATCGACGCGGCGATGAAGGCGAGCGGCGGCAATGCGTTCAACACCAGTTCGCTGACCGAGGACTACGACTTCAGCTTCCGGCTGAGGGACCTCGGGATGACGGAGACGTTCGCCCGCTTCCCGCTGTCGGACGTCGCGCGCGATGCGCAGGCGCGCAACGCGCGCAAAGGCGCGGCACGTGAGAACCTGCTCGCGACGCGCGAGTACTTTCCGAAGACGTTCAGAACAGCATACCGGCAGCGCGCGCGCTGGGTGCTCGGCATCGCGTTTCAAGGCTGGGAGCAGCTCGGCTGGAAAGGCGACCTGCTCACCCGCTACATGTTCTTCCACGATCGCAAGGGCATCGTGACGTCGCTGTTCTCGGTGATCGCCTACGTCGTGCTGCTCAATTTCGTGCTGCTTGCCGTCCTCGAGAAAACCGGCCATGCGCTCCCGGCCAGCGTTCATTTCGCGACGAACGGCCCGTGGATCGCGCCGCTGCTGTGGGTGAACACCTTCATGCTGGTCGCGCGCGCCGGACAGCGCGTGCACTTCGTCAGCAAGCTGAACGGCCCGCTGCAGGGGGTGCTGTCGGTCCCGCGGATGTTCGTCAACAACATGATCAACTTCTACGCGGTTTGCCGCGCGTGGCGCATCTATCTTGGCCACCTGGTGAGCGGCAAGCCGATCGCGTGGGACAAGACCAGCCACACCTATCTGTCGAACGAAGCGCTCGGGAAAGTGCGGCGCAGGATCGGCGAGATCCTGGTCGGCTGGGGCGTGCTGTCGCTCGAGCAGCTGCAGGCATGCCTCGACAAGCAAGTGACGTGCGGCAAGCGGCTCGGCGAGCTGTTGCTCGACGCGAGCATGCTGTCGACCGAATCGCTCGCCGACGCGATCGCCGAGCAGGCCGATCTGCCGCGCGTGAGCCTGGGCAACGTTGCTGTCGGCCATTTCGCGGACTCGCTGGCCTTCGAGTTGCAGTACGCGTATCGCGCGATTCCGTTTTCCACCGCCGACGACGGCACGCTGAACATCGCGGTCGGCCGCCCGCTCACTCAGGACGAACAGGAGGTCGTGCGACGCGGCGCGCGTACCAACGTCGCGTACTTCATCGCGTGCGATGCGGAAATTTCCGCCGAACTCGCGCGGCACTCGCGCTTCGTCGAGATCTCGCGGCTACGCGACGGCGACGGCGCGTCGATGCAGGCATCTGCGGCGATTCGGCCGTCGGGAGAACAGGCATGAAACGCTCGACCCGTCCGATCACCGCCGGCCTCGCGCGCTGCGCGCGGCTCAGCGCACTGGCGCTCGCCATGTCGCTCGCGTGGCAGCCGCCCGCGCACGCTGCCCGGCCGCTCGTCCCCAAAGCGTTCCGGCTGGCCGACGGCGCCTACAAGGCAATCGACGCCGGCGACCTGCCCCGCGCGGAGGTGTATGCGTTGCGCGCACTGCAGATCCAGCCGGGCAGCGAGCAGCTCGGACTGTTGCTCGTCGACGTGTACCGGCGCGAAGGCAAGGTCGACGACGCCGACGCGCTGCTCGAATCGCTGAGCACACGTTTTCCGAACAGCGCGGCCGTGCTCGCGCAGCACGGTTATCTCGCGCAGCGCCAGATGCGCTACGACGTCGCGTGCCGCGACTTCTCGGCCGCCGTGGCGGGCGGCAAGTGGAGCGCGGAGCAGCAGCGCAACCTGCGGCTCGCATGGTCGGACAGCGCGCTCGCGGCGAACCGTCCGCATGAAGCGGGCATCGCGCTGGCGCCGCTCGCCGATGAAAAATCCGCGGTGATCCAGGTGCGCATCGCGCAATTGAGCCTGCAGGCCGGCGATCACGACACGGCGATCCGGATGGCCGAACTGGCCGCCAGCGACGCGGCGACGGACACCGAACGCAACATGGCCGCCGCGATCGCCGCGCAGGCGCGGCAGGTCGATCGGCCGCCGCAGGCACCGGCCGACGACTCGGCGATGCAGCATCTGCAACACGCGTACGACCTGCTGCGCGAGCACCGCGATCGCGATGCGCTCGACGCGTTCCAGCAAGGCTTCGCCGGCGGCGCCGGCAACGCGATGAACTATGCGGATGCCGGCTATGCGGCGAAGCGGATCGGCCTGAACGACGAATCGGTGCAGATGTTCGAGCACAGTCTCGATGCCGACGAAAGCGAGCACGCGTTCGACACGCAGCGCAAGTTCGGCTATCGGCGCGAAGTCGAGCAACTGCAGCGCACGTGGGGTTTCGTGCTGAGCGCGCCGTATCAATCGGCCGCGTTCGGCCCGCAAGGAACGATCAGCGTGCTGCAGCCGGGCGTCGAGGCGTACTGGCAGCCGCCGAAGATCGGCTACCAGAACGGGCGCATCCTGCAGTTCTTCGTGCGCGGTTACGGCACCGCGTACGACGGCAACGGCAACGTGACCGGCATGCCGACGGTGCAGGGGTCGGTGGGCGTGCGCTACAAGCCGATACCGGATCAGAACGTGGTGATGACCGCCGAGCGGCTGTTCCACATCGGCAGCCTGTCGATGACGGACTGGCTGATGCGTTTGGGATATTCGTCGGAAGCGGGCACCGACCTGCGCGTGACCGAGCCGAGCTGGCGCAGCTGGCAGGCCTATGTAGAAGGCGCCTATTTCATTCACGCGGGGCGCTACATCGTTTATTCGGAGCTGCGCTATGGCCACACGTGGCGTCTGCCGATGCTCGGCAATCGTCTGACCGTCTATCCGCACGTCGCGGTGGCGGGCGATCACGACAACCGTGAGAAGGACGAGACGGCGATCGGCGTGGGGCCGGGCATCCAGTTCCGGTACTGGTTCCGCGAAGGGCGCTATACGGCGCCGGCGAGCTACGTCGATGTGACGGTGCAATACCGGTTTCCGTTGACGTCAGCGGCCCGCGCACGTGGTCTCGTGGTGCGCGCGACATTGTGGTTCTGAGCGGCTGCGCTGACGCCTGGACGGATCGCTACGACGCGATCAGCTGGGCGATTTGAGCGTGATGATCGTTTGACGCAGCAGCTTGAAGTAGCCGCTCGTCGAATACGGGAGCATCTCCTCGACGTAGTTCCACCAGAAGAACCCGCCGATGAAGCGCGGATCGGTCATGCTGTTGACCATCGGGTAGTAGGTGGTGATGAGGTTCTGCTGCACCGACGTCGGCGCGGCGATGTCCGACGTGCCGATTTCGCCGAAGCCGACCTTCGCGTTCGGGAAGATGCTTTCCAGCGCCGCGAAGTCGTTCTTCCACGACGGGCTCAGGCCCGGGCAGTCCTGATACGGGTAGTAGCTGAACAGCGCGTAGTCGGCTTGCTGGCGCACCGTGGACGACAGGAAATTCGTCGGCCAGGTCTTCCAGTAATCCTGCGGCTTCGCCCAGCAGTTGTTGCCCTTGCTGTCGTCGTTGTAGTACAGCGTGATGGCCGTCTTGCCGCCGTTCGATTTCACGATCGTATTGGCCGCGGCGACCATCTGGCCGATCTGCTGCTCTTCCGAGTTGACCACCGTGTTGGTGCCGTTCGGGTCGTTGCGCAGCCATTCGCCGTTGATTTCGTTCGCGATTTCCCACACGTCGACGGTGTTCTTCAGCTGCGACACCAGTTCCTGCGTGCGCGCCTGGTACGCCGACAACGTCGTCGGGAAATAGTACGAATCGTAGATTTCGCCCATCACGTATGCGACCGAGTGCAGGCGCAGCAGCGGCGCGTAGTAGTCGGCCGCCGACGTGCCCGGATCGAACACGACGCGCACCGTCGGGCGGTACGGCAGGTTCTGCAGCGACGCGACGATCGCATCGAGTTTGGTCAGGTCGTCCAGCGTGACCCCATAGACGGGGTTCTTCAAAGGCTCGACCTGGGCCTGGGCCGACTGGGACAGCGGCATCAGACCGGCACAAGCCACGCATGCGGCGATGGCCGTACGCGAGATAGTTTTCGTCAGCTTAATCAAAACTCGTTCCATCCTATGTTCAGAGGAAGCGCGATTTTAGACGAAAATAAAAGCTAATTATCCGACGATAATGGAAGAAAAAGGGTTCAATGGGCTGTGGGGTCATGCGCGGACCCATGCGCGCGCGAGATAAACGAAGCATCCCCAAGCGAATTCGAGAACGCGTTTTCCGCACGGTCGCGAGCGAGGTTCGCGCGGCGGAGCGTGTCGGCGCGCGATGCGCTGCATGCGCGCTCGCGCGACGATCCACTGGTTCGGCTCGCCCGACGCGCACGCATGCATCGTCGAGCGCCGGCGCACGCATCGCACGAAGTGGACCGTGCGCGAGGCGGCACGCAAACGTTTGGCGTTGATCTCGGCCGGAAAACCGCAGGAAATTGCTAAAGGATGCGTGTGGCGATGACGTTAAACGGGAACGGGGAAGACTGTCGATCGCATGCCTCCGACGTGCGACGCGCAGTCCGCAACAATCAGCGCAGCAGGGGAACCAACTTGAACCGTCAGCAATCTTGGACGCGTACGGCCGCGCCCGGCGAGATCATCTACTCGGAGGGCTTCGCCGGCGAGCCCGTCATCTTTCTGATCGCGGACGGCAAGGTCGAGCTGTCGACGCGTTGCGAGGACAAACGCATCGTCATCGGCACGCTCGGGCGCGGCGACTTCTTCGGCGAAGCGGCGCTGCTCGGGGCCGAGCCGCGCGCGCACACCGCGAAGGCGCTGTCGTTCTGCCAGCTCACGGTCGTGCCTGCGTCGACGCTCGACGAGGAAATCGAGCATGTGTCCGCGCTGCTGCGCCACATCGTGCGCACGATGATCCGTCGCGTGAAGCGCAAGGACGACCAGCTCGCGACCTATACGCACGCCGACTTCATGCCGGGCGTGCTGTCGTATGCGCATGTGCTGTCGCTGATGGCCGGCGCCGACGCGCGCGGCTCGGACGACGCATGGTCGCGCCGGCCGATGCAGACGCAAGCCGCGGAGACCTCGGTGCCGCTCGCCGACGTGATTCGCCGCTGCCGCGCGATCGCCGGCCATTCGCGCCCGCACGTGCTCGCGATGCTGCGCCGCATGGAGAAGCTCAATCTCGTCACGATCGAGGCCGCGTCGGCCGAGCATGCCGGCGGCATGGCCGACTATGGATCGTCCACGGACGGGCGCCAGGTCGTCACGTTCGACGCCGCCCGCGTGGTCGATCGCGCGCAGCAGGTCGCCGATCACGACCTCGACCTGTCGATCAACAGCGAGCTCGAGCTGATCGAGCTGGCCGATCTGGAGGCGCTGATCGGCGTCGACCGCAAGCTGCTGCTCAACAAGCTGTCGCACGGCGAGATCGCCGACGAGTTGTTCGCGTTCCGCAAGTCGAAGGTGCTCGGCTACGTCGAGCAGAAGGGCGTCGCGTATTTCTCGCGGCGTCACCCGCGCGCGGGCGACGTGCAGTCGCTGGAGGACGTCGTGTGGGTCGACCAGCGCACGCTGTTCGACGTGATCAGCGGCTTCGATACGTACGATCTCGCGAAGCTGATCGCGAGCCTCGACGATCGTGCGATCGCCGACAAGCTGTTCTCGGTGATGACCGAAGCGCGGCGCAACGAGGTGTCGTGGGTGATGCGCCGCGAGCTGAAGCTCGATCCGCTCGAGGTCGGCGAGATCGAGCGCCGCGTGGTGGAGGCCGTTCGCGCGGCCAAGGCGCCGGCCGCCGGCGCTGCGCCGGCGCCGCTCGCGTCGTCCGACGCGTGACGCGCGGCCCGACGGAGACGACATGGACCTGTTGACCCTGGCTGGCGTGCTGCTCGGTGGCACGGCCATCGTGTTCGGCTTCGCGCTCGAAGGCGGCCACTTCTCGATGCTGTTCCAGTTCGAGGCGCTCGTGATCGTGCTCGGCGGCACGCTCGGCGCGGTGATGATCCAGAACACCTGGGCGCGCTTTTTCGATGCGGTCAAGCAGTTGCGGCTCGCGTTCGTGCGCGCGCAGGAAGTGGACCGCAAGCATCTGAGCGACCTGCTCGAATGGGGCGACCGCGCGAAGCTCAACGGATTGCTCGCGTTCGAATCGATGGACGTGACCGGCATTCATCCGTTCGCGCGACGCGGGCTGGAACTGCTCGCGAACGGCGTGTCGAGCGCCGTGCTCGAGGATGCGCTGCAGCGCGAGCTCGACGCCTACGAGCGCAGCCGGCTCGCGGCGGCGCGCGTGTGGCATCAGGCGGGCGGCTATGCGCCGACCTTCGGGATTCTCGGCTCGGTGCTCGGGCTGGTGCAGGTGACGAGCCACATCCTCGAGCCTGCGCAGCTCGGACCGGGCATCGCCGTCGCGTTCATTGCGACGCTCTACGGTCTCGCGTTCGCGAACCTCGTGTTTCTGCCGCTGTACGGCAAGCTGCGTGCGCAGATCGACAGCGAGCTGCGGTTTCGCAAGCTGTACCTCGACGGGCTGCTCGCGATTTCGCGCAAGGAATCGCCGCACACGATCGAAACGCGCCTGGCCGGCGACGTGCGCGGCCGCGCGGCCGAGTCGCTCGCATGACGCCCGTGGAGCATCGACATGACGGCACGAACTGAGGCCGCGCGCGCGGGCGCAACGGCGACCGGTCGCGACGACGATGAAGGCGACGACGCGCAGACCGGGCGCTGGCTGATCTCGTACGCGGATCTGATCACGACGCTGATGGTGCTGTTTCTCGCGCTGTACGTGCTGCAGCTCGCGAAGTACAACGCGCTCGACGCGCGCTATCAGACGCTCGCGCGGCACGACGACGCCGCGCGCGGCACGGCGGCCATCACGCTGCCCGAGCGCGTGCCCGCGTGGCTCGCGTCGCTCGATGCACTGAAGACGGCCGGCCGCATCGCGCTCGTGCGCGCGCCGCACGGGATCGAGATCGGCATCGACGCGAAGGTGCTGTTCAACGTCGGCGACGCGCGTCTGTTGCCCGATGCGGCGCCGGTGCTGACCCAGATCGCGCGCGCATTGAGCGAGCATGCGAGCGGCGACATCCTCGTCGAAGGGCATACCGACAACGTGCCGATCGCGAACGCGAAATACGAATCGAACTGGGAGCTGTCGTCCGCGCGGGCCGGCAGCGTCGTGCGCTATCTCGCGGAGCGCGGCGTCGCGCCGCACCGGCTCGCGGCGATCGGCCGCGCCGATACGCAGCCGCTCGTCACCGGCGACGACGCGGCCGCACGCGCGCGTAATCGGCGCGTGACGATCTTTGTCGCGTACTGAACGGCGGCTGCGGCTGCGGATGCGATTGCATTGCGTGTGCTGATGCTCCACATCCGAGATCGACGCCGCGTTGCTGCCGGTGCCTGCCGGTGCCTGCCGATCCGTCGAACGCACGCGCACGCGCCGCTACGCTCAATAGCGGCGACCTTCCGCGCTGCCCGGAACCGGCAGACCGAGCCCCCAGACGCCGCCCCGCTCAGGGCGAGCGCAACGCCTGCAATCCGAGCGTGAGCGCGTTGAGCGGCAGTTCGGCCGCGCCCATCGAGAAGCTCGTCGTATTCGCGCTCGACGCCGGCGTATGCATCAGCGCATGGACGATCCGCTCGCTCGCATGTCCGTCGCCGTACGGGTTGCTCGCACGCGCCATCTCGTCGTAGGCGCTCGCGCTGTCGAACAGCCGCGACGCTTCCCGCACGATGAGCTCCGGGTCCGTGCCGACGAGCCGCGCGGTGCCGGCCCGGATCGCTTCGGGGCGCTCCGTCGTGTCGCGCGTGACGAGCACGGGCTTGCCGAGCGCCGGCCCTTCCTCCTGGATGCCGCCCGAGTCCGTGATGATGAAGTGCGAACGCGACATCAGATACACGAACGCGAGATATTCCTGCGGTTCGATCAGGTAGATGTTGGCCTCGCCGCCGAGCAGCGCGAGCGCCGGCTCGCGCACGTTCGGATTCAGGTGCAGCGGGTAGACGAACTGCGCGTCGCGATAGCGGTGCGCGAGCGTGCGCAGCGCCTCGCAGAAATTCCGGAACGGCTCGCCGAAGCTCTCGCGGCGATGGCCCGTGATCAGCACCATGCGGGCCGTCGGGTCGAGGAACGGAAAGCGCGCGGCGACCTCGCGGCTGAGCGCGTCGTCGCGTTCGAGCATGTGCTTGACGTCGTGCAGCGCGTCGATCACCGTGTTGCCCGTCATCACCACCGAGCCGACCGGCACGCCTTCGCTCAACAGGTTGTCGCGCGCCTGGCCGGTCGGCGCGAAGTGCCATGACGACACCGCATCCGTCACGCGACGGTTCAGCTCCTCCGGCCACGGCGACCAGATGTCGCCGCTGCGCAGGCCCGCTTCCACGTGCCCGATCGGCAGATAGCGATAGAACGCCGCGAGGCTCACGGCCAGCGTGGTGGTCGTGTCGCCATGCACGAGGACGATGTCCGGGCGCAGGTCGTCGAACACCGCGCCGATCGCATGCAGGATGCCGGTCGTCACGTCGCTGAGCGTCTGGCCCTGACGCATCAGATCGAGATCGTAGTCGGGCTCGATGTCGAACAACGACAGCACCTGATCCAGCATTTGCCGATGTTGTGCGGTGACGCACACCTTCGCGTCGACATCCGCGCGCGCCTTCAGCGCGCGAACGAGCGGCGCCATCTTGATGGCTTCCGGCCGGGTTCCGAATACAAGCAAGATCTTCTTCATTGATATCCCCGTATAGCTTTTCTGAGCGGAAGGAACCGGCTCCCGACATCGACCTGCTCGCACGCCACCGGCCGACGCACGTCGCGATTGCGTCGGTTCGCACCGCACGAGGTGCGGCGGCGTTGCAACGGCGAGCGCCGCGTGTTGGCCCGCGTGATCTGCGCCGCGCCATCGCCGGACGACCGTGGTGTCGTCGCGATTCCGGTTACGTCATGAGCGTTCTTTGCCGTGCCGTTCGTCGCGACCGCTCCCCGTTGCCAATACAGCAATATTCAAACCACCCGCCGCGTGGCCCGGCCCCGACGCCCGCGCCGCATCGGCAACGCGTCGAACGTTTCACAATTGCTACGAGCGCGGCGCGCCGGCGCGCGGCGGGGACGCTGAGTTGCACCCGTGGCGTCGCCCCGTACGACGCGTGGCGTCGTTCGTTGCGTGCGGCATCGCGTTGCATGACGGCCCGCGCGTGAAACGACCGGACGGCCGCGCGAGATCGCGAAATGTTGCGCATCTGAAACATGTGCGGTGTCCATTCGCAGCCGGCGCGACATCGCGGATGCCGACGGCACGGCGCGGCGACGCAGTCGCGATGCGATGACCGACGCCTGCGCAGCCCTTACCCCGCGCGGCTTGCAGGCCTTGCGTCGATGCGCGACGCGACGCGGTGGATCGTCTCGCCGACGGTCGAGAGCGATGATGCGGCGATGAATCAAAAACGGACGGCGCGGCGCGTCGGCGAGCGCGTCGGCGCATCGCCGGCCCTTGCCGCGTGGGCGAAGTCGGTCGATGGCTCGACGCTTGCTTGTTCGATGGTGCAGGCGTGCGGCGGCCGACGCAGCTCGGCGATACCGATACGGCGGAGCCGGAAACAGCGCTCGGTGTGCCTACGTTCGGATGTGGCGCGACGCACGAGATGCACGCGCATGTGCGCAGTTGCGACGGACCTGCGGGTGCGACCACGGTGGACGAAAAACCGCGGCGCACGGCCGATGGACGAACAGGGGCAAGGAGACGGGTCATGTGTGGCATCGTCGGCGCGGTCGCGCAACGGGACATCGTTCCGGTTCTGATCGAGGGTTTACGTCGCCTCGAATATCGCGGCTACGATTCATGCGGGGTCGCGACGGTCGTCGACGGCCAGGCGCGCCGCGCGCGCAGCGTGTCGCGCGTCGCCGATCTGGACGCGCACGTGCGCAGCGCGGGCCTCGCCGGCAGCACCGGCATCGCGCACACGCGCTGGGCGACGCATGGCGCGCCGGCCACCTGCAACGCGCATCCGATCTTCTCGCGCGACGAGATCGCGCTCGTGCACAACGGCATCATCGAGAATCACGAGACGTTGCGCAGGCAACTATCGGACGCGCACTACGAATTCGACGGACAGACGGACACCGAGGTCGTCGCGCACCTGATCCACAGCAAGTACCGCGGCGACCTGCTCGCCGCGGTGCGCGATGCGACGTCACAGCTGCACGGCGCGTATGCGATCGCCGTGTTCAGCAAGCACGAGCCGCAGCGGCTGATCGGTGCGCGCGTCGGCTCGCCGCTGGTGGTCGGCCTGAACGACGGCGAGTGCTTTCTCGCGTCCGACGCGCTCGCGCTGGCCGGCATCACCGATCGCTTCATTTTTCTCGAGGAAGGCGACGTCGTCGAGCTGACGCCCGCCGGCGTGCGGATTCTGACGCGCGACGGCGCGCCCGTCGAGCGCCCGGTGCAGACGGTCGCGCCGGCGCACGGCGTGGTCGAGCTCGGCGCGTACCGGCATTTCATGCAGAAGGAGATCTTCGAGCAACCGCAGGCCGTCGCCGCGACGATTCCCGACGCGGGGCTGTTCGATCCGGCTGCCTTCGGGCCCGACGCGACGCGCGCGTTCGAGCAGATCGACAACGTGCTGATCGTCGCGTGCGGCACGAGCTACTACGCGGGCCTGACGGCGCGTCGCTGGCTCGAGACGATCGCGCGGCTGCCCGCGCAGGTCGAGATCGCGAGCGAATACCGCTACAGCGATGCGCTCGCGCTGCCGAACACGCTGGTCGCGTGCGTGTCGCAATCGGGCGAGAC
The DNA here is from genome assembly GCF_000959445.1 of Burkholderia vietnamiensis LMG 10929. Classification (NCBI taxonomy): domain Bacteria; kingdom Pseudomonadati; phylum Pseudomonadota; class Betaproteobacteria; order Burkholderiales; family Burkholderiaceae; genus Burkholderia; species Burkholderia vietnamiensis. The sequence continues at coordinate 1,763,728 of NZ_CP009630.1, read as the reverse complement.
CGCCGACACGCTCGCCGCGCTCAAATATGCGCAGGCGCTCGGCCACATCGACACGCTGGCCGTCTGCAACGTGCCGACCAGCGCGATGGTGCGCCAGACCAGCCTGCGCTTTCTCACGCGTGCAGGCCCGGAAATCGGCGTCGCGTCGACCAAGGCGTTCACGACGCAGCTCGTCGCGCTGTTCATTCTGGCGGTGACGCTCGGCCGGCTGCGCGGCTGCGTCGACGACGCGCAGCTCGCCCGCTACACGACGCAGTTGCGGCGCTTGCCGAACGCGCTCGACGACGTGCTCGCGCTCGAGCCGCAGATCGAGCGCTGGGCCGCGGAATTCGCGCAGCACGAGAACGCGCTGTTCCTCGGGCGTGGCCTGCATTACCCGATCGCGCTCGAAGGCGCGCTGAAGCTCAAGGAGATTTCGTACATCCATGCGGAGGCCTATCCGGCCGGCGAACTCAAGCACGGGCCGCTCGCGCTGGTGACCCACGCGATGCCGGTCGCGACGATCGCGCCGAACGACGCGCTGCTCGAGAAGCTCAAGTCGAACATGCAGGAAGTGCGCGCGCGCGGCGGCCAGCTCTACGTGTTCGCCGATGCCGATACGCGCATCGACGACGGCGAGGGCGTGTCGGTGTTGCGGATGCCCGACTACTACGGGCTGCTGTCGCCGATCCTGCACGTCGTGCCGCTGCAGCTGCTCGCCTATCACGCGGCGCGGCTGCGCGGCGCGGATATCGACAAGCCGAGGAATCTCGCGAAATCGGTGACGGTGGAGTGACGGGGACGGGCGGTGCGTGTGCGGCGCCTCAGAGCGGAGCGGTTAGCGTGTTGGGGCCGTGGGCGCAGGCGATGAAGTCGTTCGCATGTTTCGTTACCGGGGCCGCGAGCCGCAAAACGCCGCTGCGACGGCCGCCCGATTCATGCGAAGATTGGCCGACCGTTCCGAGAACCGAACCCGAGGCCCCCGTGAACCGATCGAATCCCGAACGCAACGCACACACCGGCCACCCGCCGTGGATGCACATCGCTTTGGCCGAGCTCGGCATCCGCCGCTTCCCGCCCGGCAGCAGCAACCCGCGCATCGTCGAATACAACGGCCACACGAATCTGGTCGGCTACGACGACAAGATTTCGTGGTGCTCGTCGTTCGTCAACTGGTGCATCGCGCATGCGGGCATTCGCGGCACCGGGTCGGCGCTCGCGCGTTCGTGGCTCGACTGGGGGCGGCCGCTGGAGCAGGGCTGCATCGCCGTGCTCACGCGCGACGATCCGGCGAGCTGGAAGGGCCACGTCGGGTTCTATCTGCGTCACGACCACACGCACGTGCATCTGTTCGGCGGCAATCAGCTCGACGAGGTGCGCGAGCTCGCGTATCCGGTGAGCGAGGTGATCGGATACCGGTGGCCTGACGTCGGCTGAATGCGCGGCATCGCCGAGTCGACGGGCGGGCGTGGAGCGTTTCGATGCGGCGAAGGTCGCCGGCGCACCGGTCAGCGGGCCGCAGCGGTGGCCGCGACGGCTTCCGGCTCCGTCCCGCCCGCTGCATCGTTGCAGCTCCAGCCGCCACCGAGCGACCGATACAACGCGACCGCGGCGAGCGCATGCTCGCGCCGCGCCTGATTGAGTGCCTCGGCGTCGCGCAAATACACCTCCTGTGCCGACAGCACGTCGAGAAAATCGGTGGCGCCGCCCTTGTAAAGCTGGTTCGCGAGCCCGAGCGCGTGATTGGACGCCGACAGCGCGCTCGCGAGCCGCTGCGTTGCCGCGTCGCTGCTGACCAGATTCGCCCGCGCATCCTCGACCTCCCGCAGCGCCTGCAGCATCGTCTGCCGCAGTCGAAGCTCCGACTCGCGCATCCGGCTTTCGCTCTGCGCGATGTCGGCGGTGATGCGTCCGGCGTCGAAGATCGGGCTCGTCGCGCTCAATGCCGCGCTGAACAGGTTGTCGGTGAGCGTCGGCAGCCCGAGATACGACGCGGCCAGGATTCCGTCGGTCAGGTTCAGCGAGAACTTCGGATACCGCTCGGCCTTCGCGACGCCGACCTGCGCCGCACGCCGTTCGACCTGCGCATAGGCGGCGAGCACGTCGGGCCGTCGCAGCAGCGCCTGCGACGGCAGCGTCGCGGGCGAGCCGGCCGGCGACACCGGCACCTCGCCGCGCTGCGCGAGCAGGAGCCGGTCCACCGACTCGGGCGTTCTCCCGGCGTACACGGCAATCAGGTTGAGCTGATGAGCGATCTGCGCGTGCGTCGGCGGAATCCGCGCGTCCAGCGCATCGAGCTGGTTCTGCGCGCGCGTGACGTCGAGTTCCGTCGATAACCCGAATGCCTGGCGCTTGCGCGTCAGTTCGAGCGCGCGCCGGCGCAGCGCCGCGTTGTCCTCGAGGATGGTCAGCTCCTGCTGGGCCCAGCGCAGGTCGACATAGGCGGACGCCGCGTCGGCCGCGAGTGCAAGCCGCATCGCGTCTTCCGCATGCTTCTGCCCGACCAGTTCGGCTTGCGCGGCCAGCAGGTCGAGCCGCTCGCCGCCGAACACGTCCGGCGACCAGCTCAGCGCGAGCCCGGCGCCGGCTTGCCGCACGTAGCCGAGCGGCGGCGGCGTGTTCTGGCGCGCGTCGGCCGCGTGCGCGCTCGCATCGAGCTCGGGCAGCAGCGCCGCGCGCTTGCGTGCGGTCAGCGCCTGCGCCTGCTTCACGCGTTCGGCGGCGGCCTGCAGATCGAGGTTGGCGTCGAGCACGGTTGCGACCAGCCGATCGAGCACGCGGTCGTCGAACTGCGCCCACCACGCGGCGGCGTCGACGTCCGTGCGCGGCACGTCGGCGTCCCAAGCGGCGGGCGCGACCGACGCAACGGCATCGGGAAGCGCGGCATGCTGCGCGGGCTGCAGCGCGCAGCCGGCGGCGAATGCGCTGACGGCCAGCGCGACGAGCAGTCGTTTCATCATCGGGGTCTCGGCTTCAGTGTGCGTCGGGTGGCGGCGCATTCAGCGTGATCGGACGGGAAAACGCGACGGCGACCAGCGCGACGACGAAGCACAGCGACAGCGCGTAGTACGCATCGGCGTAGGTCAGCGTCAGCGCTTCGCGGTAGATCAGCCGGTGCAGGGTCGCGAGGCCGGCCTGCGCGGTATCGAGCGTGTTGCCGGCGACCGCGCTCCAGTACGCGGCCTGGCGATCGAGCAGCGATGCGACTTGCGGCTCGCCCGCGCTCACGTGCTCGTTCAGCCGCAGGTAGTGAAAGTTCAGCCGATCGTTGAGCATCGTCGCGCTCACCGCGATGCCGATGGCGCCGCCGAGGTTGCGCATCAGGTTGAACAGGCCGCTCGCCGATTTCAGCCGCGACTGCGGCAGCGAGCCGAGCGCCATCGTCACGATCGGCGGCACGCTGAACTGCTGGCCGATGCCGCGCAGCGCCTGCGGCAGCAGCAGCTCGCGCCAGCCCCAGTCGTGCGTGATGGGCGTGTACAGGTAGCAGCCGAGGCCGAAGCAGACGAGCCCGAACACGAGCAGCGCGCGCATGCTGACGTAGCGCGCGGCGAATGCATACGCGCACAGCGCGAGCAACTGGAATGCGCCGACCGACAGCAGCGCGATGCCGATCTGCAGCGAACTGAACGCACGCACCTGCGCGAGAAACAGCGGCGTGAGGAACACCGTCACGAAGATCCCGATCCCCGTGACGAACGACAGCAGGCTGCCGATCCCGAAGTTGCGTACGGCGAGCGCACGCAGGTCGACGATCGGATCGTCGGCCGTCAACGCGTGCACGATGAACAGGAAGCCGCAGATCGCGGAGATCCACGCGCAGATGACGATCGCGTCGTCGCTGAACCAGTTCTTGCGCGGGCCTTCTTCGAGCACGTATTCGAGGCAGCCGAGAAAGCCCGACATCAGCGCGATGCCGCGATAGTCGCCGCGCTTCACGAGGCTCGGGTCCGGTTCGTCGATGTGCACGTAGCGCGGCACCAGCGCGGCCACGACGATGCCCGGTACGAGGTTCAGGTAGAACAGCCAGTGCCACGACCATTGATCGGTGATCCAGCCGCCGATCACTGGCCCGATCGCCGGTGCGAGCGACGCGAGCGCGCCGATCGTCGTCGATGCGATCAGCCGCTGCTTGCCCGGAAACAACACGAACGCGGTCGTGAACACGGTCGGGATCATCGCGGCGCCGAGCGCACCCTGCAGCCCGCGGAACAGGATCATCGAGTTGATGTCCCAGGCGAGCCCGCACAGCATGCTCGTGATCGTGAAGCCGACCGCCGACGCGACGAACAGCCAGCGCGTCGACATCACCTTCGACAGCCAGCCCGACATCGGGATCACGATGATCTCGGCGATCAGGTAGGCCGTCTGCACCCACGACAGTTCGTCCTGGCTCGCGGAGAGCCCGCCGCCGATGTCGCGCAGCGACGACGCGACGATCTGGATGTCGAGCGTCGCCATGAAGAAGCCGACGCACATCAGCGCGAACGCGAACACGCGCTGCTTCGTCGGTTGCGACGCGGGGTTGCCGGAAAACGCGGTGGTCATCGTCGGCTCCGGCTCAGTTCGCGCGGTCGAGATGCACGGTCACGACCGCCGAGAGGCCGGGACGCAGCACGCGTTCGAGCCCCGGCTGCGGGTCGAGATGCACGCGCACCGGCACGCGCTGGACGATCTTCGTGAAGTTGCCCGTCGCGTTTTCGGGCGGCAGCACGCTGAACGTCGCGCCGGTCGCGGGCGCGAGGCTGTCGACGCGGCCATGCAGGCGCGTGCTCGACGCGTCGAGCGCGACGTCGACGCGCTCGCCCGCGCGCATCCTGCGCAACTGGTCTTCCTTGAAGTTCGCGTCGATCCACAGGCCGGACGCGGGCACGATCGTCAGCAACGGCGCGCCGACGTTCGCGAGCATCCCGACGCGGCCCGTGCGGTTGCCCACGTAGCCGTCGACCGGCGAGCGGATCGTCGTGTATTCGACGTTCAGCGCCGCGACCCGCTGGGCGGCCAGTGCCGTGTTCACGCGCGCCCGCGCGTCGGCGAGCTGCGCGCCGAGCACGTCGAGCTGCCGCTGCGCGGCGAGCAGCGCGGCGTCGCTGCGGGCGACGGCGGCGTCCGCCTTCGAATAGTCGGCATCCGCGCGCTCGACGATCTGGTTCGACACCGCGTCGGACTTCACGAGCTCGCGGTAGCGCTCGCGATCCGACGCGGCGCGCGCGAGCTCGGCCGCCGACGCGTGACGGTCCGCCGCATGCTGGCCGATCACCGCGTACTGAAGCTGCTGCTTCGCTTCGAGTTCGGCGACCGCGGAGCGCGCGCCGTCGACTTCGGCGCTGGCCTGCGCCAGCTTCGCGTCGTAGTCGCGCGCGTCGAGCTGCACGAGCACGTCGCCGGCTTTCACGCGCTGGTTGTCGGTCACGAGGATCTTGTCGACGAAGCCGTTGACCTTCGGCGCGAGCACCGTCACGTCGCCGCCGACATAGGCGTCGTCGGTGCTTTCCTCGAAGCGCAGCACGAACAGCCAGTCGAGCGTCGCGGCCGCGACCGCGACGACCACCGCCGCGACCGCGATCCGCATCCACGGCACGCGGCGTTGCTGCTTCGCGGGCCGGTCGGCTGTAGCCGCGTCGCGCGACGCAGCGGTTTGGGTCGTTTCCATCGATGCATCCATGTATATGCACGTATCGGGGCGATCGGCGATTGGTCGACGATCGGTGAGGTCGTCGATCAGCGCGTCGCCAGGTCGTGCGTGATCGTGAACAGTTCGTCTCTGAGGCGTGCCGCGCGTGCTGTGCCGAAGCGTTGCTCGAATGCGTGCTGGGCGGCGCGCCAGTGCACCTGTGCTGCGGCGATCTTCGCTTCGCCCTCTGCGGTCAACGAGAACGTTCGGCGGCGGCACCGCGGCTCGACGCGGCCGCTGACGAGCGCCGCGCCGACGAGCGGCTTCAGCGCGCGCAACAGCGCGGTGCGCTCGATCACCAGGACGGCCGACAGCGTCGCCATCGACAGGCCTGGGTGCTCGCGCAGCAGCGCGAGAATGCTGTACTGCGACGGCGTGACGTTCGCCCGCGACAGGTAGCGCTCGTAGAACTGCGAGATCCGCCGCGCGGCTTGCCGGACCGCGAAGCAATCGTCGTCGCTGAGTGGGGTGTTGTGCATGTGCACATGCTAGGGCGCGGCGCGCCGCGAAGCGAGCAGCCGCGCGGGATCAGATTGGTGTCGCGGCCGTACCAATCGAGCGTGCGATGCGCGGCGCGTGCGCGCGCCGGCACCAATCAGCGCGCGCCGTCGCCGTAGGCGGCTGCGTAGTCGATGAACGCCTTGACCTTCGCGGGCAGCAGCGCGCGGTTCGCATAGGCGAGCTTGATCTCGACGAACGCGTCGACGAGATCGGCGCCTTCGAGCAATTGCACCAGCGCACCGGACGCGAGTTCGGGCTCGACCAGCGTCCTCGGCACCACGCCGATGCCGAAGTCGCGCATCACCATTTCGCGGTTGAAGACGGGGCTGTTCGACGAAATGTCGAAGCTCAGCGGCACGGTCACCATGTCGTTGCCGTCGCGGAACGACAGCGCGGGCCGGCGCAACGACGGCGACATCGGCACGAACGCGTGGCCGGCGAGTGCGGCGGGAGTCTCGGGCCGCGGATGCGTGCGCAGATACGCGGGCGTCGCGACGATCACCACCGGGATGCGTTCCACGAGCCGCACGATCGTCGTTTCGCTCGTCAGCATGTACGGGACGACGATGCCGATGTCGTAACCTTCGCCGACGAGATCGACCGGGCGCTCGGTCAGCGTGACATCGAGGCGGATTTTCGGATGCGCGGCCTTGAAGCCGGCGATCAGCGGCACGAGCCGGTTCAGCGCGGCCGTCGTGTGCGCGACGAGCCGCAGCAGCCCTTCCGGCTCGCGCGTGTGCGCCAGCGCCTGTGCTTCGAGCGAGTCGAGTTCGTCGAGAACCGCCGCACAGCGGTCGTAGATGCGCTCGGCGGTTTCGGTGAGCGATACCTGACGCGTGGTCCGGTGCAGCAGGCGACTACCGAAGCGCGCCTCGAGATCGGCGACGGCCCGCGACACCACCGGCCGCGCCAGGCCATGGATATCGGCCGCTCGCGTGAAACTGCGCGTTTCGACCACCGTCCGGAAGACCCGCAACTTGTCGATGTAGTCCATGCCCGTTTCCTCGAAGCGATGGCGGGGCACGTGACGTACGCGGCCGGCCCAGCCATGTCACGGCGCAGTGTACATTGACTTTATGCATATGCACATATAAATTGCCGTGCATGAACGACACCCAGATTGTGCAGGCCTGCAACTGTCTCGCGCTGCGGCAGGCCGCGCGCTTCGTCACGCAACTCTATGAGCGGCATCTCGCGCCGGTCGGAGTCACGGCCGCGCAATTCGCGATCATGGCCAATCTGTCGCACCGTCCCGAGCAGCGGATGAGCGAGCTGGCGGACACGCTGGTGATGGACCGCACGACGCTGCTGCGCGCACTCAAGCCGTTGCAGCGCGACGGGCTGGTCGCCGCGGCCGCGTCCGAGGATGACGCGCGTGCGCATGCACTGAGCCTCACGGCCGCCGGCCGGCGTACCTACGCGCGCGCGAAAATCGCGTGGCAGGCTGCGCAGGACGAGTTCGAGGCGCAGTTCGGCCGTGCGCGCGCGAAGGCGCTGCGCAGCGAGTTGTTCGGCGTAATCGGGCAGCGATAGGGCGCGGGTGCGGCGGGCTGCGAAGGCGCCGGGCCGCACGCGCGGTGCGATGTCGTGACTGCACCGCGCGGGCGCGCAGATGCGCCGATGCGATGTCGCGCGTGGTCGATGACGTTGCGCGCGCGATGCGCCGGTCGCTGTTGCGTTGGTCGGGTCGGGCACGTGGGTCCAGTCGGTCAAGCCGATGAGGTCGCTCGAACCACTCGAACCACTCGAACCACTCGAACCACTCGAACCACTCGAACCACTCGAACCACTCGAACCACTCGAACGCGCCCGCGTGCCGGCACGCATAGTCCGGCTCAATCCTGCGTCGTATCGCCCGCAGCCGCTTGCCGAAACGCGCTCGGCGTCTGCCCGGCCCAGCGCCGGAAGGCCCGCGTGAAATTCGCCGGATCGGTGAACTGCAAGCGCTCGGCGATCGTCTTCAGATCGAGATCCGACGCGGCGAGCAACTGCTTCGCGTCGCGAAACCGCGCTTCGTCCAGCAACTGCCGATAGCTGGCTCCCGCTTCCTCCAGCCGGCGCCGCAGCGTGCGCGTCGACACGAGCAGCGCGTCGGCGAGCGCATCCGGGTCCGGATAGTCGCCGGCCGCGCTCGCGAGCTCGGCGCGCACGCGCTCGACCAGATCGCCTTCTTCCTGCCGCACCTGCGCGTATTCGCGCTCGACCTGCACGAGCGCCTGCCGGTGCGCGACGTCGTCGGCGAGCGGCAGCGGCCAGTCGAGCGCATCGTGCGCAATCCACAGCGCATTCGCCGCGCAGCCGAATTCGACCGGCGGCAGCTGCTCGCGGTAACGCGCGAAGTAGGCGGGCTCCGGCCACGTGAAGCGCAGCGCGATCGGCGGCGCTGAACGTGCCGACCATTGCGAGATGTTCTGCGCGAGCCCGGTCAACACGAACTCGAACATCACGTGATGCTGCAGCACCGGGCTGGCCTGCACGCCGTGCAATTCCAGCGTCGCGCCGAGCGCGTCCTCCGAGTAGGTGAGCCGGTATTGGCGGTTGCGCATCCGGAAGTAGCGCTGCGTGACGCGCAGCGCGTCGCGGATGTCCCGCGCGGTCAGCGTCGCATAGCCGAGAAATCCGTGCACGGTCGGCTTCAGCAACAGGCCGAACGCGAGCCCGATGCCCGGATCGCCGCCGATCGCGATCGCGTTCAGCACCAGCCGCCCCCATTGCGACGGCGCGACGCGCGCGTCGGGCTCGGCCAGCACCGCGTCGCGCAGGCCCGTGCCGGCGCGCACGGCAGCCGGATCGACGCCGCGCGCGGCCAGCGCCTGCAGCAGCAGGCGCGGATAGGCGACCGGGATGGTCGGCCGGCGTAGCCCGAGAAGGTCCTTGCGGCGCGGATTCGTCATGTGAAGTTGGCCGGAAATGACAAGCATTATGGCTGTTTACCCCCTCACGTTCAACGCGGCGGGCGGCCTACGATGACGCTCATCGCATCCCGGCAAAACCATCATGACGACCGCTTTTCCGCACCTGCTCGCGCCGCTCGATCTCGGCTTCACCACGTTGAAGAACCGTGTGCTGATGGGCTCGATGCACACCGGCCTCGAGGACAGCCGCAAGACGCTGCCGCGCCTCGCCGACTATTTCGCCGAACGCGCGCGCGGCGGCGTCGGCCTGATCGTGACGGGCGGCTTCGCGCCGAACGTGGCCGGCTGGACCAAGCCGTTCGGCGGCACGCTGATGACGTCGGCCGGCGCACGGCGGCATCGCGTGATTACCGACGCCGTGCATGCGCACGACGGCAAGATCGCGCTGCAGATCCTGCACACGGGCCGCTACGGCTATCACCCGTTCGCGGTCGCGCCGTCGAAGATCAAGTCGCCGATCTCGCCGTTCGCGCCGCACGAACTGAGCGCGCGCGGCGTCGAGCGGCAGATCCGCGCGTTCGTCCGCTGCGCACAGCTCGCACGCGAGGCCGGCTACGACGGCGTCGAGATCATGGGCTCCGAAGGCTATCTGATCAATCAGTTCATCTCGATGCATACGAACAAGCGCACCGACCAGTGGGGCGGTGCGTACGAGAACCGGATCCGGCTGCCGATCGAGATCGTCGAGCGCACGCGCGAAGCGGTCGGACGCGATTTCATCCTGATCTACCGGCTGTCGATGCTCGACTTGATCCCGGACGGCAGCGACTGGAGCGAGACCGTGCAGCTCGCGAAGGCCGTCGAGCGTGCGGGCGCGACGATCATCAACACCGGGATCGGCTGGCACGAGGCGCGCGTGCCGACGATCGCGACGTCGGTGCCGCGCGGCGCGTTCGCGTGGGTCACGCAGAAGATGAAGGGCGAGGTCGGCATCCCGCTGGTGACGACGAACCGCATCAACCGGCCCGAGGTGGCCGAGCAGATTCTGGCGGACGGCTGCGCGGACATGGTGTCGATGGCGCGCCCGCTGCTCGCCGATGCCGAGTTCGTCGTCAAGGCCGCGCAGGGCCGCGCCGACGAGATCAATACCTGCATCGGCTGCAACCAGGCTTGCCTCGATCACGCGTTCAAGAACAAGATCGCGTCGTGCCTGCTGAACCCGCGCGCGTGCCACGAGACGGAACTCGTCTATACGCCGGTGCGGCAGCCGAAGCGCATCGCGGTGGTCGGCGCCGGGCCGGCCGGGCTGGCGTGCTCGACGGTGCTCGCGCAGCGCGGCCATCGCGTCGACCTGTTCGACGCCGCCGCGCAGATCGGCGGCCAGTTCAACATGGCGAGGCGCATTCCGGGCAAGGAAGAATTCGACGAGGCGCTGCGTTACTTCGGCCGCCAGATCGAGGTGACCGGTGTGACGCTGCATCTGAACCGCCGCGTCGACGTGCGCGAGTTGATCGACGGCGGCTACGACGAGATCGTGCTCGCGACCGGCGTGACGCCGCGCGATCCGAAGATTCCGGGGCAGGACGGCCCGAACGTGCTCAGCTACATCGACGTGCTGGCGGGCCGGCAACCGGTCGGCCGGCGTGTCGCGGTGGTCGGCGCGGGCGGAATCGGCTTCGACGTCGCCGAATACCTGGTGCAGGACGGCCAGTCTCCGACGCTCGATCTGGACGAATGGAAGGCCGAATGGGGCGTGACCGATCCGGCCGTGACGCGCGGCGGCGTGACGCGCGCACGGGTCGCCGCGCCGGCGCGCGAGGTGACGCTGCTGCAGCGCAAGCCGGCGCCGCTCGGGAAGGGGCTCGGCAAGACGACCGGCTGGATTCACCGGGCGACGCTGAAGATGAAGCAGGTGAAGATGATCGGCGGCGTGAACTACGAAAGGATCGATGCACGTGGGCTGCACGTGTCGTACGGCGAGCAACGTAGCGATCATGAACTGATCGAAGCCGATACGATCGTGCTGTGCGCAGGCCAGGAGCCGCAGCGCGCGCTGCTCGCGCCGCTGCAGGCGGCCGGACGCTCGGTGCATCTGATCGGCGGCGCGGAACTGGCTGCGGAGCTCGACGCGAAGCGGGCGATCGATCAGGGGGCGCGGTTGGCGGCGCGGCTGTAATCGGCGCTCGGTTCGACGTTTCGATGGCGCGCGCGGCGGTGCGGCGGTTTGGCTGGGCGATGGGCGCGCGTTTGTTTCGATGAAGCGGCGATCTCCGCGCAGGGCGGTGGCGCGGATTGGCACCGTCGCGGCGCCGCGCGATACGGAGCAGCGCACGCAATACGCGCAATTCGGCCAACTCAGCCCCGGCCCCAACTCGGCTAACTCGGCCCGACACGGCCCGACACGGCCCACGCCCGCGATGATGCCGAGCGCGACCGACCCACTCTCGGCGCGTTCTGCCCGCCGGCTTACCGCCAGCCCGACCGACCCGCCACCCGCCTTACGCCGCTTCGGCCCGCTCTTCCCGTTCCGCTTCGAGCATCGCCTTGACGATCAGGTAGACGGCCGGGAGATCGTCGTCGTCGCGACTCCAGTCGACCGGCTCCTCGACGTCCGCGGCGACCAGCCGGCTGTCGCGCAGCCGGATGAACGCGTCGACGACGGCCGGATCGTTGCGGTTCAGGAAACCGGCATTCGAGAACGCCAGCTCCTCGACGTTCAGCAGCGCCTGCCAGCTCATCGTGCGGGCGGCGGCCGGGTGGGTGCGGCGTCGCAGCCCGAGCGCGCGCTGCGCAGGGCCGCCGACGACACGCTGCAGATCGCCGACCGCCCGCTGCGCGGCACGCTCGAACTGGACGGGATTGAAGCCGGGTTGCTCGGGATCGAATGCGGATGACTGAAACATGGTCGCCTCACAAAAGTCCGTCCGTCATGGGTGACGGAATTCGGGTCGAATGATGCAAAAACACTGTGAATATATACAGTGTTCGATCCGGTTTCAAGTCCTTCGTGCGGGCAGTGGTACGACGGCCGCGGCGTCGATCACCGGCATGCATCGCCCGTTGCCGCGACCGCTTCACGTCACACCGCCGCGACGATCGTCTCGCGCAGCCATCGATGCGCCGGGTCGCGATGTACACGTTCGTGCCACAGCATCGACATCTCGTAGCCCGGCACGTCGACGGGCGCGTCGACGACGCGCAACCCCGGCGTATTGCGCACCAGTCGCTCGGGCAGCATCGCGACGAGGTCGGTGGCGGCGACGACCGAGATCACGAACAGGAAATGCGGCACCGACAGCACGACCCGCCGCGCGGCGCCCGCTTTCGCGAGCGCTTCGTCGGTCACGCCGAAGAAGCCGCCGCCGTCGGGCGACACGATCACGTGTTCCAGCGCAGCGAACTGCGCGAGCGTCAGGCGGCGCTTGAGCTTCGGATGACCGGCGCGGCCTACCAGCACGTATCGCTCGACGAACAGCGGCAGGCGCCGCATGCCGTCGGGCGAGCCTTCGGTCGTGTGGAACGCGAGGTCGATGCCGTTTCGTTCGGCTTCCTGCTCGATGCGCGGCGGCGCCAGCTCGACGACGGCCAGCCGCGTCGCCGGCGCAGCCGCGCGCAGCGCGCTCAAGGCGGGCAGCACGATCGTCGATTCGCCGTAGTCGGTCGCGGCCACGCGCCACGTGTTGGTCGCGGTGGCCGGATCGAACGGCGTGGCCGTCAGCACCGCGCGCTCGACGGCTTCGAGCGCATCGCGCAGCGGCTCGCGCAACGCTTGCGCGCGCGCGGTCGGCCGCATGCCGCGCGGCCCCGGCAACAGCAACGGATCGCCGAACAGGTCGCGCAGCTTCTGCAACTGCACGCTCACCGACGGCTGCGACATGTTCAGCCGCGCGGCCGCGCGCGTGACGTTGTGCTCGGCGAGCAGCACGTCGAGCGTGACCAGCAGGTTCAGGTCGATGCGTCTGAGATTGTTCATGGCTATACCAGGAATATCGGGAATTCATTTCCAATATACCGAGTGCGCCGGCATCCTGCAGTCATTCAATCAACGGAGTCACGAACATGAACGTGCTGATCGTCTATGCCCATCCCGAACCGCGCTCGCTGAACGGTGCGTTGCGCGACTTCGCGGTCCAGCATCTCGAGGCCGCCGGCCATGCGGTGCAGGTGTCCGATCTGTATGCGATGAACTGGAAGCCCACGCTCGACGCCGACGACATGACCGAGCGCGCGCCCGGCGCGCGTTTCGATCCCTCGCACGATTCGAAGCACGCATACGAGACGGGCACGCAGCGCGACGACATCGCGCGCGAGCAGCAAAAGCTGAAATGGGCCGACGCGCTGATCCTGCAGTTTCCGCTGTGGTGGTTCTCGATGCCGGCGATCATGAAGGGATGGATCGAGCGCGTGTATGCCTACGGCTTCGCGTACGGCGTCGGCGAGCATTCCGATACGCACTGGGGCGACCGATACGGCGAAGGGATGATGGCCGGCAAGCGTGCGATGGTGATCGTCACGACGGGCGGCTGGGCGTCGCACTACAGCGCGCGCGGAATCAACGGGCCGCTCGACGACCTGCTGTTTCCGATCCAGCACGGCGTCCTGTATTACCCGGGGTTCGACGTGCTGCCGCCGTTCGCGATCCACCGTACCGGAAAGATGAACGACGTGCGCTTCGACGAAACACGCGCGGCGCTCGGCAAGCGTCTCGATGAGCTATGGACCGCGCAGCCGATTCCGTTTCGCCGGCAGAACGCGGGCGACTACGAGATTCCGGCGCTGACGTTGAAGCCGGAGATCGCGCCCGGCAGCGTGGGGTTCGCGGCGCACGTCGCGCACGAGGAGGCGCACGGTACGCCACGCAGCAACGCGCGCGATCCCGTGCCCGCGGCGGCGGACGCCGCGTGAGGCAGGCGTTCGTCGGGTCGTAACGGACTGCGGCCCGTGCGCCGCCGGACAAGCGCCGGCACGGGCAGCACGGGCTTCACGGGCTGCACGGATCTCAGCGATCGTCGTCCCGCACCGACGACGGATGCCGGCACAGCGCGCGCACTTCCATCTCCATGTACGGAAACAGCGGCAGCTGGCTCAGCAGGTCATGCAGCTGCTGCACGCTGTCCACGTCGAAGATGCTGACGTTCGCGTACTGCCCGGCGATGCGCCACAGATGCCGCCACAGGCCGTCGTTCATCAGCCGCTGGCACATCGCCTTCTCGTCGGCCTTCAGCGTCGCCGCCTTGACCGGGTCCATGTCCGCCGGCAGGCGGACGGTCATTTCCACATGAAACAGCATCCTGCGCTCCTTGTATTGTCGGTTCGTCGAACGTTACGGCCGCTCAGGCCTGCGCGCGTGCGCGTTCGACATCGCTCGCCGGTACGTGCTGCCGTTCCTTGACGAGCGAGAAATCGAAGTCGATCAGCGCGAACTGACCGTCGACGCCATACGGCTTGCCTTCCGCGCCTTCGGCCTGCTTGACCTTCGGGATCAGCCCTTCGCGCGTCGCGAACGCGAAGTCGTCCCAGATGTGCGGATCGCCCTCGATGTTGATCTGCGTCGTCAGCTTGCGATAGCCGTCGGCCGAAACGAAGAAGTGGATGTGCGCGGGGCGATGGCCGTGGCGGCCCAGCTGGTCGAGCAGCTGCTCGGTCTTGCTGCCCGGCGGCACGCTGTAGCCGACCGGCAGCACGCTGCGGAAGCTGTAGCGGCCGTCGGCGTCGGTGCGGATCGAGCGGCGCAGGTTGAACGCCGGCTGCGACTGGTCGAAGTACGAGTAGTTACCCAGATGATTCGCATGCCACACCTCGACGAGCGCGTTCGCGAGCGGCGCGCCGTCCTGGCCGAGCACGCGGCCGCGCATGATCAGCGTCTGGCCGGGATCGGTGCCGTCGTCCAGCCGCGCGTGGCCGACCGATTCCGGCGCGCCCGCGACATACAGCGGCCCTTCGATCGTGCGCGGCGTGCCGCCCGTGATGCCGGCCTTCTGCTCGGCCTCGTCCATCCGCACGTCGAGGAAGCGCTCGAGCCCGAGGCCCGCAGCGATCAATCCGAATTCGCGGCCGGCTTCGTTCAGGTAGTTCAGCGCGGTCCAGAACTCGCTCGGCTGGACGTCGAAGTCCTCGATCGTGTAGCAGAGATCCTTCACGATCCGGTTGACGATCGCGCGCACGCGCGG
Organism: Burkholderia vietnamiensis LMG 10929; assembly: GCF_000959445.1. Taxonomy (NCBI): domain Bacteria; kingdom Pseudomonadati; phylum Pseudomonadota; class Betaproteobacteria; order Burkholderiales; family Burkholderiaceae; genus Burkholderia; species Burkholderia vietnamiensis. Next base: position 1,748,549 of record NZ_CP009630.1, on the reverse strand, counting down.
GTTGCCGGGCTTCTCCGCGGCGTCGTCGAAGGTCTTCAGCAGTGCGTCGATGTCTTGCTTGTTCATCTGTGTCTCCGGTTTCGTTTGTCGTGTCGTCGTTCGTCGGGGCGAGCGGATTCAGCGGGCGCCGCGTCGCATCCGCTCGATGCGGGGCCAGTCGAAGGTGATGCCGAGGCCGGGCGTGGCCGGCAGATGCAGCTTGAAATCCTGGTAGCGCAGCGGCTCGACGAGGATTTCCTCGGTGAGCAGCAGCGGGCCGAACAGCTCGGTGCCCCACCTGAGCGAGCCGAACGTGCTGAACAGTTGCGCCGACGCCATCGTGCCGGCCGCGCCCTCGAGCATCGTGCCGCCGTACAGATCGATGCCGGCCGCCGATGCGATCGACGCGACGCTCGCCGCGCCGAGCAGGCCGCCCGATTGCGCGATCTTCACCGCGAACACGTCGGCCGCGCGCTCCTGCGCGAGCGCGAACGCATCGACGGGGCCGTGCAGCGCTTCGTCGGCCATGATCGGAATGTGCGCGAGTTGCGTGAGGCGCTTCAGCCCGGCCCGGTTGGTCGCGGCGATCGGCTGCTCGACGAGGCTCACGCCGGCGTGCGCGAGCCGCGCGCCGGCGCGGATCGCTTCGGTTTCGCTCCACGCCTGGTTCACGTCGACGCGCACGTCGCCGCGATCGCCGAGCGCGCGCTTGATCGCGATTACGTGCGCGACGTCGTCGTCGACCGCGTTCGAGCCGATCTTCAGCTTGAACGCGCGATGGCGGCGCGCGTCGAGCATCGCCTCGGCTTCGGCGATGTCGCGGTGCGTGTCGCCGCTCGCGAGCGTCCACGCGACCTCGACCGCATCGGTCGTGCGGCCGCCGAACAGCTCCGACAGCGGCACGCCGGCGCGGCGCGCCTGCGCATCGAACAGCGCGGTCTCGAGCGCGCATTTCGCGAAGCGGTTGCCCTGGAACAGCTTGCGGGCACGCGCCATCGCGGCGCCGGGGCGCGTCGCGTCCATCCCTTGCAGCAGCGGCGCGAAATACGTGTCGATGTTGACCTTGATGCTCTCGGGGCTCTCTTCGCCGTATGCGAGCCCGCCGATCGTGGTCGCCTCGCCGACGCCTTCGATACCGTCCGTGCATCGAACCCGGACGAGTACGAGCGTCTGGCAATTCATCGTGGCGACCGACAGTTTGTGGGGCCGAATCGTGGGCACGTCGACGAGCAGCGTGTCGATGCGCTCGATGGTGGCGGCAGTTGCTATCATGCGATTCCTCCTGTTGATGCACATGGTAGGAATTCCGGGCCCGCGTCGTCCAACACTCTTTCCGACTACTTCCATACCTTCGAGGCATGAAATGGAATTGCGCCAGCTCCGCTACTTCATCGCCGTCGCGGAAGAAATGAACATCACGCGGGCGGCGGAGCGGCTGCACATGACGCAGCCGCCGCTGAGCCGCCAGCTGCAGACGATCGAGGAAGAGATCGGGCTGCCGTTGTTCGAACGCGGCGCGCGGCCGCTGAAGCTGACCGACGCGGGCCGCGTGTTCTACGCGCAGGCGAAGCGCGTCCTCGAGCAGGCCGACGAGCTCGGGCCGCTCACGCGTCGCCTCGCGCAACTGTCGGAGCGGATCGTGATCGGCTTCGTACCGTCGACGCTCTACGGCGCGCTGCCGGACGTGATCCGCGCGTTTCGCGACGCGCAGCCGGGCGTCGAGCTGTCGCTGATCGAAATGTTCACGCTCGAGCAGCTCGGCGCGCTGAAGGGCGGGCGCATCGACGTCGGCTTCGGCCGCCTGCGCTTCGACGACGACCAGCTGGTGCGCGAGGCGCTGATCGAGGAGAAGCTGATCGCGGCGCTGCCGGTCGGGCATCCGCTGGCCGACCCCGCGCGACCGCTGACGCTCGCCGACATCGCGCACGAGACGCTGATCGTCTACCCGAGCACGCCGCGGCCGAGCTTCGCGGACCAGCAGCTGTCGGCGCTGCGCGACGGCGCGCTCGTGCCGGCGGGCGTTCACGAGGTGCGCGAACTGCAGACGGCGCTCGGGCTGGTGGCCGCGCAGGTCGGCGTGTCGCTGGTGCCCGAGAGCGTGGAAGGCGTGCGCGTGAAGGGCGTCGTGTACCGGCGGCTGCCGGAGCCGACGGCGACGTCGCCGATCATCATGAGCCGCCGGCTGCACGGCGAAAGCCCGGCGACGACCGCGTTTTGCGCGATCGCGCGCGCGATGTTCGGACCGACGCTTTAGCGCGGGCGGTTTATGGAGCGGCCGCAACTAACGGCCAATTCGGGCGGGTGGGGCGACGCGGGGTGATTCGGTCGAGAAGGGGGCGTTGGGCGAGGCCGGGGCGACGGGCGGCGCATCGGGCTCACCGCACGCACCGGGCAAGGCGACCAAGCGGGAGACGCTGGAGATGCGGAAGATGCAGCCCGACGCAGCACCACCCGCGCACGCGGCGATCCACCCACCAACGCGGCCGGCCGCGCATGCCTGCCGCCAGATGCCTAACCCCTACCGCCTAACCCCCACCGTTTCCGATGGCGATTCCCCGAACTTCTCCCGATAGGCGATCGCGAAGCGCCCGAGATGCGTGAACCCGCAATCGAGCGCGACATCGGCGATCCGCCGCTCCGGCTGCGACCTGCGCAGCAACTCGCGCGCATGCTCGAGCCGCGTCGCGCGCAGATATTGCATCGGGCTCATGCCGCGAAACTGCAGGAACGCGTCGCGCAGCGTCCGCTCCGGCACGTTGGCCGCCACGACGATATCGGCGAGCTGCAGCGGCTGCGCGTAGTGCGCGTTCACGAATTCCTGCGCGCGCAGCAGGAAGCCCGGCGCGGGATCGTGACGCATACTCGCGGCCGCCGGCGGATGCCCTTCGATCAGCAGATCGATCAGCAGATGCTCGAGCTGCGCCGCGACGCGCGGATTCGCGTTGGCGCGCGCCAGCAAAGCCGGCGAGCGGGCGACGAGCATCAGCTGCTGGTGCCACGCGGCGAGCGCGGCGTCGCTGATGTGCAGCACCGGGTCGAGCGTCGCGCGCGGATTGCCGGTGAGCGAGCCGACGGTCGCCGCGTCGATGCGCAGCACGAACTGCTCGCAGTCGGCCGACAGCACCGCATCGAAGCGCTCGCCAGGCGCGCACAGCACGCCCGTCTGGCCGTCGACGCCGAGCCGGCGCCCCATCGCGGCGACCTGCGCATGCCCGGACAGACAGAACATCAGCAGGTAATAGCCGTCGACCGCGTCGACCTGCACGCGCATCGCGTCGCCGAACGCGATCGTGCCGATCCCGAGCCCGCCGAGCCGCACGAAGTCCATGTGCGCGGCGCCCTGCATGCGCCCGCTCGGCAGCAGCGCGTGCGGCTGCATCACGCGCGAGATGCGCTCGCGCGTCTCGTCGAGATCGCGGGATTCGAACAGCCGGTGCGCGCGCAGCGCGAGCGGCTCGAACGACGTTGGGGACATGGGCATCGGCCTTGGTATCGACGCGCGCTTCGTTCCGACGAATGGGTCACGAACGGGCGGCGGCTCGCGTGTGTCGTCATGCTAGCGCAGAAATCCGCCGAAAGTGGATATTGCGCCGCCGCAATCGCACTTTCCGGATAGACGCCGAATATTAGCTTTTCAAAAATCCGCTCCATGCCATCAACGAACCGGAACCACAAGGAGTCCGACATGGAGCAGACAGCATCGCCCGTCGTATTTGCCGCGCGCGACGACGCGTCCGACGTGCACTTTCCCCACGACGACGGCTCGCGCGTCCCGTACAAGGTGTTCAGCTCGCGCGCCGTCTACGATCGCGAGCAGGAGCGCATCTTCCGCGGGCCGACGTGGAACTTCGTCGCGCTGGAAGCGGAAATCCCCAACGCCGGCGACTTCAAGAGCACCTTCGTCGGCGACACGCCGGTCGTCGTCACGCGCACCGAGGACGGCGCGCTGTCCGCGTGGGTGAACCGCTGCGCGCACCGCGGCGCGCAGGTGTGCCGCAAGTCGCGCGGCAACGCCAGCTCGCACACGTGCGTGTATCACCAGTGGAGCTTCGACAACGAGGGCAACCTGCTCGGCGTGCCGTTCCGGCGCGGCCAGAAAGGGATGACCGGGATGCCGGCCGACTTCGACCCGAAGCAGCACGGGCTACGCAAGCTGCGCGTCGACAGCTATCGCGGGCTCGTGTTCGCGACCTTCAGCGACGACGTCGCGCCGCTGCCCGATTATCTCGGCGCGCAGATGCGACCGTGGATCGACCGGATCTTCCACAAGCCGATCGAGTATCTCGGCTGCACGCGCCAGTATTCGAAGTCGAACTGGAAGCTGTACATGGAGAACGTGAAGGATCCGTATCACGCGAGCATGCTGCATCTGTTCCATACGACCTTCAACATCTTCCGCGTCGGGATGAAGGCGCGCTCGATCCCCGATGCGAACCACGGGCTGCACAGCATCATCACGGTGACGAAGACGGGCGACGACACGTCGGCCGCGTACAAGCAGCAGAACATCCGTTCGTTCGACGAAGGCTTCCATCTGGAAGACGAGTCGATTCTCGATCTGGTGTCGGAATACGACGAGGACTGCACGAATCATATCCAGCCGATCTTCCCGCAGCTCGTGATCCAGCAGATCCACAACACGCTGGTCGCGCGGCAGATCCTGCCGAAGGGGCCGGACAACTTCGAGCTGATCTTCCACTTCTTCGGCTACGCCGACGACACGCCCGAGCTGCGCGCGCTGCGCATCAAGCAGGCGAACCTGGTCGGGCCGGCCGGCTACATCTCGATGGAGGACACCGAGGCGACCGAGCTCGTGCAGCGCGGCACGGTGCGCGACGCCGACGCAACCTCGGTCATCGAGATGTCGCGCGGCAATCCGGAGCAGCAGGACACGGTGATCACCGAAAGCCTGATCCGCAAGTTCTGGGTCGGCTACCAGAAGCTGATGGGCTATTGAAGCGGGAGCGCGCAAAGATGGAAAACCTGACGGAAGACATGAAGACGTGGTTCGAGATTTACATGCTGCAGAACCGCTACATCGGCCATCTCGACAACGACCGGCTCGAACGCTGGCCGGAAATGTTCACCGAGGACTGCACGTACGAGATCGTGCCGAAGGAGAACGCGGATCTCGGGCTGCCGGTCGGCATCGTCCACTGCACGAACCAGCGGATGCTGCGCGATCGCGTGGTGTCGCTGCGGCACGCGAACATCTATGAAGAGCACACGTACCGCCACATGACCTCGGGCCTCGCGATCGTCGCGCAGCGCGACGGCGAGATCGACACCGAGAGCAACTACGTGGTCGTGCAGACTCGCAGCAACGGCGAATCGAACGTGTACCAGGCCGGCAAGTATTACGACACGGTCGTGCGCACGCCCGACGGCCTGCGCTACAAGGCCAAGCGCGTGATCTACGACACGTCGCGCGTGCAGACGCTGCTCGCGACCCCGATCTGACCGACCCGACGAAGCAAGGAGCCGACATGACCGAAGCAACCCTCGCCGAATGGCATCCGCTGGGCGCCATCGACGAATTCACCGAAGACGAACCGGCGGCGCGCGTCGCCGGCCAGAAGCCGATCGCTGTATTCCGGATCGGCGACGAACTGTTCGCGATGCACGACCTGTGTTCGCATGGCCACGCGCGGCTGTCCGAAGGCTACGTGGAGGACGGGTGCGTCGAGTGCCCGCTGCATCAGGGGCTGATCGACATTCGCACCGGTGCGCCGAAATGCGCGCCGATCACCGAGCCGGTGGGCGTCTATCCGATCCGGATCGTCGACGGACAGGTGGAAGTCAATGTCGGCTGACCCGTTCGTGATCGTCGGAGCCGGCCACGCGGCGCGGCGCACGGCCGAGGCGCTGCGTGCGCGCGACGCCGACGCGCCGATCGTGATGATCGGCGCCGAGCGCGAGCTGCCGTACGACCGGCCCGCGCTGTCGAAGGATGCGTTGCTGAACGACGACGGCGAGCAGCGCGCGTTCGTTCGCGATGCCGCGTGGTACGACGCGCAGCGCATCGCGCTGCGGCTCGGCACGCGCGTCGACGCGATCGAGCGCGAGGCGCAACGCGTGCGGCTCGACGACGGCACGACGTTGCCGTACGCGAAGCTCGTGCTGGCGACCGGCTCGCGCGTGCGCACCTTCGGCGGGCCGCTCGACGCGGGCGTCGTGGCGCACTACGTGCGCACCGTCGCCGACGCGCGTGCGTTGCGCGCGCAGCTCGTGCGCGGGCGCCGCGTCGCGGTGCTCGGCGGCGGCTTCATCGGCCTCGAAGTGGCTGCGGCGGCGCGCCAGCTCGGCTGCGACGTGACGGTGATCGATCCGGCCGCACGCTTGCTGCAACGCGCGTTGCCGGAAGTCGTCGGCGCCTACGCGCACCGGTTGCATGACGAACGCGGCGTCGGTTTTCAGATGGCGACGCTGCCGCGCGCGATACGTGCCGCGGCGGGCGGCGGCGCGATCGTCGAGACCGATCGCGGCGACGTGCATGCCGACGTCGTCGTGGTCGGCATCGGCGTGCTGCCCAACGTCGAGCTCGCGCAGGCGGCGGGGCTCGACGTCGACAACGGCATCCGCGTCGATGCGGGCTGCCGCTCGGCCGACCGCGCGATCTTCGCGGCGGGCGAGGTGACGATGCACTTCAATCCGCTGCTCGGGCGTCACGTGCGCATCGAGTCGTGGCAGGTCGCGGAGAACCAGCCGGCCGTCGCGGCCGCGAACCTGCTCGGCGCGGACGACGCGTATGCGGAGCTGCCGTGGCTGTGGTCCGATCAGTACGACTGCAACCTGCAGATGCTCGGGCTGTTCGGCGCCGGGCAGACGACCGTCGTGCGCGGCGATCCGGCACGCGGGCCGTTCACGGTGTTCGGGCTCGGCGACGACGGCAGGATCGTCGCGGCGGCCGCGGTCAATCTCGGGCGCGACATCGGCGCCGCGCGCCGGCTGATCGCGGCCGGCGCGATGCCCGACCCGCAGCAGCTCGCCGATCCGACGGTCGGCTTGAAGACGTTTCTGTGACGCGCTGCGTGGGCTCGGTGCGAACGCGCTCCGTATGACCGCGCTCGCGCCGGGCCGGCGCCGCGCGACGCGGCAAGGCGGCTCGCATCCGACCGAGGGCAAGCGGTTCCGCGCGCGTGTGGCGCGCGGGTTTGTCGCCGGCGGGCGATCGGTGCATATTAGCGGCATTGCCGTTTCACCGATCGCCCATGACGCCAGACAAAGCCCTCGAACTGAAACGCAGCAAGCGCCGCGCGCTATGGCTGCTGCTGACCGCCGTCGCGGTGTTCGTCACGACGATCCTGCTGCCGCGCGGCCCGTGGGTCGACGGCTTCAAGGCGGTGGCCGAGGCCGCGATGGTCGGCGCGCTCGCCGATTGGTTCGCGGTGGTCGCGCTGTTTCGCCGCGTGCCGATCCCGTTCGTGTCGCGCCACACCGAAATCATCCCGAAGAACAAGGACAAGATCGCCGACAATCTCGCGGTGTTCGTGCGCGAGAAATTCCTCGGCCCCGACGCGCTCGCCGCGCAGATTCGCCAGCACGATCCGGCGCAGCGGCTCGGCGCATGGCTCGGCGAGCCGGCGAATACCGAGGCCCTTGGCACCTACGTGACGAAGCTGATGAGCTTCGCGCTCGACATGACCGACGACGCGCGCATCCGCTCGTTCGTCCACGACGCGATGCGCGCGATGATCGACCGGATCGACCTGTCGCAGTCGGCCGGCGCGATCCTCGACACGCTGACGAAGGACGGCCGTCACCAGGCGCTGCTCGACGATGCGATCGAGCAGATCGTCGGCATCCTCGACAAGGAGGAGAACCGCGAGGTGATCGCGGGCTTCATCGTCGAATGGCTGAAGACGCAATATCCGAAGGTCGAGAAGATCATGCCGACGCAGTGGTTCGGCGAGAACGGCGCGCGCATGCTCGCGAGCGCGGTGAGCCGCGTGCTCGAGAGCGTCGCGGCCGACCCCGAGCACGAGTTGCGCCAGCGCTTCGACGGCACGGTCGTGCGGCTCACCGAGCGGCTGAAGCACGACCCGGCGTTCATCGCGAAGGGCGACGAGATCAAGCGCTACATTCGCGACGGCGATGCGTTCAACGACTATGTGCGCGATCTGTGGGACCAGTTGCGCGCGTGGCTGAAGGCCGATCTGGCGCGCGCCGACTCGACGCTGCAGCGGCAGGCCGCGACGCTCGGCCGCTGGCTCGGTGCGCGGCTCGCGGAAAGCCCGGCGTTGCGCGCGTCGCTGAACGAGCATGTCGAAAAGGCCGTGCACGAGATGGCGCCGGATTTCGCCGATGTTCTGATGCGGCACATCCGCGACACGGTGCGCAACTGGGATGCGCGCGAGATGTCGCGGCAAATCGAGCTGAACATCGGCAAGGACCTGCAATACATCCGCATCAACGGCACGCTGGTCGGCGGGCTGATCGGGCTCGGGCTGTATCTCGTGTCGCTGGTGCCGCGCTGGGCCGGCGCGTGGCTGCATTGACGCGGTTGCCGCGCGACAGTCACGCGATAGTCACGCGCCAACCGCCGCCGCATCGGGCGCGCACCGCCGCGCGCCGCGCGTCACGCGCGCGCTTTCGCGCCGTGCAGTTGCAGGCCGAGCGCCTTGATCACTTTGAGGATGGTGCCGAAGCTCGGATTGCCGTCGTGCGACAGCGCCTTGTACAGCCCTTCGCGCGACAGGCCGGCGTCGCGGGCGACCTGCGACATGCCGCGCGCGCGCGCGATCACGCCGAGCGCATGCGCGATGAAGGCCGGGTCGTCGCCGCCTTCCTGCAGGCACGCGTCGAAATAGTCGGCGATGTCGTCGTCGGTTTCGAGGTGGGCGGCCGAATCCCACGGCCGGGTGCTGATCTTGTCCATCGCTTACTCCAGGTCGAGCCGCCCGAGCATTGCGTGCGCGGCGCGAATGTCTGCCTGTTGCGTCGACTTGTCGCCGCCGCAGAGCAGGATCACCCAGATCGTCGCGCGCCTGACGTAGTAGACGCGATAGCCGGGGCCGTGGTCGATACGCATCTCGACGACCGGGGAGCCGGCCGACTTCCAGTCGCCCGGATTGCCCATCGGCAGGCGGTCGATGCGGGCCTGGATACGCCGCCGTGCGACGCGATCCTGCAGACCGGCGAACCATGTGTCGAAGACTTCGGTCGTTCTGATGCTGTACGTCGGAGCACTGTAAGGCACGTTACTCGATATGTCAACCATGGTTCACAAGCTCAACTGGGGTTCCGATGCCGTCACAGTAGAGCGGCGCGCGCCGTTTGACGCGAAGTTGGCCGTCAGGCCGATGCTGCGCCGGGGCCCGGATCGGCCGTTCGGCCGAAGCAGGAATCCCGCGAATCCGTCTACAATCGAAAACGTCCCTGCCGCCCGTGCGCGTTCGTCCTGCGCGCTGGCGGATCCGTTCGTCCTCCTGCATCGGGAGGCGCCGCCGTGTGTTGCGCGGCGGGCAGCACCGTGGCCAGCATCCCGTAGGTAAGCGTGCGCGTGCCGTAGGCCGGCGCGCGTTCTGAACGCCGCACGTCCGCAAACCGGGCACGCGGCAGCGACGGAGAGTCCCCATGAAAGCATCGGATCTGTTTGTGAAGGCGCTGGAAGCCGAAGGCGTCGAATACGTGTTCGGCATTCCCGGTGAGGAAAACCTCGATCTGCTCGAATCGCTGCGGCGCTCGAAGATCAAGCTCGTGTTGACCCGCCACGAGCAGGCGGCCGGTTTCATGGCCGCAACCTACGGCCGTCTCACCGGCCGCACCGGCGTGTGTCTCGCGACGCTCGGGCCGGGCGCCACCAATTTCGTGACGGCCGCCGCGTATGCGCAGCTCGGCGGCATGCCGATGCTGATGATCACCGGCCAGAAGCCGATCAAGTCGAGCAAGCAGGGCCACTTCCAGATCGTCGACGTCGTCGGCATGATGCAGCCGCTCACGAAGTTCACGCGGCAGATCGTGTCGATCGGCAACATCCCGTCGGCGGTGCGCGAGGCGTTCCGGCGCGCGGAGGAGGAGCGTCCGGGCGCCGCGCATCTCGAGCTGCCGGAGGATATCGCGCACGAGGAAGGCGACGGCAAGCCGATTCCGCGCAGCTTCAGCCGCCGCCCGATCGCCGAGCAGAAGGCGGTCGCGCACGCGGTCGATGCGATCCAGGCCGCGCGGCATCCGCTGCTGATGATCGGCGCGGGCGGCAACCGCAAGACGACCTGCAAGATGCTGCTCGAGTTCGTCGACGAGACGGGCATCCCGTTCTTCACGACGCAGATGGGCAAGGGCGTGATCGACGAGACGCATCCGCTGTGGCTCGGCAACGCGACGCTGTCCGACGGCGATTTCGTGCATCGCGCGATCGAGCACGCGGACTGCATCATCAACGTCGGCCACGACGTGATCGAAAAGCCGCCGTTCTTCATGCGCACGGACGACAAGACCGTGATCCACGTGAACTTCCTCGGCGCGCAGGTGGACCCGGTGTATTTCCCGCAGATCGAGGTGGTCGGCGACATCGCGAACGCCGTGTGGCAGATGAAGGAAGCGATCGCGCCGCAGCCGCACTGGGATTTCGAGCGCTTCACAATGATCAAGGCGCATTTCGAAGCGCATCTGCAGAAGGGCCAGCACGATCCGCGCTTCCCGATGTATCCGGTGCGGATCGTCAACGATCTGTACAACGCGCTGCCGGTCGACGGGATCGTCTGCCTCGACAACGGGATGTACAAGATCTGGTTCGCGCGTTACTGGCGCGCGCACGAGCCGAACTCGCTGCTGCTCGACAACGCGCTCGCGTCGATGGGCGCCGGCTTGCCGTCTGCGATCGCGACCAGGATCGTGCATCCGCAGCGCAAGGTGATCGCCGTGTGCGGCGACGGCGGCTTCATGATGAATTCGCAGGAGCTCGAAACGGCCGTGCGGCTGAAGCTCGACCTCGTCGTGATGATCCTGCGCGACGATGCGTTCGGGATGATCCGCTGGAAGCAGGAGAACATGAATTTTCCCGACTTCGCGATGACGCTGAAGAATCCCGATTTCGTCGCATATGCGCAGAGCTACGGCGCGCACGGGCACCGCGTCGAGGCGGCCGACGATCTCGAGCCGCTGCTGCGCGAATGCTTTGCGACACCGGGTGTGCACGTGATCGACGTGCCGATCGACTATTCGGACAACGAGCGCGTGCTCAACCGCGAAATCAAGCGCCTGTCGGCGCAACTCTGAATCCGCAGTTCACCGGAAGGAGCGTGCCATGCTGAAGGATACCTATCCGTACTATCTGGCCAACGAGGCCGTCTACGCGAATACCGATCTGGAAGTGACGGACAAGTTCAGCGGCAAGGTCGCGACGCGCGTCGCGCTGGCCGACGCGCAGGCGATCGACGCGGCCATCGGCGCGGCAGTCGACGCCGTCAAGCCGATGCGCGAGCTGCCGGCGTACCGGCGGCAGGCCGTGCTCGATCACTGCGTCGCACGCTTTCGCGAGCGTTTCGACGAGCTGGCCGAGGCGCTGTGCATCGAGGCCGGCAAGCCGATCAACGATTCGAGAGGCGAGGTGACGCGGCTGATCGATACGTTCCGCGTCGCGTCCGAGGAGGCGGTGCGCATCGACGGCGAAGTGCTCAACCTCGAGATCTCGGCGCGCGCGCAGGGCTACACCGGCTATACGCGGCGCGTGCCGATCGGCCCGTGCTCGTTCATCTCGCCGTTCAACTTCCCGCTGAACCTCGCCGCGCACAAGGTCGCGCCCGCGCTCGCCGCGGGCTGCCCGTTCGTGCTCAAACCGGCGAGCCGCACGCCGGTCGGCGCGCTGATCATCGCCGAGGTGCTCGCGGAAACCAATCTGCCGAAGGGCGCGTTCTCGGTGCTGCCCGCGCATCGCGACGGCGCCGACCTGTTCACCACCGACGAGCGTTTCAGGTTGCTGTCGTTCACCGGCTCGCCGGCCGTCGGCTGGGCGCTGAAGGAGAAGGCCGGCAAGAAGAAGGTCGTGCTGGAGCTCGGCGGCAACGCGGCGGCCATCGTCGATGCGGACCAGTTCGAGCAGCTCGACTACGTGGTCGACCGGCTCGCGTTCGGCGCGTATTACCAGTCGGGCCAGAGCTGCATCGGCGTGCAGCGGATCCTCGTGCATGCGAGCCTGTACGACACGTTGCGCGACAAGCTGGTCGCGAAGACGCGCTCGCTGAAGATGGGCGATCCGAAGGATCCATCGACGTTCGTCGGCCCGATGATCTCCGAATCGGAGTCGCGCCGCCTGTCCGGCTGGATGGACGCGGCCGTCGCGGCGGGTGCGAAGATCATCGCGGGCGGCAAGGTCGACGGCGCGATGTTCGAGGCGACGCTGCTCGAAGACGTCGGCCGCGAGCAGGACCTGTACCGCAAGGAGGCGTTCGGCCCGGTCGCCGTCCTCGAGAAGTTCGACCGTTTCGACGACGCGCTCGCGCGCGTGAACGACAGCGACTTCGGCTTGCAGGCCGGCGTGTTCACCGATTCGCTCGCGCACGCGCAGCGCGCGTGGGACGAACTCGAGGTGGGCGGCGTCGTGATCAACGACGTGCCGTCGTTCCGCGTCGACAACATGCCGTACGGCGGCGTGAAGGATTCCGGCCTCGGCCGCGAAGGGATCCGCTACGCGATCGAGGACATGACCGAGCCGCGCCTGATGGTCGTTCGGCGCCGTTAGGGGCTGTTCGCGCTAACAACGAGCACCTGTTTGGAAAGTTCGTTCGTGGCGCAGGCCTCCAGAAGGTCGTGTGCCGCGTCATGCTCTTCGCGAATACGTCGAGTATTCGCTTCGTCGCAGTCCTTGCGCTCGGCTCTTCTGCGGGCCAGCGCAAGCCCGCCATTAGCGTGAAGAGACCCTGGCGCAGCCGCGCCGCGCGCGCTCGATGCGCTCGACTGAACGCATCGCATCGTGATGTAATCGCGCGAAACGGTCGCACTCCGTACGACACCGTGCGGCCGCGCGTTCAATTTTCACGAGGTCGATTCATGTCCCCCGTCGCGGCTTTCAAGCTGATTCTGCTGTCGTTCGTCGCGATCGTCGCGCTCGAATGCATTGCGAAGCGATTGCGCCTGCCGCCGGCCGCCGCGCTGCTGATGGGCGGCATCGGCATCGCGTTCATCCCCGGCCTGCCGCCCGTCAACCTCGACCCGGAGCTCGTGCTGCTGGTGTTCCTGCCGCCGCTGCTGATGGACGGCGCATATTTCACCGTCTGGGAGGAATTCAAGCGCAACGTCGGCGGCATCCTGCTGCTCGCGATCGGCGCGGTCGCGTTCACGACGTTCGCGGTCGGCTACGCCGTGCACTGGGTCGTGCCGTCGCTGCCGTGGGCCGCGTGCTTCGCGCTCGGCGCGATCGTGTCGCCGCCCGACGCGGTCGCCGCGAAGGCGGTGCTCGAGCGCGTCGCGCTGCCGCGCCGGCTGATGGTGCTGCTCGAAGGCGAAAGCCTGCTGAACGATGCGGCCGGCCTCGTGCTGTTCCGCTTCGCGGTCGCCGCCGCGCTGACGGGCGCGTTCAGCCTCGAGCACGCGGTCGTGCGTTTCGCGGAGCTGGGAATCGGCGGCGTCGTGGTGGGCTTTCTGGTGGGGCGCATCGTCGTGTGGTTCCTGAAGCTGCTCGACGACGACTATCTGGTGATCACCGTCGCGGTGATCGCCGGCTGGCTCGCCTACATCGCCGGCGAAATGGTCGAGGTGTCCGGCGTGATCGCGACGGTGACGGCCGGCATGATCGTCGGCTGGCATCAGCACGAAGTGTTCTCCGCGGCCGTGCGCACGCGCGGCACCGCGTTCTGGCAGGTCATCGTGTTCCTGCTCGAGGCGATGGTGTTCGTGTTGATCGGGTTGTCGCTGCGCGGGGCGATTCACCGGCTCGGCGGCTTCGAGCAGGTGCTCGGCACGATGATGCCGGCGGTGCTCGCGGTGCTGGCGGCCGTGATCGTGTCGCGCTTCGTGTGGGTCTATGCGGTCGAGGCGCTGAAGTGGCCGGTGCGCGGTATCGTGCGGCGCGGCGCGGCGCCCGACTGGAAGGCCGCGACGGTCATGAGCTGGGCCGGCATGCGCGGTGTCGTGACGCTCGCGATCGCGCTGTCGCTGCCGGAGGCGATGCCGGGCCGCGACGTGATCCTGGTCGCGTCGTTCGCGGTGATCCTCGTGACCGTGCTGCTGCAGGGTACGACGATCGGGCCGCTGATTCGGCTGCTGCGCCTGCCGCAACGCGACGAACGTGCCGCGCATCACCTGAGCGAGCCGCAGACGTGGGCGTACATCGAGGCCGCGCAGCTCGCCGCGATCCAGCCGCTGGTGCACGACGCAAGCGGCAACGTGATACATCCGCGCCTGCTCGAGCAGTACACGTATCGCGCGGCGCTCACCGAGCGCACGAAGGATGCGCCGCAATATCCGCCGGAAGTTCGCGCCGCGCATTACGACGTCGTGCTGGCCGCGATCCGGGCCGGGCGCGCCGAACTGCTGCGGCTGCATCGATCCGGCCACATTCACGACGAGATGCTGCACATGGTCGAGCGCGATCTTGACCTGCAGGAAGTGTCGGCGCAGCATGCGCGCGGTTGAGCGGCGGCAGGCGCGCGGGTGGTGAGCGCGGTTGTTTAGGACGCCGATGGCGCGGGGGTTGCCGGCGGCATCAGAGCCGCAGCCGTCACCGTCGCCCATCTCGTCGCATCGCGCGTCATCCCGCAGCATCGGTGGCTTGCCTGGGCTCCCGCCGTCGTCCCATCGAATTCCTCAGTGTGTCCATGGTCCGGCCCCAACGCGCGGCGGCCCGGACCGCCGCATACGCACCCGTAAACCGTCTCCCGCCGGCCTCGCAAACGTTTTCATGCTTCGCGCAAGGAAATGATCCGATTTATCCAAATCAGGTTATTTCACCATATTTGGCAAAGCTGAACCTGAAGGAGATAGATGATCTGTTGCAATCTCAATTAGAATCGCTCAGTAATCTTTATTGAGAGGATGTGTGCGAATGTAATTCGGTGTTGCTTGGGAAAATCGGCGCTGCAATCCCCGTGTGTAAAGGCTGACGAGCGACAACGCCATCATCGTGAAGAATGTGGTCGAATTATCGAGATGGCGAGTGAGTTGAATAATCAACTTGCGAGAATGAATCGAGTGGTGATTTTCGTTTGAAACGGTATTTATGAAAGAATCGCGCGATCAAAATGCGCCGGATTGTCTCGAATCGGGGCTGTCGATCCTGCTCGTCGACGATCAGCCGTTCGTCGGCGAGGTGATACGCCGCGCATTGCGCAGCGAGCCCGACATCGACCTGCATGTGTGCACCGATCCCCACCGGGCATTGGCCGTCGCGCGCGACGTCAAGCCGACCGTCATCCTGCAGGACCTCGTGATGCCGGACATCGACGGCCTGGACCTCGTGCGCGCGTGGCGCGCGCACGTGGACACGGCGCGCGTGCCGATCATCGTGCTGTCCGCGAAGGAGGAGCCGGTCGTCAAGCGCGAGGCGTTCATCGCCGGCGCGAACGACTATCTGGTGAAGCTGCCGGACGCGATGGAACTGACGGCGCGCATCCGCTACCACTCGAGTTCGTACCTGATGGCGCGGCAGCGCGACGAGGCGCTGGATTTCCTGTCGCACGACATGCGCTCGCCGCAGACGTCGATTCTCGCGCTGCTCGAGGTCTACCGGAACGAACACGGCGACATGCCCGCGCTGCTGGAGCGCATCGCGGGCCACGCGCGCCGCGCGCTCGCGCTCGCCGACGGCTTCATCCATCTGACCCGTGCGCAATCGGAGCGCCGAGCGCACGAACTCGTGAGCCTCGACGAGGTCGTGCTCGACGCGGTCGACCAGCTGTGGGAGAAGGCGCTCGGATTCGGCAGCCGCATCGTCGCGCACGTGTGCGACGCCGAGTGCGCGACGATGGGCGATCGCATGATGCTCACGCGCGCGGTCGCGAACCTGATCGACAACGCGCTGAAATACGGGCCGGCCGGCGCCGACATCCATTGCACGCTGAACGACGACGGCGGCGCGTGGCTGATCGGCGTCGAGGACGCCGGCTCCGGCATCGCGCCCGAACAGCGCGCGGCCGCGACCGAATCGTTCGTGCGGCTCGAATCCGTGCATGGTGCGATGCGCGGCGGTTTCGGTCTCGGGCTGGCGTTCGTGCGTGCGACGGCGGCGCGGCATCGCGGCCAGATCCTGATGCGCGACACGGCGCGCGGCTTCATGGTCGCGCTGCGGTTGCCGGCTCAACGCGAGCGGTGATGGCGCGCGCCGCTTGCCCGCGCCGTGCCGCCGGTAACACCCGATGCGCTCGCGCCACGCCGTCCGGCGCGCGCAGGCGCGGTTTTTTAACGCTGTTTTGAAAGCCCACAACGAACATGGCCACCCTGACGCCCCGTGCGAACCATGAAAGCTTGCATCCGACCCTCGGCGCCGCCCGGCTCACGCTCGGCAATCGCATCCTGCTGAGCTTCGGCGTGCTGTTCGTGCTGATGCTCGTGATGGCCGGCGTGTCGTACGAGCGGCTGCGCGCGATCAATGCCGAAGCCGTCAGCATCGAGCGCGATTCGCTGCCCGGCGTGTATCTTGCGGCGTCGTTGCGCGGGGCGGTCAACGAATCGTTCGCGACGCTGCAACAGGCGACCTTCGTCGATACGAGCCCGGAGCTCGTGGAGCGCGATTTCGCGAAGCTCGGCGACGCGCTCAAGGAAATCGAATCGCTGTCGATCGACTATCAGAACACCACGTTCCGCGACGAGGACCGTCAGCGCTTCGCGGTGTTCCGCAGCGCATACGACCGCTACCTGCCGTTGCTGAACGACGCGGTGCAGAAGGGCCGCGCGTCGCACGACGAGGCCGTCGCCGCCTACGCGAAGGTCGAGCCGGCGTGGGCCGAGGTCGTGCGCAGCGCGAATATCCTGGTGCAGGAGAATCGCAAGTTCGCCGATCAGTCGGCGAAGCTGATCCGCGAATCCGGTCAGGACACCGAGGTCGTGCTCGCGATCGCGCTGGCGATCGTGCTGCTGTCGGCGCTCGGGCTCGGCTATGGGCTCTACCGTTCGGTCACGGTGCCGATGGCGCGGCTCGTCGACGTGCACGACGCGATGCGCACCGGCAACCTCACGCATCGGCTCGACCTGCGCCGCCGCGACGAGTTCGGCACGCTCGAGACCGGCTTCAACCGGATGGCCGACGAGCTGACCGAGCTGGTGTCGCGTGCGCAGCAGTCGTCGATGCAGGTGACGACGTCGGTCGCGGAGATCGCGGCGACGTCGCGCGAGCAGCAGGCGACCGCGAACGAGACCGCGGCGACGACGACCGAGATCGGCGCGACGTCGCGCGAGATCTTCGCGACGTCGCGCGATTTGCTGCGCACGATGAACGAGGTGGCCGGCGTGGCCGAGCAGTCGGCGACGCTCGCGGGCGTCAGCCAGAGCGGCCTCACGCGGATGGGCGACACGATGCGCAGCGTGATGGACGCGGCCGGCTCGGTGAACGCGAAGCTCGCGATCCTCAACGAGAAGGCGCTGAACATCAACCAGGTCGTCGCGACGATCACCAAGGTCGCCGACCAGACCAACCTGCTGTCGCTGAACGCGGCGATCGAGGCCGAGAAGGCCGGCGAGTACGGGCGCGGCTTCGCGGTCGTCGCGACCGAGATCCGCCGCCTCGCGGACCAGACCGCGGTGGCGACCTACGACATCGAGCAGACGGTCAAGGAGATCCAGTCGGCCGTGTCCGCCGGCGTGATGGGGATGGACAAGTTCTCCGAGGAAGTGCGCCGCGGGATGCTCGACGTGCAGCAGGTCGGCGCGCAGCTGTCGCAGATCATCGCCGAGGTGCAGACGCTCGCGCCGCGCTTCCAGATGGTCAACGAAGGCATGCAGACGCAGGCGAGCGGCGCCGAGCAGATCACGCAGGCACTGTCGCAGCTGTCGGAAGCCGCGCAGCAGACGGCCGAATCGTTGCGCCAGTCGTCGCAGGCGATCGACGACCTGACGCTCGTCGCGAACCAGTTGCGCACCAGCGTGTCGCGCTTCAAGGTCGACGCATGATGCGCGCCGAGCCGCACGGCGCCGCGCACGCGCTGTTCCTGATGTTCGAGCTCGACGGCGCGCGTTATGCGCTCGACGCGGCGGACGTCGACGAGGTGTTGCCGCTCGCCGCCACCACGGCCGTGGCCGGCGCGCCCGCGTGGATCGCCGGCTTGCTGATGCGCGGCGCCCAGCCGGTGCCGGTGATCGACCTGCCGATGCTCGCGCTCGGACGCCCGGCGCAGGCGCTGCGTTCGACGCGGCTCGTGATGGTGCGCTATCGCGGCGGCCGGAGCGGACGCGAGCGCGTGATCGGGCTGATCGTCGAGCGCGCGACGCGGACGCTGCGGATCGACCGCGCGGCATTTCGCATCAGCGGCGTGTCGAGCGAGCGCACGCGCTGGCTCGGGCGCGTCGCGAACACGCGGGACGGCGTCGTGCAGCAGGTGTCGGTTGCCGGCCTGGTCGACGACGTCGCGCACCTGTATCTGTTCGACGGCCAGCCGGCCCACGAAGGGGCGCCCGGATGAATGCGTTCGCCGCGCTGTTTCGCGACTGGCTGCGCCGCGAGACCGGCATCGATCCCGATTCGCTCGGCCATGATTTCCTGAGCCGTGCGCTGACCGAGCGCGTGCATGCGCTGCAGTGCGACGGTGAACGATTGCCGTCGGCCGCGCGGGCGCCCGTGACGACGGAGGCGCTGCGCGCGTACTGGGCGCGCCTGCACGCATGCGCCGACGAGCGGCGCGCGCTGATCGAGCTGTTCGTCGTGCCCGAGACGTGGTTCTTCCGCGATGGCGCGGCGTTCGCGGCGCTCGCGCGGCGCGCGGCCGAGCGCGTAGCCTGCGCGCCCGGGCGCGTGATCCGCGTGCTGAGCGCGCCATGTTCGACCGGCGAGGAGCCGTATTCGGCGGCGATGGCGCTGCTCGACGCGGGGCTCGACCCGGCGAGCTTCGCGATCGACGCGCTCGACCTCAGCGCGCGAGCGATCGAGCACGCGCGGGCCGGCTGTTATGGAAGGAACGCGTTTCGCGGCACGCAGACGGCGTTTCGCACGCGTTTCTTCACGCCGACGGCCGACGGCTGGCTGCTCGACGAGCAGGTGCGATCGCGCGTGCAGTTTCGTCAGGCCAATTTGATGGAGGCGTGCGCCGACACGGGCGTGCGCTACGACTTCGTGTTCTGCCGCAACGTGCTGATCTATTTCGATCGCGACGCGCAGGATCGCGCGATCCGTCAGCTCGCGAGCCGGCTCGCGGACGACGGGATGCTGTTCGTCGGGCCGGCCGAGACGGGCGTCGCGATGCGCTGCGGGATGCGTTCGGCGCGGGTGCCGCTGGCGTTCGCGTTTCAGCGCGCCGATGACGGGGCGGTGGCGGATGAGTGCGTGGCCGGGCATGTGGGTGGGGATGGTTCTTACGGGCGTATGGCGCGGGGCGGGGCGTTGGGGGCGGGGCCGACGTCAGGGGCGGCGACGGCGTCAGCGATGCCGTTAGCGTCAGCGTGGACGTGTGCGTCAGTGTCCGCGACGGCATCAGGATTGCCATCGTCATCACCCACGTCAGCAACGCGTGCGCTGCACGCCGTCGTGCCGCCGCCGTCGGGTCTGGATGCCGCACGCGCGGCACCGCCGACAGTATTCCAGCCACGCGCCCCCAGCCCGTTCGAACCGGTCGCGCCCCCACCAGCCGATCCACTCGCGCGCGCACGATCCCCATCGCCCGCGCCTGCCAACGCCGTCGACGCGCCGACGCTCGAGCAGGCGCAGGCGCTTGCTAACGCGGGCGCGTTCGACGAGGCCGAGCGCATGCTCGCACGGTTTTCGGCGCACGCGGGCCCGCACGCCGACGCCTACTATCTGAACGGATTGATCGCCGACGCGCGCGGGCGCGCCGAGGAAGCCGGAGACTTCTACCGCAAGGCGCTGTACCTGCGGCCGACCCACCACGAAGCGCTCACGCATCTCGCGACGCTGCTCGACGTCGGCGGCGATGGCGCCGGCGCGCGCTGGCTGCTCGAGCGAGCGCGGCGTGCGGTCGGATAACGAAAACGACACCTGGGACCCGAGAGCGGAATGATCGACGAAACCCTGAACCGCGAAGCTGCCGCCGCCGGCGCGGCGCCGATCGACGTCGACGATTGCTGGAACCGGATCGGCACGAGCGGCGACCGCTCGTGCGAGCGGCTCGCCGCGTGCCTGCGCTGCCTGAACTGCCCGGTCTACGCAAACCATGCTGCGCGCTTGCTGGAGCGTCCGCTCGACGCGGCCGAGATGGCCGACGGCGCGCGGCGGCTCGGCGCGCACGACGCAGCCCGCATGCATCGCGACGACGATACGCGCCATGCGGCGCTGGCGTTTCGCGTCGCGGACGAATGGCTGGCGCTGCCGATCGGCGCGTTGCGCGAGATCGTCGGGACGCGCCCGATTCATTCGCTGCCGCATCGCCGCCATTCGGCGGTGCGCGGCGTGGTGAACATTCGCGGCACGCTGCGCATCGCGATCTCGCTCGGCGCGCTGCTCGGCCTGGACGCCGGCAAGACCCGCGCGCGCGGCGCCGACGGCGGCTTCACGCGCTTGCTGGTGGCCGCGCACCGCGGCGAGCCGGTGGTGTTTCCGGTGGACGAAGTCGAGGGCGTGCTGCGCTTCGATGCATCCGAATGGGTGCCCGTGCCGGCGACGGTCGGCCGCGCGGGCGCCGGCCTGTCGCGCGGCGTGCTGTCGTGGCGCGGCAAGTCGGTGGGGCTGCTCGACGACGACCGGCTGTTCGACGCGGTCACGCGGAGCATGCGATGAGCGGCGATGACGATCTGAGCCATCTGTCGTTGCTCGAACTCTATCGCGAGGAGACGCGCACGCAGACGCAGGCGCTGTCCGAGCGTCTGCTCGTGCTGGAAGCGCGCGAACCCGACGCCGCCGCGCTCGACGCATGCATGCGCGCCGCGCATTCGCTGAAGGGCGCCGCGCGCATCGTCGGCGTGCCGCCTGGCGTCGATATCGCCGGGCGGATGGAGGAATGCTTCGTCGCCGCGCAGGCCGGCGCGATCGCGCTGAGTGCGGCGCACGTCGACGTGCTGCTCGCCGGCGTCGACCTGCTGCTGCGCGTCGCCGATCCGGACGCGCCGCCCGTGTCGGCCGCCGAGATCGACGCGTTCGCGCTGGCGCTGACGAGTGCCGATGCCGCGCAGGCGGTGCCGGTGGCGGCGGACGTACCCGCATCGGCATCGGCTTCGGCACCGGTGTCAGCGCCGACGTCAGCCGCGCCGCAGCGCGGGTATGACGGCGCGGTGAACGAACCAGTGGACGCTGGCGCGGCGACGCCGCCCCATGCAGCGCAGCCATACGTAGCGCAGCCGTACGCAACTCCGGCGCGTGCAACGCCGCTGCACGCCGAGCAGCCGTACGCAATGCCACCGTATGCAGCGGCGCCACACTCAACGCAGCCGCACGCCGCGCAGCTGAACGCAACGCCACCGTACGAAGCGGCGCCGCATGCAACGCAGCCGTACGCAACTCCGGCGCATGCAATGCAGCCGCACGCCGAGCAGCCGTACGCAACGCCACCGTACGCAGCTGCGCCGCACGCAACGCCACCGCCCGCGACCGATCCCCCACACGCCGCCCAGGCGGCTGCCACCGCCACCGCCGCAATGCGCCGCGTCCGCGCCGATACGCTGAACCGGCTGCTGAGCCTGTCCGGCGAGTCGCTCGTCGAATCGCGCTGGCTCAAGCCGTTCGCCGAATCGATGCTGCGCGTGAAGCGCGCGCAACGCGACGCGGCCCGCTCGCTCGATCTGCTGTACGAACGCTTCGCCGACGATCTCGACGCGGGCGCGCTCGCGTCGATGAACGAAGTGCGTCACATGCTGAACGATCTGCAGCGCGCGCTCGCCGAGCGCATGGACGAATTCGACCGCTTCGAGCGGCGCAGCACGCACATCGCCGAGCAGCTGTACGACGAGGCGCTGCAATGCCGGATGCGGCCGTTCGGCGATGCGACGCGCGCGTATCCGCGCATCGTGCGCGACCTCGCGCGCTCGCTCGGCAAGCAGGTACGCTTCTCGATCGTCGGCGAGGGCACGCAGGTCGACCGCGACATCCTCGATCTGCTCGACGCGCCGCTCGGCCACCTGCTGCGCAACGCGATCGACCACGGCGTCGAGCCGCCCGACGTGCGCCGCGCGCGCGGCAAGCCGGCCGACGCGCGCGTGACGCTCGAGGCGCGGCACAGCGCCGGCTCGCTGCTCGTCAGCGTGATCGACGACGGGCCGGGCGTCGACCTCGACGCGCTGCGCGCGGCCGTCGTGCGCCAGCGCCTCACCGACGACGAGACGGCCGCGCGGCTGTCCGACGCCGAGCTGCTCGAATTCCTGCTGCTGCCCGGCTTCTCGATGCGCGACGCGGTGACGGACGTGTCCGGCCGCGGCGTCGGCCTCGACGCGGTGCAGGAGATGGTGCGCGGCGTGCGCGGCGCCGTGCGGATCTTCAACGAACCGGGCGTCGGCATGCGCTTCGTGCTGCAGCTGCCGCTCACGCTGTCGGTGATCCGCAGCCTGCTCGTCGAAGTCGGCGGCGAGCCGTATGCGTTTCCGCTCGCGCACGTGCGCCGCACGCTCGAACTGGCGCACGACGACATCGACGTGCTCGAGGGCCAGCCGCATTTTCCGTTCGACGGGCGGCGCGCGGGCCTCGTCGCCGCGCATCAGCTGCTCGATGCGGGCGCCTCCGACGCCGCGCGGGCGACTACGGCGGTCGTGGTGGTCGGCGGCGAGCCCGAGCTGTACGGCGTCGCGGTCGACCGCTTCCTCGGCGAACGGATGCTGGTCGTGCAGCCGCTCGACAGCCGCCTGCACAAGATCCAGAACATCGCGGCCGGCGCGCTGCTCGAGAACGGCGACCCGGTGCTGATCGTCGACGTCGAGGATTTGATCCGCTCGGTCGACAAGCTCGTGCGCGGCGGCCAGCTCGCGACGCTGTCGCGCGATCCGCAGCGCGCGCTCGGCGAGCGGCGGCGTCGCGTGCTCGTCGTCGACGATTCGCTGACGGTGCGCGAGCTCGAGCGCAAGCTGCTCGAGAAGCGCGGCTACGACGTGACCGTCGCGGTGGACGGGATGGACGGCTGGAACGCGGTGCGCAGCGACGCGTTCGACCTCGTCGTCACCGACGTCGACATGCCGCGCATGGACGGCATCGAGCTCGTCATGCTGATCAAGGGCGACCCGGCGCTCAAGCGCGTGCCCGTGATGATCGTCTCGTACAAGGATCGCGACGAGGATCGCCGGCGCGGGCTCGACGCCGGCGCCGACTACTACCTTGCCAAGAGCAGCTTCCACGACGAGGCGCTGCTCGACGCGGTGCACGACCTGATCGGAGACGCGCGCGGATGAACATCGGCATCGTCAACGATCTGCCGCTGGCCGTCGAGGCGCTGCGCCGGGTGATCGCCTCGCGCACCGAACATCGCGTGCTGTGGGTCGCGACCGACGGCGACGAAGCGGTGGACTTCTGCATCGCGCAGCCGCCCGATCTCGTGCTGATGGATCTCGTGATGCCGAAGCTCGACGGCGTCGCCGCGACGCGGCAGATCATGGCGCGTGCGCCGTGCGCGATCCTGATCGTGACCGCGGACGTCAGCGCGAACACGTCGTCGGTCTACGAGGCGATGGGTGCGGGCGCCCTCGATGCGGTCGACACGCCGACGCTCGCGCTCGGCCTGCCGTCGGACGCCGCGCCGCAGCCGCTGCTCGCGAAGATCGACCAGATCGGCCGCCTGCTCGAAAGCCGCGCGGCGCCGCTCGCGCCGTGCGCGCGGATGCCGGCGTGCGGCCAGCCGACGCTCGTCGCGATCGGCGCGTCCGCCGGCGGGCCGACCGCGCTCACCGCGCTGCTGCGCGCGTTGCCGGCCGATTTCCCGGCCGCGCTGGTGATCGTGCAGCACGTCGATCAGGCGTTCGCGGTCGGCATGGCGGAGTGGCTCGACGGCCACACGCGGCTGCCCGTGCGCATCGCGCGGCAGGGCGGCGTGCCGCGTGCGGGCGAGGTGCTGCTGGCCGCCACCAACGATCACCTGAGCCTGTCGCCGCGCGGCGTGCTCGGCTATACGCGGCACCCGGTCGACACGCCGTACCGGCCGTCGATCGACGTGTTCTTCACCAGCGTCGCCGACGGCTGGCGGGGCGACGCGCTCGGCGTGCTGCTGACGGGCATGGGGCGCGACGGCGCGCTGGGGTTGAAGGCGATGCGCGCGAAGGGCTGCTACACGATCGCGCAGGACGAGGCGACCAGTGCGGTGTACGGGATGCCGAAGGCCGCCGCGGCGATCGGCGCGGCTGCGGCGATCCTGCCGCTCGAGCGCATCGCGCCGCGGCTCATCTCGCGCGTGATGCGCCGCTCGCCCGACTGAGAGAGCGCCGGCGCGGCCGGCCGCGCTGCTGGTCATGCTGCTGGTCATGCTGCTGGTCATGCTGGCGGCCGCGTCGCGCATCGCGTACAATCGCCGGCTGCGGAGATGGCATGCCTCCCTGCGGTCGATCACGGCGCGTTGCGCGCGCGAGTCGGCCCTCAACCGCCGGTGAGCCCGGCTGATGATGCCTGCGTGTTCCTGGGTCGTCAGGAGGTCGCAGGCCGTCCATTGCGGCATTCTGCCGCCCAGGTTTTGATGTTCCGTCGAATCTGGAAATCATGTTTTTCTCGACCTCTGCCGATTTCTTCGCGACCGTGCGCTACGTGTGCCGCTGGCTCGCCCTGTCGGCCCTGCTCGGCATCCTGGCCGGCACGGCTTCCGCATTCTTCCTGATCGCGCTCGACTGGGCGACCGGCACGCGCATCGCGCATCCGTGGCTGTTGTGGGGGCTGCCGGCCGCCGGCTTCGCGACCGGCTGGGTCTACCACCGTTTCGGCCAGTCGGTCGCGCGCGGCAACAACCTGCTGATCGACGAAATCCACGATCCGAAGGCGCTCGTGCCGAAGCGGATGGGGCCGCTCGTGCTGGCCGCGACCGTCGTCACGCATCTGTTCGGCGGTTCGGCCGGCCGCGAGGGCACGGCCGTGCAGATGGGCGGCGCGCTCGCCGACCGCGTCACGCAGTTGTTCCGGCTCGACCGCGAGCATCGGCGCGTGCTGCTGATGGGCGGTATCGCGGCCGGTTTCTCGTCGGTGTTCGGCACGCCGCTGGCCGGCGCGGTGTTCGGGCTCGAGGTGCTGGCGATCGGCCGGCTGCGCTACGACGCGCTGCTGACCTGCGTCGCGTCGTCGATCGTCGCCGACGTCGTGTGCCGCGCGTGGGGCGTGCATCACACCGTCTATGCGATCGCGTCGGTGCCGGCGGTGTCGGCGACCGGGCTGGCCGCGACGGTCGTCGCCGGCGTCGCGTTCGGCGTGGTCGGCCGGCTGTTCGCGTTCGCGACGCATGCGCTGACCGCCTGGTTCCGGCGCGTGGTGCGCTACGCGCCGCTGCAGCCGGTGCTCGGCGGCGCGATGGTGGCCGTCGCGGCCACCGTGCTGAACGTGCCGCAATACCTGGGCCTCGGGATTCCGACGATCGAGGCCGCGTTCCACGGGCCGCTGCCGGCGTACGATTTCGCGGGCAAGTTCGCGTTCACCGTGGTGACGCTCGCGTCCGGGTTCAAGGGCGGCGAAGTGACGCCGCTGTTCTACATCGGCGCGACGCTCGGCAACGCGCTCGGCCAGGTGCTCGCGCTGCCGGTGCCGGTGCTCGCGGGGCTCGGCTTCGTCGCGGTGTTCGCCGGCGCGGCCAACACGCCGATCGCGTCGACCATCATGGCGATCGAGCTGTTCGGCGCGGATCTCGGCGTGTATGCGATCGTCGCGTGCGTGGTCGCGTATCTGTTCTCGGGACACGCGGGCATTTACCGCGCGCAGCGCATCGCGGTGGGCAAGGGCGCGCAGGTCGAGATCGACTGACGTCGGCGCGGCGGGCGGCCGGCCGTCAGGTGTCGACGCGATGCCGCCGCCGACGCTCGCCGGGGCGGCCGCGCGCGTTACGGCTTCGGCAGCTTCGCGACGTTGCGCGCGAGCAGTTCCTCGATATCGACGCCCTTGTCGGCCAGCAGCGTCGTGACGATGCCGGTCAGCTCGCCGAGCGTCTCCTGGACCGATTCGCGGATCGTGTCCACCACGACCTGGGTGCTGCGCTCGATCTCGATGTTGACCTTGGCGCCGACGCCCTTCGCATCGAAGGTGGTCGCGCGGCGCGTTTCGGGAATCAGCCACACTTCGAACCAGCCTGCGGCGCGGTCGACGTCGGCCACGGTCAGGCTGCAGCCGTTGATCGCGATATAGCCCTTCGCGAACACGTAGCGCTTGAACTCGGCCGGCACGCCGATGCGGATCATCCGGTTGTGTTCGGACGCCGCGATGTGCAGGACCGTGCCCGTGAAGTCGACGTGGCCGGACAGCGGATGCCCGCCGATTTCCGCGCCGTCCTTCGCGGCCCGCTCGACGTTCACGCGCGCGCCGGTCGCCAGCTCGGCCAGCGTGGTGATCCGCAGGCTCGGCAGCATCACGTCGAAGTCGATCAGCGTCGGCGAATGGATCGTCGTCACCGTCAGGCACACCCCGTCGACCGACACGCTGGCGCCGATCTCGATGTCGGCGGTGAAGCGTTCCGGGAATTCGATGCTGAACGTCCTCAGCTCGCCGTGGTCCTCGATGGCCTTGATGACGCCAACACCCTGAACAATGCCTGTAAACATGATCTGCCTTTCGTCGCGAATTGCCTGGTCCGTATGATAAGTGATCGCGGGAACCCGCATCGCGAGCAGGGTCGGCGGCGCGGCCCGCGCGCGCGGACCGCCGCCGCGCCGTCGGGCCGCTGACCGGCCTGCCCGCGTTACACGGCCGCCCGGTGCTCCGGCGACTCGGCGCCGTCGCCGAGCGTGCGCGGCGGCGCATCGATCAGGCCCTTCGCGAGCTCCAGCGCCTGCCGCTCGAACAGCCGGCGATAGACGCCGCCGTGGATACGGATCAGCGTATCGTGGTCGCCTTCCTCGATCACCTTGCCGCGCTCGAGCACGAGCAGCCGGTCGAGCGCGCGGACTGTCGACAGCCGGTGCGCGACCACGAGCGTCGTGCGCCCCACCATCAAGCGCTCCATCGCCTGCTGGATCAGCACTTCGCTTTCGCTGTCGAGGCTCGACGTCGCTTCGTCGAGGATCAGGACCGGCGCATCGGCGAGGAAGGCCCGCGCGATCGCGACGCGCTGCCGTTCGCCGCCCGACAGCTTGATCCCGCGTTCGCCGACGAGCGTGTCATAGCCGTCCGGCAGCGCGTCGATGAAATCGTGCGCGCTGGCCAGCCGCGCGGCGCGTTCGATCTCCGCGCGGCTCGCGTCGGGACGCGCATACGCGATGTTCTCCGCGAGCGTGCGGTGAAACAGCACCGGCTCCTGCTGGACGATCGCGATCTGGCTGCGCAGCGACTCCTGCTGCACCTGCGCGATGTCCTGCCCGTCGATCGTGATGCGCCCGCCCGACACGTCGTAGAGCCGCTGGATCAGCTTGATGAACGTCGTCTTGCCCGAGCCCGAATGGCCGACGAGCCCCACGCGCTCGCCGGGCGCGATGCGCATCGAGAAGTCGTCGTAGAGCGACACCGGATGGTTGCCGTAGCGGAACGTCACGTGCTCGAAGCGAATCTCGCCGCGCGTGATGCGGATCGCGGGCGCGCCGGGGCGATCCTCGATGCCGAGCGGCTGGCGCTCGAGCGCGACGAGTTCTTCCATGTCGTTGACCGAGCGCTGCAGGTTGCGGATGTGCATGCCGACGTCGCGCAGATAGCCCTGCAGCATGAAGAACATCGTCAGCGAGAACGCGATGTCGCCGACGCTCGCCTCGTCGTTCGCCCACAGCCGCAGCGCGACGCCGATCATCGCCGCCTGCATCGCGACCAGCATCGCGCCTTGCAGCCCGCCGTTGAGCGTGCCGCGCACCCACGTGCGGCGCGTGCGCTGCCGCCACTTGCCGATCACGCGCGCGAGGCGTGCTTCCTCGCGCGTTTCCGCGCCGAACGCCTTGACGACGGTGTTGCAGCTGATCGCGTCCGCGAGCGCGCCGCCCATGCGCGTGTCCCACATGTTGCCGAGCCGCGCGGCCGGCGCGACGATCCCGAGCGACACGGCCACCGTCACCGCGATATACAGCAGCGAACCCGCGCCGACGACGAAGCCCATCACCGGCCAGTGCGTGCCGAGCAGCACGGTTGCGCCGGCCAGCATCATCACCGACGGCAGCAGCGCGATCAGCACGGTGTCGTTCAGCAGGTCGAGCGCCCAGATCCCGCGCGTGATCTTGCGCACGGTCGAGCCGGCGAAGCTGTTCGCGTGCCAGTCGGTGGAGAAGCGCTGCACGCGATGGAACGACGCGGCGGCGATCTCGCTCATCATTTTCAGCGTCAGCGTGATGATGTTCAGGTAGACGCCTTGGCGCAGCAGCGTCGCGCCGATGCCAAGGCCGGCCAGCGTGCCGAACGCCGTGATGGCCGAACGCCATGCGGCGGTGCGCTCGGTCATGCCGCTCGACAGTGCATCGACGAGGCGGCCGGCGAACAGCGGCGTGAGGACGTCGGCGAGCGCGCCGAGCAGCGCCAGCGCCGCGATCGCGGCGATGCGTACCGGCTGCCGGCGCCAGTAGCGGAACGTGAAGCCGAAGACGGCCCGGAATGCGTGGCCGCCCGAATGGGTGGTTTTTCTGGTCATGTATCGTTGCCCGGCGCGTCGCGCGTCGGGACTTTCCGGTTCGGAGAACGTCGAAAACGCGACAGCCGACCCGCGCGCACGGCGCGGATGAAACGAACAACGGGCTGTCGGGAAAATGCGCGGACCGGCGGGTGAGCGGACCCGGAAGCCGGCGCGTGCGACGCGCAGGATCAGCGGCGTCGCGAGACCACGTTCGGGAAGGCTGCTGGCATTCGTGACATCTGCACCTCCCTGTAGCGAACGGTTGAAATGAAGAAAAAAGGACGCCGAAAAAGCGTGGATCGATTCTAGCAGCAGTGTTCGGCTCGCCGCAATGTCTGACGAATGCGCGTTGCGGCGTCGATACGCGCGGCATGCGGCGCGTCGGAGGCTTCGATACGTTTCGGTACGTATCGGCCCCGTTTCGTGCGCGGCGCTGTGCTGCGCTGCGCGGAGCGCGGGGCCGCATCGATTAAACTTTGCGGTTGCGCCGGCTGCTGCGGCCCGGCCGATTCACCCCGATACATTCCTGAGGAAACGATGAGCGACGTTCAGCAAGGCATTCTGGCTCCGATCGATGCGGCGGCCCGATACCTCACTTTCACGATTTCCAGCAACGTCAATGTCGCGGCGGCGCTGCGGGCATTGCGCGAGCTCGTCGACGGACGCGGCGCGGTCGCCGGCTTCGGCCATGCGCTGGCCGCGCATCTCGGGCGCCCGGTGCCGGGCCTGACCGAATATCCGGCGTTCGCGGTGAACGACCGCACGCTGCCCGTCACGCCCGCCGACGTGTGGGTGTGGCTGCGCGGCGACGATCGCGGCGAGCTGGTGCTGCGCACGCGCGCGATCGAGCGTGCGCTCGCGCCGGCCTTCGCGCTGCAGGACGTGGTCGACGGCTTCCGCTATTCGGGCGATCGCGACCTGTCGGGATATGAGGACGGCACCGAGAATCCGACCGGCGACGACGCGCTGGCCGCGGCCGTCGTGGCCGGGCAGGGCGCGGGCCTGGACGGCTCGAGCTTCGTCGCGGTTCAGCAATGGCTGCACGACTTCGACCGGATGGAGCGCATCGCGTCGGGCGACATGGATCACATCGTCGGCCGCCGCCGCTCGGACAACGAGGAGATCGACGACGCGCCCGCGTTTGCGCACGTGAAGCGCACCGCGCAGGAGAGCTTCGAACCGGAAGCGTTCATGTTGCGCCGCTCGTCGCCGTGGGCGGATGCGCGGCGCGCCGGGCTCTACTTCGTTGCGTTCGGCTGTTCGTTGCGCGCGTTCGACGTGCAGATGCGCCGGATGTGCGGCGCGGACGATGGCATCGTCGACGGCCTGTTCCGCTTCACGCAGCCGCTGACGGGCGCGTACTTCTGGTGTCCGCCGGTGAAGGACGGCAAGCTGGACCTGTCGGCGCTCGGGCTGTAAGCAGCGCGGTAGCAGCGGAGTGAACGGGCGGGCCGCGCATCTTGCGCGGGCCGCCCGTTTTTTGATGGCGCGCGTTCGCGTGGCGGGCGGCGTGGAGGTGTTGGGGGCGCGGCCGTGCGCTGCGTGGCAGGGCATGTTGGCTCCGTTCAGCTCAGCCCGGCCCGGCGCGCGTCAGTTCAGCGTCGTTTCGATGCGCGTGCCGCGTTTCACGAACTGCGTGACCGGCGTCTTCTCGCAGATCTCGGCGAGGCGCGCGCGCTGCGCGTCGTCGAGCGGGCCGTCGAGCGTCACGACGCGGCGCACGTATTGCTGTCCTTCGCGATCCGCATGCAGCTCGGTGCGCACGTCGATGCGCGCGGCCGGCCACGTCTTGCGCTGCATGTACATGCGCAGCGTCGCGGCCGTGCATTGCGCGAGGCCGGCCAGCACCAGTTCGAACGGCGCCGGCCCCACGCCCTGGCCGCCTTCGCGCGGCGCCTCGTCGCCGGTCAGCGCATGCGTGCCGGCTTGCAACTGGACGACGTAGTCAGGGGCGTCGGCGGCGAGCGTGGCGGCAGCGTGGATGAGCGACATGGCGAGTCTCCCAAGATCGGGATGGGAACGGCCGCGACGCGGCGCGGCAAAGGGCTCGTCAGCATACCGTCTCAGCCGACATCGCGTGCGCAGCGTGCTGCGGGGAGAGCGGGTCGCGATCGCCGGGGGCGTCGAGTGCTGTGGGCGTATCGGGACATCGAGCACATCGGAGACATCGGAGACATCGGAGACATCGGAGACATCGGAGACATCGGAGACATCGGAGGCGTCGGAGACATCGGAGGCGTCGGAGGCGTCGAGCACATCGACCGCATCAGCGTATCAAGCACATCAACCGCATCGAGCACACCGGACACATCAAAAGCACTGACCGCGTCAACCGCCCAAGCAGCGCCACGCAGCGCCACGCACCGCTACACAGCACCCCCCGCAATTTCCCGCACCAACCCCGCGACCCGCGCGCGCACCCACTGATGCGCCCGGTCGGTCTCGCGCGATTCGTGCCAGTACGCGAGCAGCGGAAACGGCTTGAGCCGCAGCGGCAGCGGCTGCACCGCGATCGGCAGCATGGTCGCGATGCGCAGCGCATACGTGCGCGGCAGCGTCAGCAGCAGGTCGCCGGCCGCCGCGATCTGGCACGCGGCGAAGTAGTGCTGGCAAATCAGCTGGATGTGACGGAAGCGCCCGTCGTTGCCGAGCAGCACGTCGAGCGATTGCGGCTCGCCGAGCGACGACACCGCGACGTGCCGCGCCGCGAAATAGTCGCTGCGCCGCAGCGGCCCGCGCATCAGCGGATGATCGTGCCGCATCGCGACGACGAGCGAGTCGTCGAGCAGATGCTCGGTCGCGATGCGCGGGCCGGTCTGCACGCGGCGATCGACGACTAGATCGAGATTGCCCGACGCGAGTTCGCGTTCGATCTCCGACAGCGCGACGCGGCGGCTCACGAACCGCAGGCCCGGCGCGTCGCTCGCGAACGCCGCGACGATTTGCGGCAGCGCGATCGATTCGAGCACGTCGCGAATGCCGATCGCGATGCTCAGCTCGAGCGTGGCCGGATCGAACGCCGACGGATCGCGGGCCGCGCGCTGCAGGCCCGCGACGTGCAGCTGCACGTCGGCGATGACCGCGCGCGTGCGTTCGGTCGGCACGACGCGGTTGCCCTGCCGCACGAACAGCGGATCGTCGAAATGCGCGCGCAACCGGTTCAGCGCGTGCGTGACGGCCGGCTGCGTCAGGTGCAACGCACGCGCGGCCGCGCCGATCCCGCCATGCACGTAGACGGCGTCGAGCACGCGGAACAGGTTCAGGTCGAGACGATGATCGGCGGGCAAGGACGAGCTCGGCGAAGAGGGCGGTGCAGCGATTCTAAAGGATGCGGCGGCAACCCAAGCGCACCCGCGCATGCGCCGGCCGGCCCGGCGGCGCGCCGTTTGCCGCGCCGTCACGCGGCACAGCCTGTATCAATCCGCCATCATGATGTCGCGGTCGGCCACCGGCGCGCGGGAATCGGATCGTTCGGCTACGATGCCGTCGCTTCATATTTCGAGATAGCCGTCCTGTCGCACGCATCCACACCAAATATAAGCCTGACAGTTCGACGGTATCGGCAGAAGTCGAAACAGTCCGGGGGCCTTGCCAGTGCAAGCAGCAGATCAGCGGTGCGTAGTTGTCTATTTGAGTACGGGGTTTTCGTTGGCGCAGGCCGCGCGTCTCGGCGAGGCTTTCAATCTGGCGAATCGCCTGCAGCCGCTCGGCGCGGATTATGAGGTGAAGTACGTGTCCGAAAGCGGCGGGTTGCTGCAGTCGTCGTCCGGCGTGAGGATCGCCGCCGACGCATTCGACGACGAGCACGGCCGCAGCGCGTATGCATTCCTGCATCTTCATGGCGAGCGCGTGACGATCAACTGGGACGCCGCCTTGCAGCAGCGCCTCGGCGACGTCCGTCGCCAGGCGCGCTGGATCGCCGACGCGGTCGATCTGCCGGGCCTCGCCGCGGCGCCGCCGCTCATGCACGCGGCGCGCGCGCAGGCGGCCGACGGCACGCGCCGGCCGGCCGCGACGATCGAGCCGCCGGCCGGCGCCGTCGACGTGTTCGCGGTCGTGCTCGACATGTTCCGCGCCGATCTCGGCGACGGCGCCGCGCAGCAGATTGCCGACAACTTCATGCGTCCGGTCGAGCAACGCTATACGCAGTCGATGTGGGCCTACCGCGAACTGAGCGCGAGCCCGTCGATCCGGATGTCCGCGCAACGGCTGCGCACGCTCAGCGCGAACCGCATCTCGATCGCCGACGTCGCGCGCACGGCCGCGATGAGCGAGCGCAATTTCCTGCGGCGCTTCAAGCGGGAAATCGGCGTGACGCCGACCGAGTTTGTGCAGCACGTGCGGCTCGAGCGCGCGTGCCACATGCTGGTCCATACGACGCTGCCCGCTGACAAGGTCGCGCGCCGCACCGGGTTCGGCAGCGGCGAGCGTCTGGCGAAACTGTTTCGTCAGCGGCTGCTGGTGTCGCCGACCGAATTCCGCATCGCGGAGCGCGAGCGGCTGCTGATCGACGGCGCGCAGCAGCCCGAGGCGCGCACCGCATCCCGGCCCGCGCCGGCGGCCGGCGACTGGGCCGGCCCGGCGGCGCGCGCACACCTGCGGTAAAAAGCGGGGGGTGACCGTAAAATGGCCGGATTGCCCAGCCGATCGCCCGTGTCCATGCCCTTGCTTCCCACCACCGCCACCGCCCCGTTCTGTCCGTCGGAAGTAAAGGGGAGCATCACGATCGACGCGCGCGCGTCGCGCTGGATGAAGTTCAAGCGCTTCTTCGGCCCGGGCCTGCTGGTGGCGATCGGCTACATGGACCCCGGCAACTGGGCCACCGACATCCAGGCCGGCTCGCAGTTCGGCTATTCGCTGCTGTGGGTCGTCGCGTTCTCGAGTCTCGCCGCGATCTTCCTGCAGATGCTGGCCGCGCGGCTCGGTCTGGTCGCCGGCAAGGATCTCGCGCAGGCGAGCTACGACCGTTATGGCCGCGTCGGCCGCCTCGTGCAGTGGCTGACCGCCGAGGTGTCGATCATCGCGTGCGACATCGCCGAAGTGCTCGGCTGCGCGCTCGCGTTCAAGCTGCTGCTCGGCGTGCCGCTCGCGTGGGGGATCGTGCTGACCGCGCTCGACACGATGATCGTCCTCGGACTGCAGGGCAAGGGCGTGCGCCAGATCGAGGCGATCGTGCTCGGGCTCATCTCGACGATGGCGTTCTGCTTCGTCGCGCAGGTCGCCATCACGCCGCCCGACTGGCATGCGGTCGCGAAGGGGCTGGTGCCGGGCAACCCCGGCCACGACAGCAAGGATGCGATCGTGCTCGCGCTCGGCATCGTCGGCGCGACGATCATGCCGCACAACCTCTATCTGCATTCGTCGGTCGTGCAGACGCGCCACGTGGTCGGCGGCGCGCGCGGGCTGATCCGCGACACGCTCGCGCTGGTGCGCATCGACACCTGCGTGTCGCTGTTCGTCGCGATGCTCGTCAACGCGGCGATCCTGATCGTCGCGGGCGCGGCGTTCCATGCGACCGGCCAGCACAACGTGACCGACATCGAGCAGGCCTACCGGCTGATCACGCCGATCGCGGGCGGCGCGGCCGCGCTGCTGTTCGGCATCGCGCTGCTGGCATCCGGGCAAAGCTCGACGCTCACCGGCACGATCGCCGGCCAGGTCATCATGGACGGCTTCCTGCACACGAAGATCCCGTGCTACCAGCGGCGTCTGATCACCCGCGGGCTCGCGCTGGTGCCCGCGTTGATCGGCGTGCTGTGGCTCGGCGACGGGTCGGTCGGGCAGCTGCTCGTATGGAGCCAGGTCGTGCTGAGCCTCCAGTTGCCGTTCGCGATGTGGCCGCTGATCCGCTCGGTCAGCGATCGCGGCACGATGGGCGAGCATGCGATCGGCCGCGGGATGCAGGCGCTCGCGTGGGCGCTGTTCGCCGTCATCGGCGGCACGAATCTGCTGCTGATCACCGGCGTCGCAAGCTGATACAGCCTGTCACAGGCTGAAACGGCCGCGCTGTGTGCATGCGTTAAACTGCGGCCTTTCGCTAGCCGTTCGACGTCCATCATGTGGAGTGAAATCAGCAACATCGGCGACGCCGCGCTGACCCTGCCGGTCGCGCTGACCTGCGCTATCTGGCTCGCACTGTCCGACTGGCGGCTCGCGGTGCGCTGGGTCGCGCTGCTCGCGGCCGGCATGAGCGTGGTCGGCGCGACCAAGATCCTCTATGCGGGGTGCGGCATCGAGATCCCGCAGTTCGATTTCCGCGTGATCAGCGGCCATACGATGCTGTCGACGTCGGTGTGGACGGTCGCGCTGGCGACGTTGTGGCAAGGGTTTCGCGCCGGCAAGGCGCCCGGCGTCGCGGCCGGGCTGGCCGTCGGCGCGGTGACGGCGATCGCGCGCGTGCTCGATCATTCGCATACCGTTCCGGAAGTCGTCGCCGGCTGGCTGCTCGGCGCGGCAGTCGCGCTGGCCTTTCTGCGCGCGTACGGCGACGCGCAACCGCGCGCGTTCTCGCCGCGCATCGCGGCCGTCAGCCTGCTGCTCGTGTCCAGCATCGCGTACGGGCACCGCGCGCCGTTCCAGCAGATGATCGACACCCATTCCCCGCAGTTCTGCGCTTTCGTGCGCGGCGCCGGCAACGGCGCCTGACGCGCGCGGCCGGCGCGGCGCGTCGGTCGCCGATGCCGCCGCGCGCGTGGCGCGGTCGCGCTGCAACGCCTGCTTCCTCCTCGCCTTGCCATTTCGTCGTCGACGGCCCGCGTGCGTGCGCCAGCGCCGTGCGCGGCGACCTGTCGCGCGCGCCGGCCAGGGGCGCGGCGCTCATCAATCCCGTCGATGACCGGGTATTACGAATATTCATTTCATCGATCGGCGGCGATCGCGTACGCTGGCGTTCGATCGAGCGGTGCCGGCAGCGACGGGCGGGCGCGTCGCTGCGGGCGGCGATGAGCTGTATCGGCAGGCGATCGCGTGCGGCATCAGCTTCACGCCGAGCGCCGCGTGCGCGTGAAATTCGGGCATCCCCGGCGCGGCCGGTTGCGCCGGACAGTTCGTCCGACGCCGCCACGCGGGCTCGCTATACTCGCACACCGCGCGAGCGCCGACAGGCGCGCGGCAGCCGCCGTCGCGGCCCATCACGATAGGAGCAGGTTCCATGACAGTCGTTTCTTCACGCCTCGCCGGCAAGCGTGCCTTCATCACGGGCGCCGCGGGCGGGCTCGGCCGCGCGATCGCGCGCCGGATGGTCGAGCAGGGCGCGCGCGTATTCCTGACCGACATCGCCGACGCCACGGCGCTCGATGCGTTCGCGGCCGAGCTGAACGCCGCGCACGCGGCGCCGGTCGCGTTCGCCGCGACGCAGGACGTGCGCGACGAGGCGCGCTGGCAGGCGCTGCTCGCGCAGGCCGACGAGGCGCTGGGCGGCCTGTCGGTGCTGGTCAACAACGCGGGCGTCGGATCGATCGGCGCGCCGACGCAGATCGCGCTCGACGAGTGGCGGCGCGTGATGGCGATCAACGTCGAGAGCATCGTGCTCGGCTGCAAGCACGCGCTGCCGTACCTCGGTGCGAGCGGCGCGGCGTCGATCATCAACATCTCGTCGGTGGCCGCGTTCAAGGTCGAGCCGGACTTCACCGCGTACAACGCGTCGAAGGCCGCGGTCGCGTCGCTGACGAAGTCGGTCGCGATCGATTGCGCGCGCCGCGAACTCGACGTGCGCTGCAACTCGATTCACCCGGCGTTCATTCGCACGGGCATCGTCGAGCCGCTGTTCCAGTCGCTCGGCGAGCGCGACGCGACGCGCAAGCTCGCACGCGGCATCCCGCTGCGCCGCCTCGGCGAGCCGGACGACGTCGCGCATGCGGCCGTCTATCTGGCGTCCGACGAGAGCCGCTTCATGACGGCCGCCGAGCTCGTGCTCGACGGCGGCATGTGCGCGGTGTGACGCGCACCGACCAACCATTACCGGAGGAGAACCTCGTGTCGACACTCGTGAACCGTCAGCTGCTGCTGAAGACGCGCCCCGAAGCGCGCGTCGGCCGCGAACATTTTTCGCTGGTCGAAACACCCGTCGCCGCGCTCGCCGACGGCGAAGTGCTGGTGCGCGTGCTGTATCTGTCGATGGACCCGACCAACCGCGTGTGGATGAGCGACGTGCCGCAATACCTGCCGCCGGTCGCGATCGGCGAGGTGATGCGCGCGCTCGGCATCGGCCGCGTGGTCGCGTCGCGCCATGCGGATTTCGCGGAAGGCGATCTGGTGCAGGGGCTCGTCGGCTGGCAGGACTATGCGCGCGTGCCGGCCGATCAGGCCGCGCAGCTCGTCAAGCTGCCCGCGCAGTCGGGCCTGCCGTTGCCGACGCTGCTCGGCGCGTGCGGGATGAGCGGCCTGACCGCGTACTACGGGCTGACCGAGATCGCGCCCGTGCAGCCGGGCGAAACGCTGGTGGTGTCGGCGGCGGCCGGATCGGTCGGCTCGATCGCCGGCCAGATCGGCAAGATCCACGGCGCGCGCGTCGTCGGCATTGCGGGCGGCGCGGACAAATGTCGCTACCTGACCGACACGCTCGGGTTCGACGCTGCCGTCGACTACAAGGCCGACGACTTCCGCGAGCAGTTGAAGGCCGCCACGCCGGACGGCGTGCACGTGAACTTCGAGAACGTCGGCGGCGACGTGATGCGCGCGGTGTTGTCGCGGATGGTGATCGGCGGCCGCGTCGCGCTGTGCGGCGTGATCTCGACCTACAACAGCGGGCGCGCGGCCGACGACGTCGGCGTGCTGATCTCCAAGCGGCTGACGATGCGCGGCTTCCTGATCCTCGACTACCGCAAGAGCCGCGAAGCGGTGCAGACGCTCGCCGGATGGCTGCGCGACGGCCGGCTCAAGGCCGAGGAAACCGTCGCCGACGGGCTCGAAAACGCGCCCGTCGTATTGAACCGGCTGTTCGACGGCGACCATCGCGGCAAGCTCGTGCTGCGCGTCGATCCGCAGGCGTGACGCGCAGCGTGCGTGCGTAACGGCGTCGTGTCAGCCGTTGCGCGGAACTTCGCTGCGGCTGCCGTGGGCGACGTTGGTGTGTTGGCGAACGAGGCGGCGTGACGTGCGCGTCACGCCGTTTTTTTTTCGACTTCGAGCGGGAAAGCGGGGGAGCCGGACGATCACGCACGTACGCCCGGCGTTATCGCTTGTGTCAGCGCTGCGCGCGTCGACCGGTGGCGCAGCCGGGCGCATCGTATCGGCTCGTATGGCCGAGCGGCGCCGACGACGGCTGCCGGCTCGCGACGACCGGCGCACCCCGCGTCATTCCCCTTGTTCGGCGC
Source organism: Burkholderia vietnamiensis LMG 10929 (assembly GCF_000959445.1). Classification (NCBI taxonomy): domain Bacteria; kingdom Pseudomonadati; phylum Pseudomonadota; class Betaproteobacteria; order Burkholderiales; family Burkholderiaceae; genus Burkholderia; species Burkholderia vietnamiensis. The sequence goes on along the minus strand of NZ_CP009630.1, from coordinate 1,710,544 downwards.
GTGCGTAGATGTCCCAGCTGGCCATGAACAGCGCGGCGACCAGCGGCCCGATCACGAAGCCGTTGATGCCGAACAGCGCCATCCCGCCGAGCGTCGAGATCAGCACGACCCAGTCGGGCATCTTCGTGTCCTTGCCGACGAGGATCGGGCGCAGCAGGTTGTCGACGAGACCGATCACGCCGACGCAGAACCCGACCAGGATCACGCATTTCCACACCGCGCCGGTCGCGAGGAAATAAAGCGCGGCCGGCACCCACACGAGGCTCGCGCCGATCGCCGGCAGCAGCGACAGGAACGCCATCAGCGCTCCCCACAGCACGACGCCCTCGATCCCGAGGATCCAGAAGATCAGCCCGCCGAGCGCGCCTTGCACCAGCGCGACCGCGATGTTGCCCTTGACGGTCGCGCGCACGACCGTGGTGAACTTCGCGAGCAGCAGGTTCTTGTGCTCCTCGTCGAGCGGCAGCGCGCGCCGCACGCGGCGGCCGATTTCACCGCCGTCGCGCAGCAGGAAGAACACCATGTACAGCATCACGCCGAAGCTGACGACGAACTGGAACGTGTTCTGGCCGATGCTGAGCGCCTGCGTGGCGGCGAACTGGCTGATCTGCGCGGCGCCATCGGTCAGCTTCTTCTGGATGCCGGGGACGTTGGTGAGCCCGTATTTCTGCAACAGATGCTGGATCGACGTCGGCAGCGCCTGAATGATGTCGTGCACGTACTTCGAATAGTTCGGCGGCGCGTCCTTCAGCTCCTGGTACACGTACGCGATTTCCTGCACGAGCGTCCCGGCGACGAACACGAGCGGCAGGATCACGATCAGGATGATCAGCGACAACGTGAGCAGCGCGGCGAGGTTGCGCCGCTTGCCGAAGCGCGCGGCGAGCCAGCGCTGCACCGGCTGGAACAGGATCGCGAGAATGGTGCCCCAGAACACCGCGCCGGAGAACGGCGCGAGGATCCAGCAGAGTCCGACGGTGACCGCGAACAGCAGGAAGTAGAAGAATTTTTGGTGATCGTGTCCGCTGTCCATGGATGGTTCGCGCAGATTGATGCCTGGTTTGATTGAATCTCGTTGCCTCGGGCGCGATCGGCTCGCGAACGTCACGGTTCACGGCGACGCGCACCGCACGGCGGCCCGGATCGCAGTATGCCCGCAAAGGGGGCCGCGTCATAGCCGCTGCGCGGCGCGCACACGAAAACGCCGCGGCACGGGCCGCGGCGTTGCTGGGCAGCGGGCGCGGCGGCGCCGCGCCGGAGCGTCAGATGTGGAGCCTGGTGATCTTGGTGCCGTTCACCGACAGGTCGCCCATCAGGCCGGCGTTCGTCAGTACCAGCACCTCGACCGGGGCGGTGGCCGTATTGGTGTCGACCGCGCCGTTCGCACCGACCTTCACGACCGCAACCGACGCATCGGCGCCGGCCGACCAGCCTTCCGACTTGCGGAACGTGTCGAGGGCATCCTGCGTCATGAACAGGAACACGATCGCCTTCGACTGCGCGCCGGCCTGCAGCCCGACCGACAGCGACGACGTGTTGTAGTAGCCGACGGTGCTGCCGCCGACGCGCAGCGCGCCGTTGCCGGACTGGCCGCCGACGATGAAGCCGGCCTGCAGCACGTTCGGGAACACCAGCACGCCGCGCGCCTTCGACACGAGATCGCGGGAGCCGGGCACCGTCGAATAGAGGCGCGACAGCGTCGCATTCACGCTCGCGTCGATCGACTCGCGTTTCGACGCGCTGGCCGAGGCGTTGTCGGGTCGGTCGGGGGTGGTCGTGCAACCGGCAAGGGCGAGGCTGCCGAGCATCACGGCGGTGGCGGCTTTCAGTGCGAGGGACTTCTGCATGGCGATTCTCCTTCGTTGTCGGGTTGAGGACGAGCGGGACGAGCGGCCCGGTTCAGCGGCGGGCAAGGAGCAGGCCTACGACGAATGCGAGGCCGCCGACGACGCCGGCCGTCTGCCACGGGTTGTCGTGGACGACCTGCGCCATGCGTTCGGCCGATTCGCGCAACCGGACGGCTGCGTTGCCCGACGCGTAGTCGAGCCTGCTGCGCGCTTCGTCGAGCCGCGCCTGGACGCGCTTGCGCAGCGCCGCGATATCGCCGTCGCCATCGTTCTTCAGCAGATCTTCGAGTTCGTCGACGAGGCTGCGCAGGTCGTCGGTGACGTCCTCGTGCAGGTCGCGAGCAGCCGAACGGGTGCTGCGTCCGACGCGCCGGCCGGTGCGTCGGAGCTCGGACAGCCCGCGGTCGAGCTTGTGTTCGATCGAGTCGGTGAGCGCCATGGTGTTTATCCTCCTTCGATTTGATTTACACGCCACTTTGAAGATAAGACGAAACCCAGCATCCAATGAGATTCATATCGTCCGCCTGAGTTTCGATACAAATTTTCAATTCGTCGGCGCGCTTCCCTGAGCGCCTTGCGCCACGCGGGCGGGACGGCGGTTAAAAAATGTCGCGATCGGTCGCGGCGGCGTAGCGGACGTGGGCGATGAAGCAAGCGTCCGGTAAATATGGCCCGCCGCGATGGATCCGGTAAATAGTGCCGTTGCACGCATGGTGCTGATGCAATTGCACTAATCGACGCTGATGCGTGCAGCAGGTTGTGTGCCTGCTGTTGGGGGGCCCGCTGTGCCACGGCCCGTGGCGCGTAACGCGTGGTCGCGCGCTGCCGTTCGTTGTGCAGGCGTGCGTAACGCGTCGCTCGTTGCGTGCCGGTTTTGTAATCCGGGCAAGGCCGGCGATGCAACGGCAGAATGCGCGCGCGGAGAGCGGGCTGGCCGGTGGGGCGTCGCACGGGCGGCGTGTCGAGTAGTGCGCATCACGTCGATCCGTTTGCCGCAGCAAAATCCGGACGCCAGCCACGCCGGTTGAAGGCAAAATCGCTTGCAGCGTGAGAAATCACCATTGGAGCCGCGCCGGTCGCCGCGCGCGGCAGCGGCTGCTACGCTTTGCATCCGCCGCGTCATTCCGGCCCGCGCGTTCAATACTGCGTACGGCCGCCACGGGAGAGCACGATGTCCTACATGCTGTTGATAGTCGAACCGACCGACCAGCGTGCCGAACGCACGCTCGAGGAAGGGCAGGCGCTATACGCGCGGATGGTGGAGTTCGCCGGCACGCTGCAAGCGCGCGGCGTGTTGCGCGGCGTCGAGTCGCTCGAGCGTTCCGAGCGCGCGACGCGTGTGCAGGTGCGCGACGGCGACACGCGCCTGATCGACGGCCCGTTCGCCGAGGCGAAGGAAATGATCGGCGGCTTCTTCCTCGTCGACGTCGACACGCGCGACGAAGCGATCGAGATCGCGCGCCAGTGCCCGGCCGCCCAATGGTGCACGGTCGAGGTACGCGCGGTAGGCCCGTGCTTCCTGTGACGAGCGCCGCGTCGGTATTTACCCTGATTCGGCGTGCAACACGTCGATCCGTCCGCGTGCGGCGCGTCGTAGGGTCAAGGCGCCGATGAACGGCTGCCTTTTCCACCGATGACAAGGAGCGAGCGATGCGATTCATGATCATGATCCGGGCGACCGCCGTGAGCGAGTCCGACGCGTTGCCGGACGACCGGCTGGTCGAGGCGATGACGGTCTATCACGAGGAACTGGCGAAGGCCGGCGTGCTGCTCGATGCGAACGGCCTGCGGCCGAGCGCGAGCGGCTGGCGTGTGCGGTACAGCGGCGGCAAGGGCACGGTGGTCGACGGCCCGTTCGCGGAAACGAAGGAACTGATCGCCGGCTACACGCTGATCCAGGTGCGTTCGCGCGACGAAGCGCTCGAGTGGACGCGGCGGTTTCCGGCGCCGTTCGGTGCGGAAATGGACTGCGAGATCGAGGTGCGTCCGCTGTTCGAACTCGACGACCTGACGCCGAGCGACGCGGTCGAACGGTTCCGCGAGTTGAACGTCGGCCACGGCCGCGGCGTTTGATTCCACGTCGTCGGGTGATCGCCATGGACGACATGACCTTCATCGCTTTGCCGGCGGCGCGGGGCGAACGCGTGGCGGCGTTCGATGGTGCGTTCGGTTGCGTGTCGGGCGCTGGGGGCTTGGGGGCTCCGAAGGCAGTGCTGACCATGAGGACTGCGAGGAGCGTGAGGACAGTGCCGACCGCATGGACCGTGAGGACCACGGCTACCCCGGCGACTACGGCGACTACGGCGACTACGGCGACTACGGCGACTACGGCGACTACGGCGACTACGGCGACTACGGCGACTACGGCGACTACGGCGACTACGGCGACTACGGCGACTACGGCGACTACGGCGACCACGGCGACCACGGCGGCCATCGCCACCATCGCGGCCATCGAGGCCATCGCGCCCCGGCCACCCACCCCCGCCCAGGGGCCCTCGGCGTGACCCGCGAGGCGACCGATCGTGCGATCGAGGCCGTGTGGCGAATCGAGGCGCCGAAGATCATCGCGCGCGCCGCGCGGGTGGTGCGCGACCTCGGCGTGGCCGAGGAACTCGCCCAGGACACGCTCGTCGCGGCGCTCGAGCACTGGCCGGTCGACGGCGTGCCCGACAATCCGGCCGCGTGGCTGATGACCGCCGTGAAGCGCCGTGCGCTCGACCGCGTGCGCCAGGAGTCGCTGCACGCGGCCAAGCGCGATCAGCTCGGTCACGAAATGGACGCGCTCGAAGCGCACGTCGTGCCGGACATCGCCGATGCGCTCGCCGACGCGCGCGCGGACGACATTGGCGACGACCTGCTGCGACTGATCTTCACGTCGTGCCATCCGGTGCTGTCGGCCGATGCGCGCGTCGCGCTGACCTTGCGGCTGCTCGGCGGGCTGACCACCGGCGAGATCGCGCGCGCGTTCCTGTCGCCGGAGCCGACGATCGCGCAGCGCATCGTGCGTGCGAAGCGCACGCTCGCGGCGGCGCGCGTGCCGTTCGAGGTGCCGGCCGCCGAGGCGCGGCCCGCGCGGCTCGCGTCGGTGCTCGAAGTGCTCTATCTGATCTTCAACGAAGGCCATGCGGCGACCGCCGGCGACGACTGGACGCGCCCCGCGCTGTGCGACGAGGCGTTGCGTCTCGGCCGCGTGCTGGCCGGGCTGATGCCCGATGAAAGCGAGGTGCTCGGGCTGCTCGCGCTGATGGAGTTGCAGGCGTCGCGCATGCACGCGCGCACCGATGCCGACGGGCGGCCCGTGCTGCTGCTCGATCAGGACCGCAGCCGCTGGGATCCGCTGCTGATCCGCCGCGGCCTCGCGGCGCTCGAGCGGGCGACGAAGCTCGGCGGTGTGCGCGGGCCGTATGCGCTGCAGGCCGCGTTGGCGGCCTGCCATGCGCGTGCGCACACCGCAGCGGACACCGACTGGGCGCAGATCGTCGCGCTGTACGACGCACTCGCCGAAGTCGCGCCTTCGCCGGTCGTCGCGCTCAATCGCGCGGTAGCGGTCGGGATGGCGTTCGGACCGGCCGCCGCACTGGAGCTCGTCGATGCGCTGCGCGACGACCCGGCGCTCGCACGCTATCACTGGCTGCCGAGCGTACGCGGCGACCTGCTCGCGAAGCTCGGCCGCGCCGACGAGGCGAAGGTCGAATTCCGGCGCGCCGCTGAGTTGACGCGCAATGCGCGTGAAAGGGAATTGCTGCTCGGACGCGCGGCGGATGCATGACTTGCGGTGGCGCGTGCCGCAGGTCGTGCACGCGGTTCCGCCGCGCATGGCTGCGGCCAGCGAGCAACAGCGGATGACAGGCGAAGCTGCGCGCGACATTCTGACGTTCCATCCGGGACGTCCGTACGCAACGTCAACTGCGCTATGCCGCCGCTCGCGCCGTGCGATCCCGTCGGCGTCGCGGCGAAGCGGGCTGCAAGCATGGCGCTGTCGAAGCGCTTGCGCGCGCAACGGCATGGTGCCGCGCGCAGGCCGACGCATGACGCATATGTATATGTATTAGCTGCCGGTGACGTTCCGATCGACGCCGCGATGCGTGCGACGGGACCAGCATCGTGTCGGCCGCTGAACCATATGCTCTCGCGGTATCGCGACGTTGTGCCGAAGACTGCATTGCGTGGACCCGGCGCGAAGTGATGCCGGCTGCCGTGCGATCCGCGCGCGCATGGCTTCAACCATCTGGCTGCCGACACGCATGTCACTCATGCCCGATACGCGCATGAGCCGTGTGTTCCGCGTCCGTCCCATTCGGCATGAAGCCCCACCCGGTTGCCGGCCCGCCACCGCAATCCGGCCGCTCAATTTGCACACCAGGAAACAACATGCATTGCGCGTCAACCCCGCTTTTCACGACTCGCAGAGAAACAATAAAAAGATTGTGCGCAAAGATAATTCCATTTCGGCCAATTTGAATGATTTACCGATCCGTGAATATCTTGTTACGAATTTCTCCCTGAATTACCGATTTTGGCCGCCACGTGCCGAGTTTGTTACCGCGTCAGGGTCGGAGCACCCGCTGCGCCATACCGGGCGGACCTGCCGTATCGCCCGCACAGCCCCGCCGGACGGGGCTTCCCAGCACGCTGCATAAGGATCGATCAAAAAAATTCAAGCATAAATGGTTTGCGCATCCTTGGCAGGTTGTTTCAGTACGTAACATTAAGTCATTGTCATATTGAGATAAACCCTGAGGATGGTATGCTTCGTGCACAAAAATTCCCACATTGGAGTGAGACCGTGATTTGTGCGCCATTGCCGGGAATGGCGGCACCGTTGAAGGGCGGTGCCGCGCCGGCATGCACAACATTCGGATAAACATAATGTGCAACCGGGCCGCCGCGTCGCGCGATGCGTGACGCGGCGGCGACAATCGCAGCCCCGGCCTGGCTGCGTGGAGAGATCTACTATGTTCTTCGATGAGCTTACCGATGAAGAGTGGTTTCGTCTTTCGACGCTGATTGCCGATGAACCGATCCGGCTGAACCGCCGAGGCCGCCCGCGTGCCGAACCGCGCGTCGTTGCCAACGCGGTCCTGTGGATCCTGACGACGGGCGAGGCATGGTCCAAACTTCCCGGGCGCTATCCGTCCGGGCCGACGTGCCGTCGCCGCTATGAGGAGTGGCTCGCCAACGGCACGCTGCTTCAGATGATCGACGTGCTGACGCAGTTCAGCGGGCGCACGTTCGCCTACGTGCCGCCGCCGCCCGCGCCCGCCGCGCCGGCATCGCGCGCAGAGCCCGTGCAGGACAACGACCGCCTGCGCGGCGTGTTCTGGCAAAACCCCGAATCGTGGCAACTACCGGTTGCGCGCGCAAACGTTTGGGATGGCGAAGGTGCGACGGCGCTGGCCACGATGTCGAGCGACGCCGCCGTCGAATCGGCGCGTGCGTCCGCATCGCCGTTCACCGTGCCGGGCGCACGCCCGGCCGGGCTGCGTCAGGGCCGGCCGTCCTCCGCGAGCTTCGCGTCGGCCGAGCCGCAAGTCGACGAGTATCGCGGCTATACGATCTACGGCAGCGCGCAGCCGGTGCAGAACCTGATGTATCGCGCGTGGGCCGAGATCACGCAGGACGGCCGTCGCGTCGAGCGCTCGGGCCTGATCGGTCCGCGTTTCACCGATGCGGACGAAGCCGAGCAGTACGCGCTCGACTGGGCGCGCCAGTGGATCGATCGCCACGGCGCGAGCGACGAGCCCGTGCACGCACCGCAAGGCGAAGTGCTGGCCGGCCTGTCCGCGCTCGCGCGCGCGGAGTCGGACATCAAGCGCTTCATCGCCGAGCGTCGCGGCGCCGCGCTGGCCGAAGGCCGCAACGATCCCGTGCAGCCCGATCGCCGCGAGTACGCGTACCGCGTGGGTTGATCGCGGTCTTGACGAAAAAGCGGGCGCCGTGTGTCACACGGCGCCCGCTTTTTTTGTGGTCCTCGAGCGCAACGTTGCCTGCCGGGCGCGCCATTGAAGCGAAGCCGCGCGCCCGGCATGCGTTGCTTCATTGGCGTCCGTAGGTATCGTCGAAGCGGACGATGTCGTCCTCGCCGAGATACGCGCCCGACTGGACTTCGATCAGTTCGAGCGGCATCTTGCCGGGGTTCTCGAGCCGGTGCGACACGCCGAGCGGAATGTAGGTCGATTCGTTTTCGGAGAGCAGGAAGGTTTCGTCGCCGCGCGTGATGCGCGCCGTACCGCGCACGACGATCCAGTGCTCGGCGCGGTGATGGTGCATCTGCAGCGACAGCCGCGCGCCCGGCTTCACGACGATGCGCTTGACCTGAAAGCGCTCGCCCATGTCGACCGAGTCGTAGTGGCCCCACGGCCGATGGACCTTGCGATGGTCGGTCGCTTCCGCGCCGCGCTCGGCCTTGATGCGGCCGACGATCTTCTTCACGTCCTGCACGCGCGATTTGTCCGCGACGAGCACCGCGTCGGGCGTCTCGACGACGACCAGATTCTGCGTGCCGACACAGGCGACCAGGCGGCTCTCCGCATGCGCGAACGTCGAGTCGGCGTTCTCGAACAGCACGTGGCCGCGGCCGACGTTGCCGGCGTCGTCCTTCGGCAGGATCTGCCAGATCGCGTCCCACGAGCCGACGTCCGACCAGCCGGCGTCGAGCGGCACGACCACGCTCTCGCACAGCTGCGGCTGGCTCGCGAGCGGCTCCATCACCGCGTAGTCGATCGAGTTCGACGGCGACGCGGCGAACGCGTCGCGATCGACGCGGAAGAAGTCGCCGTCCTGCTTGCCGTTCGCAACCGCCTGCTCGCAGGCCGCATGGATCTCGGGCTCGAGCCGGCGGATCGCGTCGAGCCACACCGACGCGCGCACGATGAAGATCCCGCTGTTCCACCAGTATTCGCCCGATTCGACGTACTGCCGCGCGAGTTCGAGATGCGGCTTCTCGACGAAGCGGTCGAGGCGGCGCACGTCCAGCCCGCCGGTGGCCGCATCGCCGAGCGGCGCGCCGATGCGGATGTAGCCGTAGCCCGTCTCCGCGCGCGCCGGCACGATCCCCATCGTCGCGATCTTGCCTTGCGCCGCGCAATGCACGCCGGCCGCGACGGCCGCATGAAAGCGCGCGCGATCCGCGACCGCGTGGTCGGCGGGCATCACCGTCATCACCGCATCGCCGCCGTCGGCGACGATGCGCAGCGCGGCGAGCGTCAGCGCCGGCGCCGTATCGCGGCCGAGCGGCTCGAGCATGATCGACGCGCGCTTGCCGGTCACGCGCAATTGCTCGGCGGTCGTGAAGCGATGATCCTCGCCGCACACGATCAGCACGTCGTCGTTGACCGGATGCGACGCGGCCAGACCGTCGAGGCGCAGCGCGGTGGATTGCAGCAGCGAATGATCGCCGAGCAGGCCGATCAGCTGCTTCGGATAGTGCTCGCGCGACATCGGCCACAGGCGCGTGCCGGAACCGCCGGCGAGAATCACCGGCTGCACCGCGACGCGCAGTGCGGCGTCGGTTGCGGCGGAACTGGGGGGCGTATCGGCTGCCACTGCTGCCACGGCCGGAGCATTCATGATGACACTCTCCTCGATTAGAGTCAGTGCCCGTTTGTAGCATGAAGTAAATCGACAATAAAACCGGCGGCACTCTGTAATATTCAGCGCCGACGCTTCCGGGAAATTTTTACAGCTACTCGTCAGACGTAAATAAAAAAATAAAAAAATATTTCGCCGATGCGGCCAGCAGCCGCTTCCCGTAAAGCTCCGGGCCGATCCGTAAAGTTCCATGAAATTCCCCTTGGCAGCGCCGATTCGGGAAAAGCTGCCGAATTAATTCGCGAATTGCGCGGCAAGAATTTCCGATTATTTTTCGAAATACTTGTGCGCTTGAGAGTGGATTTTCTTGCCGCTTCAATAGCGTCATGCAACGTTTGAATCGAAAGTGCGGCACGGGTCGTACGAGGAGTGGTTCGGCAAACGCCTGTTCAAAGAGGAAGCTGACATGTTGAGCGTGCTGGCGAGAGTCATCGATATCGCGATGGTCGTGGCAGGAGCGCTGCTCGCCGCCGCGTTGCACGGCGGCAGCATCTGGCTCAACGACCTGCAACGCACGACGGTCCTGTTCGACTGCCTGCTCGTCGTCGTGTTCTTTCCCGCCGCGGGCATCTATCAGTCGTGGCGCGGCAAGCGTCTGGTCGGGCTGATGGTGCGCGTCGCGTTCGCGTGGCTCGTGGTCGAGCTCGCGGGCATCCTGATGAGCTTCAGCTTTCACCAGTCGGGCGAGCTGTCGCGACTGTGGCTCGGCTACTGGGCGCTCGTGACGACCGCGCTGCTCGCCGGCTCGAAGGCCTGCGTGCACGTCGTGCTGCGGCAACTGCGGCGCGGCGGCTACAACCTGAAGGCGGTCGCGATCGTCGGCGGCACGCCGGCCGCGCGGCGGCTGATCGCGCAGATGCGCGCGCGTCCCGAAGCCGGCTTCAACCCGGTGTGCGTGTACGACGAAAGCGGTGCGCCCGGCGAAGTCGCGCTCGACGACGTGCGCATCGAGCGGCAGTTCGAATCGCTCGTGTGGCTGGTGCGCAGCCGCGCGCTCAGCGAGCTGTGGCTCGCGCTGCCGATCACCGAGGAGCGCCGGATTCATCAGATCGTGACCGTGTTTCGCCACGACTTCGTGAACATCCGCTTCATCCCGGACGTGCGCACGCTGTCGTTCTTCAACCAGGAAGTGGTCGAGCTGCTCGGCGTGCCGGCGATCAACCTCGCGGCGTCGCCGATCACCGACGTGCGGATCCTGCCGAAGTTCGTGTTCGACCGGCTGTTCGCGCTGGCAGCGCTGACGATGCTCGCGCCGCTGATGCTGGCGATCGCCTGCCTGATCAAGCTGACGTCGCGCGGGCCGGTGTTCTTCCGCCAGAAGCGCAAGGGCATCGACGGGCACGAGTTCGAGATCTACAAGTTCCGCTCGATGAAGGTGCATCAGGAGACGGCGGGCCAGGTCACGCAGGCGACCAGGAACGACTCGCGCGTGACGCCGGTCGGTCGCTTCCTGCGCCGCACGAGCCTCGACGAGTTGCCGCAGTTCATCAACGTGCTGAAGGGCGAGATGTCGGTCGTCGGCCCGCGGCCGCACGCGCTCGCGCACGACGACATCTACAAGGATCTGGTGAAGGGCTACATGTTCCGCTACCGGATCAAGCCGGGCATCACCGGCTGGGCGCAGATCAACGGCTATCGCGGCGAGACCGACCAGATCGAGAAGATGATGGGCCGGGTGAAGCTCGATCTGTACTACATGCAGAACTGGTCGTTCTGGCTCGACATCAAGATCGTCGTGCTGACGCTCTGGAAAGGCTTCACGGGCAGCAACGCTTACTGACGCCGGGTCCCGCGCAACACCCGGTTCCACGCATTTCGAATCATTGGTCAAGAGGTCCGACACATCATGAATCTGACTATCATCGGCAGCGGTTACGTAGGTCTTGTCACCGGCGCCTGTCTCGCCGACATCGGGCACGACGTGTTCTGCCTCGACGTAGATCAGGCGAAGATCGACATCCTGAACGCCGGCGGCGTGCCGATCCACGAGCCGGGCCTCAAGGAAGTGATCGCGCGCAACCGCTCGGCCGGCCGCCTGCGCTTCTCGACCGACATCGAAGCCGCGGTCGCGCACGGCGACGTGCAGTTCATCGCGGTCGGCACGCCGCCCGACGAGGACGGCTCGGCCGACCTGCAATACGTGCTCGCGGCGGCGCGCAACATCGGCCGCTACATGAAGGGCTTCAAGGTGATCGTCGACAAGTCGACGGTGCCGGTCGGCACCGCCGAGCGCGTGCGCGCGGCCGTCGCCGACGAGCTCGCGAAGCGCGGCGAGGACGGCCAGATGTTCTCGGTCGTGTCGAACCCGGAATTCCTGAAGGAAGGCGCGGCCGTGGACGACTTCACGCGACCCGACCGCATCGTGATCGGCTGCGACGACGACGTGCCGGGCGAGCGCGCGCGCGAGCTGATGAAGAAGCTCTACGCGCCGTTCAACCGCAATCACGAACGCACGCTGTATATGGACGTGCGCTCGGCCGAGTTCACGAAATACGCGGCGAACGCGATGCTCGCGACGCGCATCTCGTTCATGAACGAGCTCGCCAACCTGGCCGACCGCTTCGGCGCCGACATCGAAGCCGTGCGCCGCGGGATCGGCTCCGATCCGCGCATCGGCTATCACTTCCTGTATGCGGGCTGCGGCTACGGCGGCTCATGCTTCCCGAAGGACGTCGAGGCGCTGATCCGCACGGCCGACGAGCACGGCCAGTCGCTGCAGATCCTGAAGGCCGTGTCGTCGGTGAACGCGACGCAAAAGCGCGTGCTCGCGGAGAAGATCGTCGCGCGCTTCGGCGAGGATCTCAGCGGCCGCACGTTCGCGCTCTGGGGCCTCGCATTCAAGCCGAACACCGACGACATGCGCGAGGCGCCGAGCCGCGAGCTGATCGCCGAGCTGCTGTCGCGCGGCGCGCGCATCGCGGCGTACGACCCGGTCGCGCAGCAGGAGGCGCGCCGCGTGCTGGCGCTCGATCTCGCGGATCACCCGAGCTGGCTCGAGCGCCTGACGTTCGTCGACGACGAGGCGCAGGCCGCGCGCGACGCCGATGCGCTCGTGATCGTCACCGAATGGAAGGCGTTCAAGAGCCCCGATTTCGTCACGCTCGGCCGGCTGTGGAAGTCGCCGGTGATCTTCGACGGCCGCAACCTGTACGAGCCGGAGACGATGAGCGAGCAGGGCATCGAATACCACCCGATCGGCCGCCCCGGTTCGCGTCAGGCCGTGGCCGCGCGTGCGCCGGCCGCCGCGCGCGCGAGCGCGTAACGCGCGCGCCGCTACCCGTCACCCGAAGCGACACGCCATGTTCCGGAACATCCTGATCGTCTGTCACGCGAACGTCTGCCGCAGCCCGGCGGCCGAGATGCTGTTCAAGTCGCATGCCGCGTCGCGCGGCGGCCCGCGCCCGACGTTCCATTCCGCGGGCGTGCGTGCGAACGACGGCGACGGCATCGATCCGGTGATGCGGCGCCTGCTCGCCGAGCGCGGCGTCGATGCCACGACGCATCGTTCGCGGCGGCTGTCGCGCCGGATCGTGCGCGACGCCGACCTGATTCTCGTCAGCGAGCGCGGGCAGATCGCGGCCGTCGAGGCCGTCGATCCGTTCGCGCGCGGCAAGGTCCACTTGCTGGGCAAGTGGGAGGACGCCGAGATCGCCGATCCGCATGGCGGCCCCGAGGCCGACTATCGCGAGAGCTACTCATTGATCGAACGTCTGGTTCAAGGATGGCTGCAAAAACTATGCTGAAACGTCCCATGCGCCCGCTGGCGCTCGCCGTCGCGCTGACGACCTTCCTGTCGGCCTGCGCGAGCGCGCCCGGCAACTATCTCGACTCGTCGAACCTGAAGGACGACGGCCGGCAAGGCCAGCCCGAGACCTATCCGGTTCATTACATCGACGCCAAGCTGGTGATGGATCAGTTGCAGAAGCAGCAGGTCGAGCATCCGCTGCCGCCGGGCCGTTACACCGATCCGTCGCAGTACGTGTATTGCGTCGGCCCGCAGGACATCCTCGGCGTCACGGTGTGGGATCACCCGGAGCTGACGACGCCGCAGGGCCAGTCGTTCTCGAGCGGCGGCAACACCACGCAGTCGGTCGCCGGGGCGTTGCAGCAGCCGTATACGTCGGCGCTGCCGGGCCAGGCCGACCCGTACGGCCAGACCGTCGCCGCGGACGGCACGATCTTCTTCCCGTTCGTCGGCCGGATTCGCGTGGCGGGCAAGACGGTCGCGCAGATCCGCGAGCAGATGGCGTCGAGCCTCGCGCGCTACGTGAAGAATCCGCAGCTCGACGTGCGCGTGCTGTCGTTCCGCAGCCAGAAGGTGCAGGTCACCGGCGAGGTGAAGCAGCCGGGGCCGCTCGCGGTGAGCGACGTGCCGCTCACGCTCGTCGACGCGATCTCGCGCTCGGGCGGCTCGACCGCCGAGGCCGACCTGCAGCGCGTGCGCCTCACGCGCGACGGCAAGCTCTACACGCTCGACGCGAACGGCGTGCTCGATCGCGGCGAAGTGAAGCAGAACGTGATGCTGCAACCGGGCGACATCATCAACGTGCCGGACCGCAGCGACAGCCGCGTGTTCATCATGGGCGAGGTGAAGACGCCGGTCACGGTGCCGATGCTCAAGGGTCGCCTGACCATCGCCGACGCGCTGACGGCCGGCGGCGGCATCCTCGACACCGACGCGAACCCGCGCAAGATCTACGTGATGCGCGGCATGCGCGACAACCCGACGAAGCCGGAAGTGTTCCGTCTCGACATGACGCAGCCGGATGCGCTGATGCTGTCGAGCCGCTTCCCGCTGCAGCCGCTCGACGTCGTGTACGTCAGCACGGCCAGCTCGGTGCAGTTCAACCGTGTGCTGCAGCAGGTGCTGCCGACGATCCAGACGATCTTCTACATGCGGCAAATCACGCGCTGATAGCCCGCCGGGGCGGCGTCTGCCCCCCGGCACCACTGAAGCGGGAACGAATGGTGAACACGCAAGCGAAACACTCCCACGCGGACCTGACCGCGAAAACCGACGAAGAGGACGTCGTCCTCGGCCAGTTGCTCCAGGTCATCATGGACGACATCTGGCTGCTGCTCGGCATCGCCGTGACGGTCGTCGCGCTCGCCGGCCTCTACTGCTACGTCGCGAAGCCGGTCTATCAGGCCGACGTGCACGTGCGCGTCGAGGGCAACGACAACACGACGCAGGCGCTCACGCAGACGCAGACGGGTGCGATGATCAACAGCGGTCCGCAGCAGGCGCCGACCGATGCCGAGATCGAGATCATCAAGAGCCGCGGCGTGGTCGCGCCGGTGGTCGAGCAGTTCAAGCTGAACTTCTCGGTCGTGCCGAAGACGCTGCCGCTGCTCGGCAGCCTGGCCGCGCGCATCGCGACGCCGGGCCAGCCGTCGCGCGCGTGGTTCGGGCTGCGCTCGTACGCGTGGGGCGGCGAGGTCGCCGACATCGACACCGTGAACGTGGTGCCGGCGCTCGAAGGCAAGAAGATGACGCTGACGGCCGGCCCCGACGGCACCTACACGCTGGTCGACCCGGACGGCCGCCGGCTGCTCGCGGGCCGCGTCGGCGAAACGGAGCAGGGCGGCGGCGTGACGCTGCTGGTGCAGAAGCTCATCGCGCGTCCGGGCACGCAGTTCACCGTGGTGCGCTACAACGATCTCGACGCGATCACCGGCTTCCAGTCGGGCATCCAGGTGTCCGAGCAGGGCAAGCAGACGGGCGTCGTGCAGATCTCGCTTGAAGGCAAGAACCCCGAGCAGACCGCCGCGATCGCGAACGCGCTCGCGCAGTCGTACCTGAACCAGCACGTGATCGCGAAGCAGGCCGAAGCGACCAAGATGCTCGACTTCCTGAAGGGCGAGGAGCCGCGCCTGAAGGCCGATCTCGAGCGCGCGGAAGCCGCGCTCACCGAGTATCAGCGCACCTCCGGCTCGATCAACGCGAGCGACGAGGCGAAGGTCTACCTCGAAGGCAGCGTGCAGTACGAGCAGCAGATCGCCGCGCAGCGGCTGCAGCTCGCCTCGCTCGCGCAGCGCTTCACCGACTCGCATCCGATGGTGATCGCGGCGAAGCAGCAGCTCGCCGAGCTGCAGGCCGAGAAGGACAAGTTCAGCAACCGCTTCCGCAGCCTGCCCGCGACCGAGGTGAAGGCCGTGCAGCTGCAGCGCGACGCGAAGGTCGCCGAAGACATCTACGTGCTGCTGCTCAACCGCGTGCAGGAGCTGTCGGTGCAGAAGGCCGGCACGGGCGGCAACATCCACCTGGTCGATTCGGCGCTGCGCCCGGGCGATCCGGTCAAGCCGAAGAAGGTGCTGATCCTGTCGGCCGCGGTGTTCCTCGGGCTGATCCTCGGCACCGGCATCGTGTTCCTGCGCCGCAACCTGTTCCAGGGGATCGAGGATCCGGACCGCGTCGAGCGCACCTTCAACCTGCCGCTCTACGGGCTGGTGCCGCAAAGCGCCGAGCAGGTGAAGCTCGACGCGATGGCCGAGAAGAGCGGCGCGCGCGCGCGGCCGATCCTCGCGAGCCTGCGCCCGAAGGATCTGAGCGTCGAAAGCATGCGCAGCCTGCGCACCGCGATGCAGTTCGCGATGCTCGACGCGCAGAGCCGCGTGATCGTGCTGACCGGCCCGACGCCGGGCATCGGCAAGAGCTTCCTGACCGTCAACCTCGCGGTGCTGCTCGCGCATTCGGGCAAGCGCGTGCTGCTGATCGACGCGGACATGCGCCGCGGGATGCTCGACCGCTACTTCGGCCTTACCGTGCAGCCGGGCCTGTCCGAGCTGCTGAGCGACCAGTCGCCGCTCGAGGACGCCGTGCGCGAGACGCCGGTGCAGGGCCTGTCGTTCATTTCGGCCGGCACGCGGCCGCCGAACCCGTCGGAGCTGCTCATGTCGACGCGGCTGCCGCAATACCTCGAAGGGCTCGGCAAGCGCTACGACGTCGTGCTGATCGACTCGCCGCCGGTGCTCGCGGTGACCGACGCGACCATCATCGGCCGCATGGCGGGCGCGACCTTCCTGGTGCTGCGCTCCGGCATGCACACCGAAGGCGAGATCGCCGATGCGATCAAGCGGCTGCGCACGGCGGGCGTCGATCTGGAAGGCGGGATCTTCAACGGCGTGGCGCCGAAGGCGCGCGGCTACGGCCGCGGCTACGCGGCCGTCCACGAATACCTGAGCGCATGACCGCATGGCCCGGCCGACTGGAGAACACCCGATGAAAATTTCTGTGCTCGTTCCGACCTACCGGCGCCCTGCCGACCTCGCGCGCTGCCTGCTCGCGCTGCAGCGGCAGCAGCGGCTGCCCGACGAGGTGATCGTCGTCGCGCGCCCGGAGGACGACGCCACCCACGAGCGCCTCGCCGATCCGGCCGTGGCCGGCACGCTGCCGCTGCGCATCGTGCCGGTCGATGTGCCGGGGCAGGTCGCCGCGCTGAACCAGGGCCTCGATTCGGCGAGCGGCGACATCGTCGCGATCACCGACGACGACGCCGCGCCGCGCGCCGACTGGCTCGCGCGCATCGAAGCCGCGTTCGCGGCCGACCCGCGCGTGGGCGCGGTCGGCGGCCGCGACTGGGTGCACGAGAAGGGCCGCGTGCTCGACGAATCGCGCGAGCGCGTCGGCCAGCTCACGCTGTCCGGCAAGATCGTCGGCAATCACCATCTCGGGGTCGGCGGCGCGCGCGAGGTCGACATGCTGAAGGGCGTCAACATGAGCTATCGCCGCGCGGCGATCGAGCGCCTGCGCTTCGACACGCGCCTGCGCGGCGCCGGCGCACAGGTGCACAACGACATGGCGTTCAGCATGCGCGTGCAGCGCGAAGGCTGGAAGCTCGTCTACGACCCGGCGATCGCCGTCGATCACTTTCCGGCCGAACGCTTCGACGACGACCGGCGCGATGCGGCGTCGCTGAATGCGATCAGCAACGGCGCATACAACCTGCATCTGATCCTGCGCGAGCATCTGCCGCCGCTGCGCCGCGAGCTGGCGTGGTGGTGGTGGACGCTGGTCGGCACGCGCGTCTATCCGGGCCTCGCGCATCTGCTGCTGTCGCTGCATACGGCGCGGCGCGAGCGCGTGCGCGAGCACTGGCGCGCGGTGCGCCGCGGCGCCCGCGAGGCGCGCCGAGCGAACCTTGCCCCCCATCGTGCGGCGATGCCGCCGGTGACGTCTTGAACCGGCCGCGCGCAGCGCGCACGGCCACCCCCGGAGGGCATTCATGACCGCAACGAAAGTTCACGTGCACCTGTTCTACGGCGCCGATCCGCGGACCTACCGCCAAGGCGAGAACATCGGCTGCCTGTACGGCTATCACCACGCGGAGTCCGACGAATTCCGGCTGAGCTATTCGCAGGACCGCCGCGAGAATCGCGTCGCGGGCGTCGCGCGGCGGGCGCTGAAGGCCGCGCTCGGCTTCGACGTCGTGCACGCCTGGCGCAACCGCGGCGCGTTGCTGAACGCCGACGTGATCTGGACGCACACCGAGCAGGAGCACCTCGCGGCCGCGCTGATCCTCAAGCTCGCGGGCGCGCAGGGCAAGCGCCCGCTGCTGCTCGCGCAAAGCGTGTGGCTGTTCGACAAGTGGAGCAGCTTCGGTGCGCCGCGCCGCTGGCTGTACCGCAAGCTGGTCGCGCGCGCCGACGTGCTGACCACGCTCGCGCGCGACAACGCCGAGCTGTGCCGTCGCTATCTCGGGCGCGACGCGACGTTCGTCTATTACGGCCTGAACACGCAGGACTTTCCGCCGATCGAGCCGGTGCAATGGCAGCCGGGCCGGCCGCTGCGGATCGCCGCGATCGGCAACGACCGCGATCGCGACTGGCGCACCTTCCTGGCCGCGTTCGGCGGCGACGCGCGCTACGACGTGCGGCTCGCGACGCGGCGGCGCGTGCCGCGCGAATGGCATGCGCCGAACGTGCAGATCGGCTCCGCGTCGGGGCTCGCGAAGCAGCACGAGCTGTACGCGTGGGCCGACGTGATCGTCGTGCCGCTGCGGCCGAACTTCCATGCGTCGGGCATCACCGTGATGCTCGAGGCGGCGGCGGTCGGCAAGCCGATGATCGTGTCCGACGTGGGCGGGCTGAGCGACTACTTCCCGCACGACACGGCCGCGTACGTGCCGGCGTTCGACGCGCAGGCGATGCGCCAGGCCGCCGATCGCTTCGCCGCCGATCCGTCGGCGGCGCTCGCCTGCGCGCGCGCCGCGGCGGCGTGCCTGCGCGAGCGCAATCTGACCACGCAGGCGTTCGCCGAGCAGCACGTGCGGATCACGCGCGACCTGCTGCGCGGGCGGCGCACGCCCGCGGCGGCGGAGCTGGCGATGCCGCTCGCGGATTCGCAGCCTTCGTCGCGATGAGTACGATCGCCGCCGAACGCGCGCCGTCGCGCAGCCGCAGCTGGTTCGCGGAGCCGAAGCACTGGGCCGGGCAGGCCGCGCTGTGGTCGTTTACCGCCGCGCTGATCGCCGTGCACCAGGGCAAGGTGCTGACGCTCGCGTTCCCGGTGCTCGCCATCGCGGTCGGCGTCTGGCTGTATTTCAAGAGCCCGGCGCGCTATGTCGGCTTCATGTGGTGGGTGTGGTTCCTGAGCCCCGAAGTGCGGCGGCTGGCCGACTGGTCGAAGGGCGCGTTCACGCCGACGAGCCTGATCCAGGTCGCGCCGCTCGCGGTCACGATGATCGCCGGCCTCGGCCTGATCCGGCATTACCGCGTGCTCGCGCAGCGGCGCGGGATTCCGGTGCTGCTGATGCTGTTCGGGCTCGTGTACGCGTATCTGGTCGGCATCGTGTCGAGCGGCGTGATGGCCGCGACCTACGACCTCGCGAACTGGCTGTATCCGATCCTGATCGGCTTTCACATCATGGTCAACGCGCGCAACTATCCCGAGTACCGCGACGTGCTGCTCGCCACCTTCATGTGGGGCATGCTCGTGATGGGCGTGTACGGCGTCGTGCAGTACTTCGTGATGCCGCAGTGGGACGTGCTGTGGATGGTCGGCTCGCAGATGGGCTCGCAGGGCGAGCCGGTGCCGTACGGCGTGCGGGTGTTCAGCACGATGAACTCGTCGGGGCCGTTCGCGTTCGCGATGATGGGCGCGCTCGTGTTCGTGCTGGTCGCGCCGCAGCGGATTCGCTGGGTCGCCGGCGCGGCCGGCTTCGTGTCGTTCGCGCTGTGCCTGGTGCGCTCGACGTGGGGCGGCTGGGTGATCGCGCTCGCGATCCAGCTCGTGCAGTCGAGCAATCGCGTGCGGATGCGCATCCTGATCAGCGGCGTCGTGCTGGTCGGGCTGTGCGTGCCGCTGCTGACCGTCGGGCCGGTGGCCGACCGGCTGGGTCAGCGTCTGGAATCGATCACGAACCTGAAGGACGACCGCAGCTACGACGACCGCAACAAGTTCTACGCGACCTTCGCGCAGACGGCGTTCACCGACGTCGCCGGCGAAGGGATGGGCGCGACCGGCGCCTCGACGAAGCTGTCGAGCGACAGCGGCGAGCTCGGCAAGTACGGCAGCTTCGACAGCGGCGTGATGAACGTGCCGTTCGTGCTCGGCTGGCCCGGCACGCTGCTGTATCTCGCCGGCGTGGTGATGCTGTTCGGCCGCACGTTGCGCGCCGCGTTCAAGCTGCGCAAGGACAAGTTCGTCGGCGCGTGCCTGAGCCTGTGTCTGTCGACGTTCGCGATGCTGGTCTTCACGAACTCGCTGATCGGCACGGGTGGGCTGCTGATGTACACGGCCATTTTTTCCATACTATCCGCGGCGCACTGGCAGAAGGCGCAGCGCCTGCTGGCCGCCGCGCGTTCACGGGGAGGCGACCATTGAGAATCGCGATCGTCACGCATGTCGTGCGTCATAACGACGGGCAGGGCCGCGTCAATTACGAAATCGCGCGCGCCGCGCTGGCCGAGGGCTACGAGGTCACGCTGGTCGCGTCGCACGTCGCGCCCGAGCTGCTGGCCGAACCGCGCGTGCGCTGGGTGCCGGTGAAGGCCGGGCGCTGGTGGCCGTCGAATCTCGTCAAGCAGCAGGTGTTCGCGCTCAAGAGCGCGTGGTGGCTGCGCACGCATCGCGCCGAGTACGACGTGCTGCACGTGAACGGCTTCATCTCGTGGGTCCGCGCGGACGTGAACACCGCGCACTTCGTGCACGGCGGCTGGTTCAAGAGCCCGTACTACCCGTTCGGGCTGACCAAGGGGCTGTGGTCCGCGTACCAGTACGTCTATACGCGCGTGAACACGGCGCTCGAGCGCTGGGCATACCGGCGCTCGCGCGCGATCACGGCCGTGTCGCAGAAGGTGGCCGACGAGATCGCCGGGCTCGGCATCGACAGCCGCAAGATCAGCGTGATCTACAACGGCGTCGACGCCGGCGCGTTCGCGCACGCGCAGGCCGACCGCGCGGCCTTCAAGCTGCCGGACGACGCGTTCCTGCTGCTGTTCGTCGGCGACCTGCGCACGCCGCGCAAGAACCTCGGCACCGTGCTGAAGGCGCTGACGCAACTGCCGGCGAACGTGCATCTGGCGGTGGCCGGCTATCTGCCGGGCAGTCCGTATCCGGACGAGGCGCGCGCGCTCGGCATCGACGCGCGCGTGCATTTCCTCGGGCTGGTGAAGAACATGCCGACGCTGATGCGCTCGGTCGACGCGTACGTGTTCCCGTCGCGCTACGAAGCGATGAGCCTGTCGCTGCTCGAGGCGATGGCGGCCGGGCTGCCGGTCGTCACCGCGCGCACCGCCGGCGGCGCGGAGATCATCACGCGCGACTGCGGGATCGTGCTGGAGGACCCGGACGATCCGGCCGCGCTCGCGCAGGCGATCGGCTCGCTCGCCGCGTCGCGCGAGACCTGCCGCGCGATGGGTGAAGCCGCGCGCGAACTGATGACGCGCTTCGGCTGGGCGCACATGGGCGCGCAGTACGTCGCGCTGTACCGGCGCATCGGCGAACCGTCGCAGCCGGTCGCGTTCGAGCGCGCCGACGATGCGCTCACGCAGGAGCAATCGTGTTGACGTGTTCCGCCGCCTGACCGCGGCGCATTCCCACAGCTGATCGCGCGATCCGGCGCACGCATGCGTGCGGCGGACCTGGCGAGTTTCTCGGAGCAACTGATGAATCAATCTTCCCGGCCGATCAAATCGTTGCAGATCGGCATGCACTGGTTCCCCGAACGTGCGGGCGGCCTCGACCGGATGTACTACTCGCTCGTCGGCGCGCTGCCCGGTGCGGGCGTCGAGGTGCGCGGGCTGGTGGCCGGCTCGCCGAAGGTCGCCAACGACACGGGCGGCGCGATCCAGGGCTTCGGGCCCGCATCGCAGCCGCTCGCGCGCCGCATGCTCGCCGCGCGCCGCGCGTTGCGCGACGAAATCCGCAGCGCGCGGCCCGACGTGATCTCGTCGCACTTCGCCCTCTATACGTTCCCGGGCCTCGACGTCACGCGGGGGATTCCGCAGGTGTCGCACTTCCAGGGGCCGTGGGCCGACGAAAGTCAGGTAGAGGGCGCCGCGTCGCTGGGACAGCGAGCGAAGCGCTATCTCGAACAGGCCGTCTACGTGCGCTCGTCGCGCCTGATCGTGCTGTCGCAGGCGTTCGGCCAGATCCTGACGAACCGCTACGGCATCGATCCGTCGCGCGTGCGCGTGATTCCCGGCTGCGTCGACACCGCGCAGTTCGACACGCCGCTCACGCCGGCCGATGCGCGCCACAAGCTGCAATTGCCGCAGGACCGCCCGATCGTGCTGGCGGTGCGGCGGCTCGTGCGGCGCATGGGGCTGGAAGACCTGATCGACGCGATCGGCATCGTCAAGCGCCGTCATCCCGACGTGCTGCTGCTGATCGCCGGCAAGGGCAAGATCGGCGAGGAGCTGCAGCAGCGCATCGACGCCGCGGGGCTTCAGGACAACGTCAAACTGCTCGGGTTCGTGCCGGACAACCATCTCGCGGCGCTGTACCGCGCGGCGACGGTCAGCGTCGTGCCGACGGTCGCGCTCGAAGGCTTCGGGCTGATCACCGTCGAATCGCTGGCGTCCGGCACGCCGGTGCTGGTGACGCCGGTCGGCGGGCTGCCGGAGGCCGTCGCGGGGCTGTCGAGCGACCTCGTGCTGCCGTCGACCGGCGCCGACGCGATCGCGGAAGGGATCGGCGGCGCGCTGTCGGGCGCGATCGCGCTGCCCGACGAAGTCGCATGCAAGCGCTATGCGCGCGAGCACTTCGACAATGCGGTGATCGCGCGGCGCGTCGCCGGCGTCTATGAAGAGGCGATCCGCGCGGCCAGCTGAGCGCGCGACGCGTGACGCGTGACGCACCGCGACCGGCGCGCAGGGCGACCTCGCGCCGGGGCACGGACCGGCTCGCCCGACTTCGGCGAGCCGTTTTTTTCGTTCGTTGCATGGCCGCCGCGCGGGCGGCGCGACGTGTTCGGCGTGTGCTATCGGCGCTCGAGCGTCGCGGCCCATACGCACGACGCGGCCACGCTGACCGCCGCGCCGAGTGCGCAGACGCCGAGCCAGCCCGCGTGCGCATATGCGATCGTCGAGGCGATCGCGCCGAGCCCGCTGCCCGCCGAATAGAACAGCATGTAGCAGCCGACCACGCGCGCGTGCGCATCGGGCCGCGCGCCGAGGATCATGCTCTGGTTCACGACGTGGACGGCCTGCCCGCCGACGTCGAGCAGCACGATGCCGACGACCAGCCACGCGATCGACGTGCCCGCGAACGCGAGCGGCAGCCACGCGCACGCGAGCAGCAGCAGCGCGGCGCCCGTCGTCGCCTCGCCGCGCCCGCGATCGGCGAGCCGGCCCGCGCGTGCGGCCGCAGCGGCGCCGAGCGCGCCCACCAGCCCGAAGGCGCCGATCTGCGTATGCGACATCGGCTCCGGTCCCGCGCTGAGCGGCAACACCAGCGCGCTCCAGAAGATGCTGAACGCGGCGAACATCAGCAGCGCGATCGCGCCGCGCACGCGCAGCACGCGCTCGGTGCGCAGCAGCGTGACCATCGAGCCGAGCAGCGCCGCATAGCCGATCCGCTCGCGCGGCGCGTCGATGGCCGGCAACAGGCGGGCGAGCGCCGCGAGCATCGCGAGCGCGGCCGCGCCCGACACCAGATACACCGCGCGCCAGCCGGCGAGGTCCGTCACCACACCCGCGAGCGAGCGTGCGGCGAGCAGGCCGATCACGACGCCGCCCTGCGCCGCGCCGACCACGCGGCCGCGCTCGCCGGGCGCCGCGAGCGCGGCCGCGCATGCGATCAGTCCTTGCGTCATCGCGGTGCCGAGCAGGCCGAGCGCGACCATGCCGGCCAGCAACGCGATGCGTGTCGACGCCGTGGCCACGCACGTGCATGCCGCCGCCAGCAGGACGAGTTGCACGGCGATCAGGCGCTTGCGGTTCAGCAGATCGCCGAGCGGCACGACGAACAGCAGCGCGAGCGCGCAGCCGAGCTGCGTCGCGGTGATGACGCCGCCGATCGCGGCCGGCGCGACGCGGAACTCGCGCGCGATCGAATCGAGCAGCGGTTGCGCGTAGTACACGTTCGCGACGCTCGCCGCGCAGCAGACCGCGAGCAACGCGACGGTCGCGGTCGGCACGCGGGCCTGGTTCGCGGCGAGCGGCGGCGCAGCCGACGCGGCCAGGTCGGAACAGCAGGACGATTCCATCGACGTTCTCATGAAAGTAGTTGCAAATAGAAACGTGTTGGAGTGTAGGAAGACAAGTTTTAAAATGCAACCGAAAAGGCGTCGGGCGACAGGCCCGCGCATCGAGAGCGGCCCACGTGGCCGAAAGGAAAGCGGAGAGCAATATGGCCAGACAGAGAAGTCTTGCGGATTCGCCGTGCCCGGTGGCGCGCGCGACCGATATCGTCGGCGATCGCTGGGCGTTGCTGATCGTGCGCGACGCGTTCGACGGCGTGCGGCGGTTCGGCGATTTCCGTGCGAGCCTCGGCGTCGCGAGCAACATCCTGTCCGACCGGCTCAGGATGCTGGTGGACGCCGGCGTGTTCGAAGTCGTGCCCGCATCGGACGGCAGCGCATATCAGGAGTACGCGTTGACGAAGAAGGGCGAGGGGCTGTTCCCCGTCATCGTGATGTTGCGGCAGTGGGGCGAGGCGAATCTGTTCGAGCGTGGCGAGCCGCGTTCGGTGCTGATCGATCGCAACACCGGCCGCGCGCTGCGCAAGATCGCGTTGCGGCACGACGACGGGCGCGCGGTGAAGGCGGCGGAAACGTTCGTGCGCAAGGTCGTCGACGATTCGAACGGGCCGCGCTGACGCGCGGCTGCGCATCGCGCAATCGCGGTTGGCGTCTGCGATCGGCCGGCTCGTCGTGCGCCGACGATGGACCTGCCGATCAGTCCGCGGCCGACACCGGCCGACGTGCGGCCGCCGCGTCACGATGTGGGTCGCGATGCGCGTCGCGCCGCACCAGCGTCGCGAGCAACGCGGCGGCGATCAGCAGCGCTACCGACACGGCGGTTTCGACGCGCAGGCCGTGGACGGTCTGCGCTGCGCCGCCCGCGCCGGTGAGCGCGCCGAAGGCGGCGACGCCCATCGCGCCGCCCGCCTGACGCGCGGTGTTCAACACGGCCGACGCGATGCCCGCGCGCGCGGGCTCGACCGACGCGAGCACGGCCGTCGTCATCGCCGGCACCGCGAAGCCCATGCCGGCCGGGATCAGCAGGAACGGCACGAGCAGCAGCGGCAGCGGCGTCTGGGCGTCGACGAAATGCAGCGATCCGTAGCCGACGGCCGCGACCAGCGCACCGGCCAACATCGGCATGCGCGGGCCGTCATGCGCGACCGCGCGGCCGCTCGCCAGATTCGACAGCAGGAAGCCGCCCGTCAGCGGCAGGAACGCGAGGCCCGCCTGCAGCGCCGTTTCGCCGCGCACGCGCTGCAGATACAGCGCGAGCACGAACACGGTGCCGTAATAGGTGAGGTTCACGCAGACGCCGAACAGCACGGCCGCGCTGAACGTGCGGCGACGGAACAGCGACAGCGGCAGCATCGGCGCCGTGCTGCGCGCCTCGACCGCGACGAACGCGAGCGCGGCGAGTGCCGCCACCGCGAAGCCGCCCGCGACGACCGGATGCACGAAGCCGAGCGGCCGCCATTCGATCACGGCGGCGGTCAGCGCGGTGAGCATCGCGATCGCGATCAGTTGGCCGCGTACGTCGAGCAGGCGCGCGGCGGCCGGCGGCGGCGCCGCATCGGCGCGCCGCGCGGGCACCCACGCGAACGTGGCCGCGAGCCCCGCCGCGCACAGCGGCAGATTCACGAGGAAGATGCCGCGCCAGCCCCAGGCGGCGATCAGCAGCCCGCCCACCACCGGGCCGGCGGCGATCGAGATCGATCCCGCGGCCGTCCATGCACCGACGGCGCGCGCGCGTAGCCGCGGGTCGTGCCGGCACGCGTCGTTGAGCAAGGCGAGCGAATTCGGCAGCATTGCCGCCGCGCCGATGCCCTGCGCCGCGCGGGCGGCGATCAGCATCGCGGGCGAGACGGCAGCGCCGCACGCGAGCGACGCGACCGAGAACAGCACGAGGCCTGCGACGTACAGGCGGCGCGCGCCGAAGCGGTCGCCGAGCGCGCCGCCCGTCAGCATCAGCACCGCGAAGGCGAGCGTGTACGCATCGACGACCCACTGCAGCGCGGCGACCGGCAGGTGCAGATCGCCGGCGAGATGCGCGAGCGCGATGTTGACGATCGTGACGTCGAGCTGCGTGACGACGAAGCCGACGCTGACGGTCGCCACGACGCGTGCGAGCGCGGGCGGCAGGGCGGGGGAGCGTGACGTGTCCATGCGCGTATCGTAGGACGCGCCGGGTGCGGGATGTTTCGGCCTGCGGTGAAGTATCGATGTTGCTGAGGATGGGGATGCGAGGCGGGTGGCCGCGCGATGCGACGGCTTGACGGCAGCGCGTGTGCCCGATGCCACCGCCGATGAGGACGTGAAGCAAGCAACGCCATGCGGGTGGCCGCGCGATGCGACGGCTTGACGGCAGCGCGTGTGCCCGACGCCACCGCCGATGAGGACGTGAAGCAAGCAGCGCCATGCGGGTGGCCGCGCGATGCGACGGCTTGACGGCAGCGCGTGTGCCCGATGCCACCGCCGATCAGGACGTGAAGCACGCAACGCCATGCGGATGTCGCGCGATGCGGCGGCTTGACAGCAGCAGCGCCCGAGCCGCCCCAAACCTTTCAGTGCCGCTCGCTGCGCCAGCGCCCGGGCGCGACGCCGAAGCGCTTCGTGAACGCGTGCGTGAAGGTGCTCTGATCGGCGAAGCCGACCATGCCGGCGATGTCGACGAGCGGATGACGGCCGTCGGCGAGCAGCACGACGGCCGCGTCGAGCCGTAGCCGCTGCAGGTAGCGGTGCGGCGTTTCGCCGAACGCGTCGATGAACAGCTGATGAAAGCGGCGCATCCCGTAACCGCAGTGCGCGGCGAGATCCGCGATGCGCAGCGGCTCGGCGAGCCGCGCACGCAGCCAGCGGTCGATGCGCGCGAAATCGAGGCCCACAGCGGGCGCGGCGAGGCTGGCGTCGTCGAGCAGCGCGTCGCACAGGCGCGCCGCAGCGTGCCACTGGAAACGATGCGCGCGCGCGGCGTCGGCCGGCCCGTCGAGCTGCGCGGCGGCCGTCGCGAGCTGCGCGACCAGCGACGTCAGCGCCGGATCGATCGACACCGCGCGTGCGCGGTCGAACAGACGCTGCGGCAGCGCCAGCGACGCGGCGGGCAGGTCGAGCACGAGCTGGCGATTCTCGCCGAGCCCGGCGTACTCGTGGCGCGCGCCCGCCGGGATCAGCCATGCCGCATGCCGGTCGATGCGGCGGCCGACGCCGTCGACCGCCATCACCATCGCGCCGTCGACGCCCAGCACGACCTGATGGAAATCGTGCACGTCCGACGCCTCGCACGTGTCGTAACGGCGCAGCGCGATGGCGGGAGACGGCACGCGTTCCATCGGGAGGGCGTCGGCAGCTGTGTCAGACGGCGAGCAGCTCGACTTCGAACACGAGCGTCGCGTTCGGCGGAATCACGCCGCCTGCGCCGCGCGGGCCGTAGCCGAGTTGGGGCGGAATCGTCAGGCGACGCACGCCGCCCACCTTCATGCCCTGCACGCCTTCGTCCCAGCCCTTGATGACCATGCCGCCGCCGAGCACGAACGCGAACGGGTCGTTGCGGTCCTTGCTCGAATCGAATTTCTGACCGTCGGTCAGCCAGCCCGTGTAGTGGACGCTGACGGTCTGGCCCGCGGCGGCTTCCGCGCCGGTGCCTTCGGTCAGGTCTTCGATTTTGAGGCCCGATGCGGTCGTGGTGACGGACATGACTTCTCCTGAGAGGGGTTGAGTAAGACCGCTATTGTAGGCGAGCCCGCCGCGCGTCACCGGACGCGGCGCGCGCATGGCCGGGCGGGCGCCGCGCGCCCGGCGCGGCCGCTGGCGTCGGCGCGCGCGAAACCCGAATGGAACGCGCGTTTGAATTCGGCTGCGATCCGATCGATCGCGCTGCACCGGGCGGTCGCAGCTCGCGTATGAATCGTGGCGGCACGCGCGTACCGCGGCGCGTCGCAAGCCGCGTTGCGATCGTCGGGAGCGTCCGCCGCACGGGGCTTTCGCGGCGATACCGCCACGCGCGTGGGTGCCGCGCGTGCCGGTCGCGCAACGGTTCGCGCGTTCGAATCGCGGTCCATCCACACGCTGCACGAACGCCGTTTTTGCGACGCCGCGCCCGGTGCGCCGTTTGGAAGCGCGCGTCTACCGTTCGGCTTGCCCGCGCCACCGGACGGCGCCTATCTTTACATCTATCGATGTCAAGATCAGTACGTTGCGGGACGGCGTGCGCGCCGCACGGCCTTCGAGGCTGCCCGCAGCAAGGAGAACGACCAACATGAAGTCAGCCGCTTCCGCCGCCGCCATCGCGGCCGACGTGATGCCGGTGCGCCGCGACCTGCGCTTCGAGCTGGCGGTCGAGCGCGCAAAGGATTGGCACGCAATGGGCCCGCACGTGACCCACTTCTTCAACGCGCTGTCGCTGCTGTTTCCGGCCGGCGAACGCTTTTTCATGGACTCGGTGCGCAACTACCGCGACCGCATCGACGATCCGCTGCTCAAGCAGCAGGTGCTCGGCTTCATCGGCCAGGAGGCGATGCACACGCGCGAACACGTCGAATACAACGAGCTGATGCAGGCGAACCGGCTGCCGGCGCGCAAGCTCGACAAGCGAATCTGGACCGTGCTCGGGTACCTGAAGCGCAAGCTGCCGCATTCGATGCAGCTCGCGCATACGGTGGCCGCCGAGCACTACACGGCGATGCTCGCCGACTGGCTGCTGAGCGACCCGACGCGCCTCGACGGCTCGGTCGACGGCTATCGGCAGATGTGGCTGTGGCACGCGCTCGAGGAAACCGAGCACAAGGCCGTGTCGTTCGATGTCTGGAACGCGGCGATCCGCCCCGGCCCGCGTCGCTATCTGATCCGGATCGGCGCCTATCTGCTGACGACGCTGACGTTCTGGCCGACCGTGTTCCTGCTGCACGTCACGCTGTTGTCGCGCGATCGAGCGATCCGGCACCGGTTGCGCGGGATGCTGCGGATGATCGCGTTCCTGTACGGGCCGCGCCGCGGGCTGTTTCCGCGCATCGCGCGCGAATGGCTCAGCTATTTCCGGCCGGGCTTCCATCCGTGGGACCACGACAACCGCCATCATCTCGCCCGGGTGGATGGGCTCGTCGCCGCATCGCGCGCGGCCAGCCTCCCGTCGGTCGGCCGCGGTCGCGCCGGTGCGCTCGGGCCGATCGCTTCGACGCGCTGACGCGGGGTGAGGGGCGCTGGGGGGCGCAACGGGTGCGCTGCGGCGCCCTGACCGGCGCGTGTTGCGTTCCTGCATCATCGACGCCTTCATCCGACGATTGACCGAGGTCAATCGGAAAACGGTTACGCATGCGCGGCCCGCGCTGCGCACTGCGAGCGCCGCCGCGCCCGCGTCGGTCCGACCCACGCCCGTCCCGCATCCGTCCAGCGCCTGGCCCGCTCCCGACCGGCGCACTCCCGGACCGCTCGCGCGCGCCCCGGAAAATCCCACCAATCGGGATAACCCCCATCCAGCCGCCCCTCGGCGGTATCGATATACCGTTCATCGACCGATTCGCGGGCCGCGCGATTATTGCCTTGGGGGATTCTATTCGGACGGAAATGCGGCCAATATGTGGGTTCGAACAGCTGCGTCGCACGCCGCGACGAGCCGGCGCACAATACCAACGCCAAGCGGGGAACAACGATGGTTGCAAAATCACCCGATGCAAACCCGACGGCGGCCGAAACGCCGCTCTTGTCCGTTACCGCACCCGAGGCAGGACGCAAGCTGTTCGTGATCATGCGTTCGCCCGACGAACCGTTGCTCGCGCAACTACGCGACCTTGGCTGGGAAGTCTCGGTCGCGAAGACGGCCGGCGCCGCGCAGAACATGACATCCGGCGTCAACGTCGCGGCCGGGCTCATCGATTTCACCGGCTTCACGTCGCGCGACTATCCGGCGCTGAAGGCGTGTCTGAGCCAGCCCGCGATCGGCTGGATTTCCGTCGCGCAGGGCGGCGTCACGATCAGCGCCGCGGTGCGCGAGATGATTCGCAGCTACTGCTTCGACTACGTGACGCTGCCGTTGCCGTACGAATGGATTTCGCACGTGCTCGGCCATGCGCGCGGGATGGCCGCGCTCGATCGCGTCGACGGCGCCGCGTATGCGGCGTCGATCGGCGAGCACGGGATGATCGGCAACTGCGAGGCGATGCAGCAGTTGTTCAGCACGATTCGCAAGGTCGCGAAGACGGACGCGAGCGTGTTCATCTCCGGCGAGTCGGGCACCGGCAAGGAGCTGACCGCGCTCGCGATCCACGAGCGCTCGGTGCGCGGCAAGGGGCCGTTCGTCGCGATCAACTGCGGCGCGATTCCGCATCATCTGCTGCAATCCGAGCTGTTCGGCTACGAGCGCGGCGCGTTCACCGGCGCGAACCAGCGGCGCGCCGGGCGGATCGAGTCGGCGAACGGCGGCACGCTGTTCCTCGACGAAATCGGCGACATGCCGGTCGAGAGCCAGGCGAGCCTGTTGCGGTTCCTGCAGGAAGGGAAGATCGAGCGTCTCGGCGGGCAGGAATCGATTCCGGTCGACGTGCGGATCATCTCCGCGACGCACGTCGATCTCGACGGCGCGGTCGAGGCCGGACGCTTCCGCGCGGATCTCTATCACCGGCTCTGCGTGCTGCGCATCCACGAGCCGCCGCTGCGCGCGCGCGGCAAGGACATCGACATCCTCGCGCATTACGTGCTGCAGAAATACAAGGCCGACAGCGGCCGCAAGATCAGCGGCTTCACGTCGGCGGCGCTCGACGCGATGCGCCGCTACGAGTGGCCGGGCAACGTGCGCGAGCTGATCAACCGCGTGCGGCGCGCGATCGTGATGGCCGAGAGCCGGCTGCTGACGCCGCACGATCTCGGGCTCGACGTGCCGGGCGAAACGGAGCCCGTGACGCTCGAGCAGGCGCGCTCGCTCGCCGAGCGCACGGCGATCGAGAACGCGCTGCTGCGCAACGATCACCGGATCAACAAGGCGGCCGCCGAACTCGGCATTTCGCGCGTGACGCTGTACCGGATGATGATCGAGCACGGGCTCAACGATCACGACAACGGCGGCGAAAACGGCAAGGACGGCTCGCCGGCCGGCGACGCGGACAACCAGCGCGTCGGCTGAACGCGGCGCGTAACGGCGCTGCGGCGGGTCCCGGCCGTGCGCCCGTGCGCGGGCGATTCGCGGTTCTGTGTAAAGCCCGTGAAACGTTTCGTGCCGGCGTGCGCGCGAACCGGCGCGGCGATCGCCCGCCATGGCGCGCCGCACGCGCCGGGCAAATTTTCCACACCCGCGCCGAGCATCGGCCTGCGGCGTATTCCGCGTCGCCGTGCGGTCGCCGTTCCCCTATCGCGTGTTTCAGTTTTGAAACGTCAGGCCTGCTGGCGCCGGTTCGCGGCGCAAGTCGTCCGACGAAAGCCCCGTGGCGACGGGCCTGCGCGCGCCTGGCGCGCTCCTTGCGAATGTCGAGGTGCGAAAGTCGACGACGGGCATCCGGCCGGTTCGGCAGCACGACGGACGAACACGGCCGGAATCGAGCTCACGGGGAGGGCGGCGGCGCGCGCGACAGGCGCGCGCCGCGCGGCAAGGGCCGTCGTCGAGTCGCCGGAGCGCCGGGGTCTTCCGGACGCCGAAACAAGCAGCACAGCGACTACGGGGTACCAAAAATGAACCATCGTCACACGCCGCTGCCGGCTGGCCGCGATCGCAGCGATGCGTTGCATCGCCGCTCGAGCGCGCAGCGCGCGGCCGGCCGCCATGCATCGACAGGCCAGCTTTGCGCGCTCGGCGCGAGGCGGATCCGGCTGATTCCCGGCCATCCGCGTCGCGCCGGTGCTTTCACGCTCGCCAATCCGATCCGGATGGGCATGTGTGCGCGCGCGCGGGTGCCGCGACGCCCGATCTTCACGTTCTGACGTCGAGCGCTCGCGGCGTGGGGGAATCGTCCGCGATGCCGGCGATACGCGGCAGCGTGCCGCGCGAGACGGGCGACGAAACCGGCGCGGCAGTGGACGGCAGCAGCGCGCTGCCTTCATGTTTTGACGTCGAGCGTCCGCGCTTGCTGGCGGGAACGAACTGTCCGCGATGCCTGCGATACGCGGCAGCATGCGGCGCGCCGCCGCATCAGCCCCATCACCCGCCGTAGATATCGAAGTCGAAGTACTTCGACGCCAGCCGCTTGTAGGTGCCGTCCTTGACCATGTCGAGGATCGCGCGGTCGATCTTCGCCTTCAGGTCGGTGTCTTCCTTGCGCAGCCCGATGCCGGCGCCGATGCCGAGCACCTTCTCGTCGACCAGCTCCGGCCCGACGAACTGATAACCCGCGCCGCGCGGCGACTTCAGGAAGCCGATCGCCGCCTGCACCTCGTCCTGCAGCGCGGCATCGAGGCGGCCGGCGGTCAGGTCCGCATAGACGCCGTCCTGGTTCTGGTACGACACGACGTTCGCACCCTGTTTCGCCCAGTACGCCTTCGCATACGCCTCCTGCGTGGTGCCCTGTTCGACGCCGATCGACTTGCCCTTCAGCGATTCGGCGGTCGGCAGCAACGGCGAGCCCTTCTTCACGACGAGACGGGTCGGCTGGTTGTAGATCTTCGTCGTGAAGCCGATCTGTTCCGCGCGCTGCGGCGTGATCGACATCGACGACAGCACCGCATCGAACTTCTTCGCCTTCAGCGCGGGGATCATCCCGTCGAAATCGTTCTCGAGCCACACGCACTTCGCCTTCAGCCGCGCGCAGATCTCGTTGCCGAGGTCGATGTCGAAGCCGACGAGCTTGCCGTCCGGCGCCTTCGATTCGAACGGCGCGTAGCTGGCATCGGTACCGAACCGCAGCGTGGTCCAGTCCTTCGCGGCGGCGGGGCCGGCCGATACCGCGAGCAGGGCGATCGAAACGGCGGCAATCAGTCTCTTCATGGTGGTTCCTTGGCGTGGTCGATCCGGTTCCGCGGCGGCGCGGTGGGTGCATGGCCGCATCGCATGCCGCCGCACTGTCCGCCCACCCATTAACGCAGAAAATAAAATCTCAGTCCAGAATGGACAAAAAATATCGGAATGATCGGCGCAGAGGCGGCCGCCGCAAAGGGGACGACCCTTGCATAAATGCGAAAATGGACTAATCTTGTTAGTAAATTCGTTTTGAGACTAACGATCATGTCACAGCCCGCCTTCGACCCACAGAATCCGGATCTCGCCCCGCCGCAGGCCTCGGTTGCGCAGATGTCGGCGGCCGGCCTGCGTGCGTTCTTCAACATCGCGCGCGACTGGGAGCTGACGATCGACGAGCAACTCGTGCTGCTCGGGTCGCCCGGCCGCTCGACGTTCTTCAAGTGGAAGGCGTCGCCCGGCTCGGCGCGCCTGCCGCGCGACACGCTCGAGCGCCTATCGCTGCTGCTCGGCATCTACAAGGCCTTGCAGATTCTGCTGCCGCAGCCGGCCGCGGCCGACGCGTGGGTCAAGCGGCCCAACGACGCGGCGCCGTTCGGCGGCAAGCGCGCGCTCGACCGGATGCTGGCCGGCAACGTGGGCGATCTGGTCGCCGTGCGCCAATACCTCGACGCGATGCGAGGTGGCTGGGCGTGACGATGCCGATCGACGTGCAACCCTGGCCGACGACCGTCGTCGACTGGGCGCCTGCCTATCGTGCGATACCCACCCGCTTTCCCGCGATCAACCTGTTCGACCGCGTCGCATCGGCCGACGACTTCGACGCGCTGTATGCGCTCGAATCGCTGACCAACGACCGGATACGTCAGGAAGTCGGCACGCTGGCGCTCGTGCCGCCGGCCGAACGCCGCTATGGCCCCGGCTGGGGGCCGATCATGGCCGCGTTCACGCATCTGAACCCGCAGGGCAGCCGGTTTTCGGACGGCACCTACGGCGTGTTCTACTGCGGCCGTTCGCGCG
Organism: Burkholderia vietnamiensis LMG 10929; assembly: GCF_000959445.1. NCBI lineage: Bacteria > Pseudomonadati > Pseudomonadota > Betaproteobacteria > Burkholderiales > Burkholderiaceae > Burkholderia > Burkholderia vietnamiensis. The sequence goes on along the minus strand of NZ_CP009630.1, from coordinate 1,676,585 downwards.
CGACGGCGATCGCGGAGACGCGCTATCACAGCGGGCTGTTCCTCGCGGCGACGAAGGAGCCGCCGATGCGCCAGCAGATGCGGCTCTACACGGTGTATGCGCACGGCGACGTCGTCGACGTGCGCAGCTGGCCGCAGCGCCACCCGCAGCTGCTCGATCCGCTCGACTACAGCGCGGGGCAGGCGCTCGGCCGCGCCGTGCGCAATGCGGGCGGCGCGGGCATCGTCTATCCGTCGGTGCGCGACCCGGACGGCGAATGTATCGCCGCGTTGCGCACGACGCTGCTGCGCGACTGTCATCACGCCGCGTACCTCGAATACAACTGGAACGGCAGCGCGGTCGATGCGGTGTTCGAACTGAATCAGGTCGGTTAGCGTAACGCGCTGCGTGCGCACGGGAACCGCGGCGTCACGGCAGCGGCAGATCGGCCGCGCGACGTGCGCGTGCGTCGGCCTGACTGAGCGACCAGCTCCGGCCGGTGTGCGGCTCGACGATCGTCAGCCGCCCGGACGGCGCGAACGCGCCCGTGTCGATGAACCATTGCGCGCCGATGCGCTGCAGGTCGCGCACCGGCGTGTGGCCGGTGCAGGTCAGCGACAGCCCGGCCTGCAACGCCGGGTCGGCGAGCCCCTGGACCAGATCGCGCCCCCAGATCAGCCGCTCGCGCACGTCGTGCGAGTAGCTGCCCGTGTCGAGTTCGTCGTCGCTGCCGAAGAATTCCGCGTGCAGCACGTTGAAACGCTCGGGACCGTCGCCGATCACGCGCACGAGCGGCAGCGTGTCGACGCGCGCGGCATGCGCCTGCAGCAGTTGCGGCGGCAGGTCGGCGCCCCAGTCGCCGCCGATGCCGCGCCACGCGTCGGCCGACAGCTTGCCGCGTGCGACGAGGCTCAGCACTTCCTCATGATTGCCGCGCACCGCATGGCACCACGGACGATCGAGCAGCTCGAGCGCGGTTTCCGACGCGGGGCCGCGGTCGACCAGATCGCCGACCGAAAACAGCCGGTCGCGCGCCGCATCGAAGCCGACGTCGTACAGCAGCGCGCGCAGCACGTCCACGCAGCCGTGCAGATCGCCGACGACGAAGTCGCGGCCCGTCGTATTGGCGGGATGGCGGCACAGGGAGGAAGTCATCCAGATATCTTAGGCGCTCGCGACCATCGCAACCTGGTGCCGGAATGGCGATAATCGGCGCCGTGCGCCCCGGCGCGTGCGCAGCGGGCAGCCGCGTGCCGGCCGAACCCTTTCCATCCGCTTTCGGAATGCAACGATGACGCTTTATCCGCAGGTATTACGCAACCGGCCGCGCATGGTGGCCGCCTTCGTCGCGGGCGTGCTGTGCGCCGTATTGCTGCCGTTTCCGCTGCGGTCGGCCGCGCGCGTGCTGATCGGCTGGGACTGCGCGGTGTGGCTGTATCTCGCGCTGATGTGGGCGCGCATGATCACGGCGCACCACCACAAGGTGCGCGAAATCGCGATCCGCGAGGACGAGAATGCGACGACCGTGCTGACGGTCGTGTGCATCGCGACGGTCGCGAGCATCGCCGCGATCGCGTTCGAGCTTGCGACCGCGAAGAGCGTCGGCTTTCGCGTCGGGCTCGGCCATTACGCGATCACCGGCGCGACGCTGTTCGGCGCATGGTTCCTGATCCCGACCATCTTCACGCTGCATTACGCGCGGCTCTATTACGGCTCGCCGTGCGCCGACCGCGCGCTGCGCTTTCCCGACGACCATCCGGAGCCCGACTACTGGGACTTCCTCTATTTCGCGTTCACCCTCGCGGTCGCGTCGCAGACGGCCGACGTGTCGCTCGCCAGCCGCTCCGCACGCCGCTCGGCGCTCGCGCAGTCGATCCTGTCGTTCTACTTCAACATGGCCGTGCTCGGGCTGTCGATCAACGTCGCGGCGGGGCTGTTGGGCTAAGGCGCGCGCTCACGCGGCGCGCCGCAGCGCGATCCACGCGCCCCAGAACAGGCTCGCAAAGAAGCGCAGCGGCGCATCGAACCCGGCGTCGTGCAGCAGCGCAAACACGGCTTCCTCGGACGCCGGCGGGTCCGCGCCTTGCAGGATCTTCGCGAGCTGCGCGCGCACCGCGTCGGGTGTCGCTCCGGCCATGCGCCAGCGCTGCTGCCAGGCATCGAGCAGGCGAGGGTGGTCGGCGTAACGGCGATGGTTGCCCGCGATGACGAGCGGCGCGCCCGGCTTCAGGCGACGTGCGATCGCATCCAGCAGCGCGGCCTTCGCCGCGTCGCCCGGGACGTGATGCAGGACGCCGATCAGCGTCGCGCCGTCGAACGCGGGAGCATCCGGCAGCGCGTCGACCCCGGCTTCGACGAACTGCGTGCGCGCGCCGCAACCGGCCGCTTCGACGCCGGCGCGCGCGAGCGCGAGCATCGGCGCCGACGGATCGACGGCAGTGAATTGCCAGCCCGGCTCGAGCGCACCGGTCACGCAGATCTCGCGGCCCGTGCCGCCCGCTCCTGCGACGAGGATCCGCGCATCGGCCGCGCCGATCGCCGCCGCGAGCATGCATGCGGACAGTTCGTGGCACGCGTCGTAACCGGCGAGCGCGATGCGCGACTGTTCGGCGTATTCGTGCGCGCGGGCAGGATCGAATTTTGCGGCGCTGGCGGGGAGCGACATCGCGGATTCCTCGGGTTGGTGGCGCGGACGACCTGCCCGCGCGCGTTGGCCCGAGCGTAAGCGGGCGGGCCGCGGCCCAACAAGACCAGCGGCCATTCCGGTATGCAGACTACCCGCCATCGGGCCGATCGCCCCGCGTTCGCTCAGGGTCGATTCGTATTAAAAATGGATCGTTCGGATTGCGTCGCAGTCGCCAAAACGGCGCATACTTTTCATCCCCCCTGCCTGGCCGTCGCATGCCGGGCGCCATGCGCCGCGTCGAATGCGGCCATGCTGCTCGGCCCGCACGAGGAGCGCACGATGTCAGATTGTTCGCACGATCCGTATGCGCAGCACTACATCCACTGCCTGCCGTTCGGTGCGCAGCCCTGCGGTGCGCATGGCGCGCCGCCGCGCACGCATTTCCGCGTGTGGGCGCCGGGCAGTACCGAGGTCCAGCTCGAACTCGATACCGGCCACGGCCCGACGCTCGTCCCGATGACGGCGGCCGGTCCGAACTGGTTCGAAGCGTTCGTCGAATGCGGCGCGGGCGCGCGCTACCGCTACCGCCTCGACGATGCCGTGTCGATCCCCGATCCCGCATCGCGTTCGCAGCCCGACGGGCTCAACGGCCCGAGCGAAGTCGTCGATGCGCGCGCATTCACGTGGCGCAACACGTTCTGGCGCGGGCGTTCCTGGGAGGACATCGCGCTCTATGCGATCCGGCCGCACGCGGCGGGCGGCTTCGACGGCGTGCGCCGCCGCCTGCCGCAGCTCGCGCGGCTCGGCATCACGGCGCTGGAGCTGCTGGCGTCGCCGCACGACAGCCTGCCGTTCGCGCCGCTCGCGGCGGACGGCGGCCCGCACGCGCTGAAGGCGCTGATCGACGACGCGCACGGCTACGGCCTCGCGGTGCTGCTCGAGCTCGACTACTCGCGCTTCGGCAGCGGCACCGACGCGCTGCGCCATTACGCCGCGCCGTTCTTCCATATGCGCGACGATCCGCTGCAGGCGGCGCCGCTCGCGCTCGACCATCCGGACGTCTGCGACTTCTTCTGCGACAACGCGCTGTACTGGCTCGACGAGTACCGCTGCGACGGCCTGCGGCTGCGCGAAGCCGACCGGATCGGCGCGTCCTGGCTGCGCGAGATCGCCGATCGCGTGCACGCCGCGGAGCCGGCCGACCGGCTGATCCATCTCGTGCTCGGCAGCGAGCGTCATCCGGTGCATCTGGCCGACACGCACTTCGATGCGCAGTGGAACGGTTGCGGCGAACGAGCGCTGCATCGGCTGACGTGCCGCGACGCGGTCGCTCACGACGGCATCTCGATGCACCAGTCGATCCACACGCTCGCGCGCGCGCTGACGGCGTCGGGCGCGGCGTTCCAGCCGGCCGCGCCCGACGGCGGCGCGATGCTCGACGGCTTGTCGCTGACGTCGCTGGTGCTCACCGATGGCGCGTGGCAGGGCGCCGCATCCGGCGAGCAAGGGCAGGCGGCCGGGCTCGCTGCGCTCGCGCTGTCGCTGCTCACGCCGCAGATTCCGCTGATCTTCGACGAAACCGCGCGCGATACCGAGCGCGCGCATTTCGTGCAGTCGGCGCTGGCGGTGCGTGCGAAGCTGATCGCGCCGCGCTTGTCCGATTGCCGCCCGCAGGACGCGCGCACGCTGAAGGCGGGCGGCGACGGCGACGGCGAAGCCGATGCGCTGCTCGCGTCGTGGCGTCTGGCCGACGACGAGACGCTGACGATCGCGCTGAACCTGTCGCCCGAGGCGGTGCCGTTCGACGCGCCGCGCGGGCGCGTCGTGTTCGAGACGCCGGCGCGCGCGCGCGATCGCATTGATGAAGGCGAGTTGCCGCCGTACTCGCTCGTCGCCTGGCTGACGGGCGACGTCAACGGCTATGCGCTCACGCACGACGTGCGGCGAATCGACGGCGGCGCATGGCGCATGCGGCCGGCCGAGCCGAACCACGGCTGACACGCGCGGCCGACCTACCAGAAGCCCCGAATGCCGGCGACGCCGTAGGCGCCGTGGCGGCGCGCGTCGTCCAGATGCGCGCGCGTCATGCCGCCGAGCGCATAGACGGGCATCGCCGCCTGCGCGGCCAGCGCGGCGAACGCGCTCCAGCCGAGCGTCGGCGCGCCGGGATGGCTGAGCGTCGGCAGCACGGGCGACAACGTGACGAAATCCGCGCCGACGCGTGCGGCCAGTGCGAGGTCGTGCGCCGTATGACACGCGGCCGACACGCGGCGCGCGGGCGGCAGCGGCCGCCGCGCGACGGCGCGCAGCGCGGCGCCGTCGAGGTGCCAGCCCGCGCCGTCGAGCCGCATCACGCCGGCGGCGTCGATTGGGCCATTGAGCATCAGCTGCGCGCCGGCGGCATCGCAGCGCGCGAGCGCATCGGCCGCGAGATGCGCGAACGCAGCCGCGTCGAGCGATTTGACGCGCAGCTGCACGAGCGTCTCGCCGCGCGCGAGCACGGCCGACAGCCGCTCGAGCAACGCGCGGCAAGCGGCCGCCGACGCGGACGCCGGCTCCGGCGTGATCACGCAGCAGCGGGGCAGCGCGACGCTCATCGCGCGCCGCGCGCGCGGGCCGTCATTCGTCGGCCTCTTTCGCGAGCTTCGGATAGACGCGCACCAGCACGATGCGCGGCCCGTTCATCTTCTTCACGACGACGTCGAAGCGGTCGAACGACACGCGCTGGCCTTCGGTCGGCAGATCGCTCAACGCCTGGATCACCAGGCCGCCGACCGATTCCGCGCGGCCCTCGTCGATGTCGATGCCGAGCGCCTGCTCGAGCGACACGACCGGCAGGCTGCCCTTGCCCATCAGCGTGCCGTCGTCGAGGCGGCTCCAGTCCGCGTCGCCCTGGCGGAACTCGTCGTGAATCTGGCCGACCAGCGCGCCGAGCAGGTTGTCGAGCGTCAGGAAGCCGATCGGCTTGGCGCCCTTGTCTCCCACCAGCGCGAAGTGCGGCGCGCCCTTGCGGAAGCGGCGAAACAGCTCGAGCGCCGGCGTGTCGGGCTTCACGTACTGCACCGGACGCACGTAATCGGACAGATCCTCCAGCGCCGCGCCGGCGTGACGCGCGAGCAGCAGGTCCTTCAGGTGGATCAGCCCGCTCACCTGCTCGCGCGCCGCATCCTCGAACAGCGGATAGCGGCTGAAGCGGTGCCGCGCGACGATCTCCATGTTGTCGGGCAGCGGCAGGTCGCGCCGCAGGCCGATCATTTCGTGCGCGGGACGCATCAGGTCCGACACCGTCATCGACGAGAAGTCGAGCGAATGCGCGAGCGTGTTCCATTCGTCGTTGGTGTAGGCGCCGCGCGCCGGCTGCGCGGCATTGCCGGCCGCGCTGCGGCGGCTGCGCAGGATCAGCTTCAGCTCGTCGGTCGAATAGTGCGCATCGCCGCCGTGATCGGCCGACAGCCCCGCGAGCCGCAGCACCGCGTTCGCGCTGGTGTTGAGCACCCAGATCGCCGGATACATCGCCCAGTAGAACGCGTAGAGCGGCAGCGCCACCCACAGGCCGATCTTCTCCGGCTGCCGGATCGCCATCGACTTCGGCGCAAGCTCGCCGACCACGATGTGCAGGAACGAGATCAGCGAGAACGCGAACACCAGGGAAATCAGATGCACGATGCGTTCGGAATGCACGCCGAGCAGGTCGAGCAGCGGGCCGAGCAACTCGGCGAAGGCGGGCTCGCCGACCCAGCCGAGGCCGAGCGACGCGAGCGTGATGCCGAGCTGGCACGCCGACAGGTACGCGTCGAGCCGGCCGTGCACGATCGCGAGGATGCGCCCGCTCAGGCCGTGCTTGCGTGCGAGCGTCTTGACGCGCGTGCCGCGCAGCTTGACGAGGCCGAATTCGGCCGCAACGAAAAAGCCGTTCAGGGCCACCAGCAACAACGCGCCGATCAGCGCGAAGATTTGTAACAAGGAATTGCTCCGGACATGACAGGCCCGTCAGTATAGGGCCGGAAAGGAAACCGTAATGTGTCGGGCTGCCGATCGATTACACCGGCGCCTCGCAGGGGATCGACAGCGTCAGGGTGACGGCCGCGCCGTCGGCGAACGGCGTATGCGTGAACGTGCCGCCGTGAGCGAGTGCGACGCGCTGGCACAGCGCGAGCGTCCATGCGACGCGCTTTGCGTCGCGCGTGCGCAGCATCTCTTGGCGCGCGAACGCTTCGAATGCGTGCGGCAGCGCCGGATCGGCGAGCGCGGCGGCATGCACCGTGCACTCGGCGCGCACGACGTACTGGGCGCCGTCGCGCGTGCAGGCGGCCGTCACGCGGCCGCCCGCGGCGCTGGCTTCGACGGCCGTGGTCAGCATCGTCCACAGCGCCTGTGCGAGCCGCGCGCGGTCCGCGCGCAGCGTCGGTTCGCCGTCGGGCAGCGTTGCGTCGATGCTCACCTGCCGGGCGTCGGCGAGCGCGAAGCGCGTCAGCTCGAGCGTGTCGTCGAGCAGCGCGCGCAGCGCGAACGAATGCGGCGCGATCGGCAGCGCGCGGGTTTGCGCGCGCGGCGCGTCGAGCACGTCGTCGAGCAGCGCGACCTGCTGTTCGATCCCGGTGCGGATGCCCGCGAGCGCGCGCTGCACGTTCGCATCGGCGCCGGCGAGCTGACGCTCGAGCACGTACGCCCAGCTGTGCATCGCATTCAGCGGGCTGCGCAGATCGTGCGACGCGGTCGAAAGCGCCTGGTCGCGCAGGAACAGCGCGGCCTCGGCGGCGTAGTGCGCTGCGCGTTCGCGCAGCAGGTCGGCGGCGGGTTCGACGGGAAGGGACGTCACGGAGCGGGCCTGTCGGAAGCGGTTGGCATGAACGGGATACGAGCCCACATTATAGGGATCGCTCGCGTCATGCCGGCAGCGCGTCCTCGTCCTTTTTCCGCGCGTCGCCGTTCGGCAGCAGCTGGCACGCGAGCAGGCCGGCCAGCATCAGCGCGCAGCCGAGCAGCGCGCGCAGCGTCAGCGTTTCGCCGAGGGCGGCCCAGCCGGCGATCGCCGCGAACACGCCTTCCATGCTGAAGATCACGGCCGCGTGCGCGGGTGCCGCATCGCGCTGCGCGACGACCTGCAGCGTATAGCCGACGCCGACCGACAGCAGCCCGCCGTATAGCAGCGTCGGCAGCGCGTGCGCGAGCGTCGCCGCGCTGAGCGGCTCGATCGCGAGCCCGACCGCCAGGCACGCCGCGCCGCAGGTGGCGAACTGCAGGAACGCGAGCACGAGCGGATCGTAGCGCTTCGCGAAATGGCCGACGGCCATCACGTGCGCGGCGATGATCACCGCGCCGGCGAGCTGGAACCAGTCGCCGTACAGCACCGCGAAATGCTCGTCGATGCTGAGGAAGTACAGGCCGATCGCCGCCAGCAACGCGCCGAACCAGGTGCCGGTGCCGATCCGGTGGCGGGCGAACACGCCCATCAGCGGCACGATCACGACGTACAGGGAGCTGATGAAGCCCGCGTTCGCGATCCGCGTGTACTGCAGGCCGACCTGCTGCAGCGAGATCGACACCGCGAGCAGCGCGCCGAGCGCGACGCCGGGCAGCAATTGCGCGGGCGTGCGGCGTATCGACGCGCACTGCGCGCGCGACGCGGCGTTCAGCGCGAGCAGCGGGACCAGCGCCAGCGCGCCGAGCAGGAACCGCAGCCCCGTGAACAGGAACGGGCCGATCACGTCGAGGCTCAAGCGCTGCGCGACGAACGCGGAGCCCCAGATCGCGGCGGCCGCGAGCATCAACAGGTTGGCACGGACATGCTTGCGGGCTTCGGGTGTCATCGGAATAGGGCGGAGGCGTGCGGCGGGCGAAACCCGCTAGTTTACGCCGAGATTGCAAGGCTGTCGGCAAACCTGCGGAGCGCGACGGCGGCGCGCGCGTCGCGCACCCGCGAATACAGCACCACCTGCGAATGCGGCAGCGGTGGCAGCCCGAATTTCGCGCCGACGTCGGCCAGCGTGCGCGGCGCCACGCGCCGCGCGAGCGGGCAGACGGCCAGCCCGGCCGCCGCCGCGGCCGTGACCGCCGCAATGCCGCCGCCCGTGAAGCGCTCGCGCCAAGGCAGCCCCGCATGATCGAGCGCGCGCAGCGCGGCCGCGCGCACGCCGCACGGGCCGGCCAGCACCGCGAGCGGCAGCGGCTCGCCGGCGCGCGGCGCCCAGTCGGGCGCGGCGAGCCACGACAGCGGCTCGGTGAACAGCAGCGTCGCGTCGTCGCGCGGCGGATCCTCCCCCGGTTCATGGCGGACGATCGCCGCGTCGAGCCGCCGTTCGTCGTATTGCGCGAGCAGGCTCGTCGACGTCCCCAGGTGCATTTCCAGCATCAACCCGGGATCTTGCCGGTGCAGGCTCGTCAGCACGGCCGGCAGGTCGGGCACGGCCACGTGCTCGCTGACGCCCAGCGACAGCCGATGCGTACCCGCCGAAATCGCGCCGAGCGCCCGTTCGTGCGCATCGAGCAGCGTGCGCGCGGCCGGCAGGAAATTCTCGCCGTCGGGCGCGAGCTTCACGACGCGCGGCGTGCGCGCGAGCAGCGGCTTGCCGAGGTGCGCTTCGAGCCGTTTCAGCTTCAGGCTGACGGCCGATTGGGTGGTGCCGAGCGCGTCCGCGGCGCGTGTGAAGCTCGCGAGATCGGCCACCAGCACGAACGCACGCACTGCATCAAGGTCGAGAACTTTCATTTCAAGTGTAAATGGATGAAATATCCGGAGATGACTGTTCATTATAGTTCGCGGCCCCTAACCTGACGTGGCGTTTTCGCTTGTTCAACGTCATCGAAAGGAGCAGGACCATGCCATTCACCCGTATCGCGTTGCGCGAAGGCAAACCGGCCGCATATCGCGCGGCGCTCGTCGACGGCGTGCATTCCGCGCTGATGCACACGTTCAACGTGCCCGAGGACGACATCTTCATGGTCGTGACCGAGCACGCGGCGGAGAACTTCGTGTTCGGCCGCCGCTATCTCGACATCGAGCGCAGCGACGATCTCGTCATGATCCAGATCACCGCCAACAACACGCGCACGCTCGAGCAGAAGCAGGCGCTGTATCGGACCATCGTCGCGAACCTCGCGCAGCAGCCCGGCGTGCGCCCGCAGGACGTATTCATCAGCCTGGTCGAAGTGCTGAAGGAAGACTGGTCGTTCGGCAACGGCATCGCGCAATACGTCGTTTGACCTGCGGCATCGCGGCAGGGCCGGATCGTCGTCCGCGCCCGTTCGTGCCGTGTACTATGGAAGCTGCTTCACGGACGACGCCGGCGCACGATGCGCCGGCGGTTTTTCATGTGCAGGAGCTTCCATGTCGGGTGTGCTGGAAATCGTGTTGTCCTTGTCGCTGGAAAGCTGGCCGGTGAAGGCCGCAAGCCGCGCCCGCGGCGGATCGCGCGACTTCGGCGCGGAGCTGGTGCGCGCGTGGCGAATCTGCCCGCAAGTGCGGATGCGTCGCGGCCACGAGCGCGTGACGATCGAGCCGTGCCGGATCCACGAGGCCGAGCCGGACGCCGGCGGGCGCTGGTGCACGTGGGTCGAGTCGACGGCGCACGGGCCGCGGGTCGTCGCGTCGCGGACGAGGCCGTTCGCGCCGGGCGTCGTCGAGCGCGAGCTGTTCGACGCGGAGCATGCGGGGATTGCCGTCGCCGCGCAGTGCGCCGACGCGCGGCCGGCAGATGCGGAAGCGGATGCGGATGCGGAGAATGACGCCCAGCCGGGCGCCGCAGACGACGGCGCGACGGCCACCGCCGTCGACGAAGCGGCGCGCGCCGCCGCGTCCGGGGCCGGCCCGCTGCGGCTCGTCAGCGAACGCCGTCGCGGGCGCTGGGCCGACGACAGCGGCGTGGTGGTCGAGATGACGCTCGACGACGTGACGCTGCACGGCGCCGACGACGGCGGCGCGCCGCCGCGCCGCCACGTCGAGTTGCGCCTCGCGGCGCCCGATTGGGAAACGCCTGCCGCGCGCACCGCGGCGCTGCATGCGCTGTTCGCGGCGGCGCGCGAACTGAGCGGCGCGTGGCCCGCCTTCGTGCAACTGGCGAGCGTGATCGACCGCACCTGCGTTGGCGAGCCGGCGATCGCCGGGCCGGTCAAGGCGCAATCGGTCGACCTGACCGGCCTGCGCACGCAGCGCGCCGCGCTGTTCGCGTTGTGCGGCGACATCGCCGCGCAATGGCTCGGCAACGAGAGCGGCGTGCTCGAACGCGACGATCCCGAATTCGTCCATCAAATGCGCGTCGCGTTGCGGCGTTTGCGTACGCTCGCGCGGCTGTTTCCGCGCTTCGCGGACGAGCGCTGGAAGGACGCCTTCGGCGCGGACCTGCGCTGGCTTGCCGCGCTGCTCGGCACGGTGCGCGACTGGGACGTGTTTTCGACCGAAACGCTGCCTGCGCTGGCCGCGGCCGATGGCGGCGGCGCCGACTGGGACGGCACGCTCGACGCGTCGCGCGCGCACGCGCGCAGCGCGCGTGCCGAGCTGCGTCAGGCGCTGCATTCGGCGCGCTATGCGCGGCTGACGCTCGGCTGGCTCGAATGGCTCGGCACGCTCGCGCTGCCGCCGGACGCCGACGACGATGCGCCGTCGCTGCGGCGTCACGCGACCAAGCGCGTGCGGCGGCTGTTCGGTCACCTCTACGCGGTGCCGTCGCTCGGCTCGCTCGATACGGCTGCGCGGCATCGCGTGCGGATCGACGCGAAGCGGCTGCGCTATGCGCTCGAATTCTTCGCGTCGCTCGCGTCGCGCCGCACGCGCAACGAAACGGTGAAGACGCTCGCGCGCGTGCAGAGCGTGCTGGGCGATGCGAACGACATGATCGGCGCGCTGCGTCATCTCGAACAGCTGGGCGCGCCCGCCTACCAGCTGGGCTTCGTGCGCGGTTACGGCGCCGCGCTCGAACGGCGCGCGGCGGCCGACGCCGAGACGCTGCTCGCCAGCCTGCGCGCGCCGAAGCTCGACGGCCGGGCGCGCTGAGCGGCGCGCGCCCGCGTCCCTATTCGCGTTCCTATAATGGCCGCCCGTATTCTTCCGACAGACCGATGACCGACGCGTCGCCTCCTTCTTCCTCCGCCGAACCGCTCGCACTGGGCGGCGAACTTTGGCTGCGCGCCGGGCCGCAGACGCTCGGCGGCGCGAACCGCATCGCGCTGCTCGCGGCGATCGGCGAAACCGGCTCGATCACGCGCGCGGCGAAGGCCGTCGGGCTCAGCTACAAGGCCGCCTGGGATGCGATCGACACGATGAACAACCTGGCCGGCGAGCCGCTCGTCACGCGTTCGACCGGCGGCAAGGGCGGCGGCGGCACGACGCTCACGCCGCGTGCCGCATCGCTGATCGCCGCGTACCGCACCATCGAGCGCGAGCATCGGCGCTTCATCGAGGCCGCCAGCGCGGCGGTGTCCGGTTTCGACGTCGACTGGGCGCTGATCGGGCGGATCGGGATGAAGACGAGCGCGCGCAATCAGCTGTTCGGCAAGGTCGCGACGATCGTGCGCGGCACGGTGAACGACGAGGTGACGCTCGCGCTGCCGGGCGGCCAGACGATCGTGGCCGTGCTCACGCACGAAAGCGCCGATGCGCTCGCGTTGCGGCCGGGCGCCGATGCCTGTGCGCTCGTGAAGGCGTCGTGGGTCGTGCTGGCCGTCGACGACGACGCAGATCGCGAGGCCGGCGCCATCTCGAAGATATCGGCGCGCAACCAGCTGCACGGTACCGTCGACACCATCGCGGCGGGCGCGGTCAACAGCGAGGTGACGCTTACGCTCGACGGCGGCGGCACGCTCACCGCCGTGATCACGAACGAGAGTGTCGGCGCGTTGCAGCTCGAGGCCGGGCGGCGCGCGATCGCGCTGTTCAAGGCGTCGAGCGTGATTCTGGCGGTGACGGGCTGAGCGGGATGGCGGCGAGGTGACGCTTGCGCTCGACGGCGGCGGCACGCTCACTGCCGTGATCACGAACGAGAGTGTCGGCGCGTTGCAGCTCGAGGCCGGGCGGCGCGCGATCGCGCTGTTCAAGGCATCGAGCGTAATTCTGGCGGTGACGGGCTGAGCGTGATGGCGGCGGCACGCTCACTGCCGTGATCGCGAACGAGAGTGTCGGCGCGTCGCGCCTCGACTCCGGGCGGCGCGCGATCGCTGGCGGCATTACGGACGGATCGTGCGATAGCAGCCGCGCCGCTCACCAGCACGTGCGCGCTGCGTTCGCGCGTTCGTAGCATTCCGCCGCATGCCGCCGCTGCGACTCCGGTCGCGCGCACACCGCGCCTCGCGCGCTCGTGCGTCGGCATGCTCACGTCACGCGCGATGGCCACGCCGCGGGCGGCGTCGCGGCCTGCACGCGCCCGTCGCTGAGTTGCACGACCTGATCGCCGAAGGCGGCGACGTCGTCGGGATCGTGCGAAATCAGCACCATCGGGATATCGAGCCGCGCCTGTAGCTCGGCCAGCTCGTGACGCATGCGCTGACGCATCGTGCGGTCGAGCGCGGCGAACGGCTCGTCGAGCAGCAGGATGCGCGGCTGCGAGACCAGCGCGCGCGCGAGCGCGACGCGCTGTTTCTGCCCGCCCGACAGCTGCGCCGGAAACTGCCCGGCTAGCGCGTCGAGCTCGAACGCGTGCAGCCAGTACGCGACTTCCGGCGGCACCGCGTTCGCGCGCGGGTTGCGCAGCCCGCCGGTGAGCCCGAACGCGATGTTCTGGCGCACGTTCAGATGCGGGAACAGCGCGTAGTCCTGGAACAGATAGGCGACGCGGCGCGCGCGGGTCGGCACGTCGATGCCGCGCGCGGCGTCGAACAGCGCTTCGCCGTTCAGCGTGATCGTGCCTTCGTCGGGCGCGAGCAAGCCGGCGATCGCCTGCAGCGTCATGCTCTTGCCGGCGCCCGAAGGCCCGAACAGCACGACGCGCTGCGTATCGGCCGTGAACGACACGTCAAGCGTGAAGCGGCGCTCCGTGTTCGCGTAGGTCTTGCGGATAGCCACGGCGAGGCTCATGCAAGCCTCCGTCGCGCACGCGTAGCCGTTCGAGCGCCCGTCGCGCGCGGCGCCGTACTGCGATGCGGATGCGGCGTGCGTGTCATGTCGGTTCGCTCCGGGCCGCGCGCGCGGGCACGAGCCAGCCGGCTGCGAGCAGTACGAGCACGCAGGTGATCGACGTCACGATCACCAGGAAGTTGGCCGTGCCGTCGTCGCCGGCCTGCACCGCCGCATAGATCGCGACCGACAGCGTCTGCGTGCGGCCGGGCAGGTTGCCGGCGATCATCAGCGTCGCGCCGAATTCGCCCAGTGCGCGCGCGAACGCGAGCAGCGCGCCGGCCAGAATGCCGCGTGCGGCGAGCGGCAGCGTCACGCGGAAGAACACTGCGGCTTCGCCGAGCCCGAGCGTGCGCGCCGCGCGTTCGAGATGCGGATCGACACCCTCGAACGCGGCGCGCGCCGATTTCAGAATGAGCGGAAAGGCCACGACCATCGACGCGATCACCGCGCCCTGCCACGTGAACACCAGCTCGATGCCGAGCCGGTCGAGCCAGGCGCCGAGCCAGCCGCGCCGGCCGAGCAGCACGAGCAGGTAATAGCCGAGCACCGTCGGCGGCAGCACCAGCGGCAGCGTCAGCAGCGAATCGAGCAGATCCCGCAGCGGCGAGCGCCAGCGGGCGAGCATGAAGGCAGCCGCGACGCCGAGGACGATGTCGAGCGCCGTCGCCCAGCCGGCCACTTTCAGCGACAACAGCAGCGGCACCCACGCGTCCTGCATCATGCGGCGCTCACTTGCCCGCGGGCTTGAAGCCGAACGTCGACAGCACGGCCTGCCCCTGCGGCGACACGACGAAATCGATGAACGACTGCGCCTGCGCGGTATGGCGGCTGTCCTTGACGACCGCGATCGGATAGGTGATGGGCGTCTGCGTCGGCACGGTCAGCGCGACCTTCACGCGACCGGGCATGATCGCCGCGTCGGTGCCGAACACGAAGCCGGCATCGACTTCACCGCGCGCGACGTAGTCGAGACTCTGGCGCACGTTGGCGGCCAGTACGCCCTTCGCGCTGACGGCGTCCCATACGCCCGCCGCACGCAGCGCGCCTTCGGTGTAGCGGCCGACCGGCACCGACGCCGGGTCGCCGTACGCGATGCGCTTCACGCCGGGCCCACTCAGATCTTTGAGCGTGGTCGGTGCCGGCGTGCGGCTGTCGGCCGGCACGATCAGCACGAGCGAGTTCGCGGCGAAATCGCGGCGCGTGCCGGGCACGATGACCTTTTCGCCGACCGCGCGATCCATCGCCTTCTGATCGGCCGACGCGAACACGTCGGCCGGCGCGCCCTTGGCGATCTGCTGCATCAGCACGTCCGACGCGCCGAAGTTGAACAGCACTCTGGTTTCGGGGTGCTGCTTCTGGTAGGCGTCGCCGACCGCCTTGAACGCGTTCGTCAGGCTGGCCGCGGCCGACACGACGAGCTCGTCGGCGGCGCGGGCCGGCGCGCTGAACGCGATGGCGACGCCGAGCGCGGCGCACGGCAGCAGGCGGAGCAGGGTACGGCGAAGCGGGCGGGCGGTCGGGCGCATGGTCGGGTCGTCTGAACGGTCGAAAACCGTAATCGTAATATAGCGCCGGTTATAACGCTCGGCATACTGCAGATGCGGCGCTGCGCATGACGGGACGGAACGTGGAAAAAGGCGCTGGAACGACGGCTGCGTGCGGACTCAGGCGTGCAGCGGCGCCGACGCGGCGGTGCGATGCAGCGTGGACGGCTGCGACGCCGGCCGATAGTTCGGATTGGCCTTCCAGCGTGCGCGCACGAACGGCCGCTCGTGCCCCGACAGCTCGAGCGCGACGCGCGTGACCCAGCGGTGCGACGGCACCGTGATGCCGTGCAGCGCAACGGTCACGAGCGCGAGGCTGGCGACCACGGCCGGCACCGACCAGCGATGCGGCACGGCGTGCCACGAGCCCGCGATGAACGCCAGCGCGGCGAGCGCGCCGACGATGCAGCCCGTGATGGCTTCGGACGGCGAATGCGCGGCGAGCGCGACGCGCGACACGCCGACCGCAATGCCGGCCGCGAGGCCGAGCGCGACGCCGGCGATCCGCACGGCGGTGCGCATGCGGATCAGCGCGAGGAACATTGCGACCGGATAGACCGACGTCGACAGCATTGCATGGCCGCTGAACCCGGTGAAATCCCACGCGCGGATGCCGATACCCCAGCCGAGGAATGCGATCTTGGTCAGCGCGACGACGCCGATCGCGCCCGCGAGCACGCCGAGCCACGCGGCCGAGCGCTGCCACGAGTAGCCGAGCGCGAGCCATACGGCGATCGTGATCGCGAGCGGCAACGTCAGGCCGGCGCCACCGAACGCGGTGATCGTGATCCACAAGTGAGCGGGCAGGTCGAACATCGGGAAGGGAACGAGCTGAGGCGGGACGAATGCTTGAATCAACGCGCGAGCCGGGCAGAACGACTACAACGGATACGTGCGGCCAAACCCCAGTATAGCGCCGCGCCTGATCGAGGCCCGTTTTTCGCCGGTCGATGGAACTACCGCGGCGCAGGAAAAATCTCATGAACAGTGTTATGGTGCATTGCACAAACTTAAACGATGCGCTCCTGCGTCGTGCCCTTTTTTACTGAATGCGAGCTCGATCGATGACCAAAAGTCTGACGAAGGTATGGCTGGGCGGCATGAAACGCATGCTGTCTCCGGCTGCGCAGCGCGCTGCGCGCGATGCGCAGCGGATCGCACGTGAAACGCTGGAGGCCGCCGCGGCGCCCATTGCGGCCGAGCTGTCGCCGGTGCGCGAGTCGCGCGTGCGTCCGCGCGCGGCGGCATGGGCAACCGGCGAATGGACGCGCGGCGAGCATCCGATGGCGCCCGCGCTCGGCCGGTTGGTTCAGAACCTTGCGTACGCGCTGTACGTGCCGCAGGGCCGCCGACGCGGTCCGATGCCGCTCGTCGTGATGCTGCATGGCTGCCAGCAATCGGCCGACGAGTTCGCGCAAGGCACGCGGATGAATCTGCTGGCCGACCAGCACGGGTTCGCCGTGCTGTATCCGGAGCAGTCGATGCGCGCCCATGCGCACGGTTGCTGGCACTGGTATGAGGATACCGACCGGGCGGGCCGCGGCGAAGCCGATGCCGTCGCGTCGCTGGTCGACGCCGTCGTCGACGAGCACGGCTTCGACGCCTCGCGCGTGTACGTGGCCGGCCTGTCGGCCGGTGCCGGCCTCGCGACGTTGCTGGCGCTGCACCATCCGGAGCGCTTCGCGGCGGTCGCGCTGCACTCCGGGCCGGCGCTCGGCGAAGCCAATTCCGGGATCAGCGCAATGGACGTGATGCGCCGCGGCCTGCGGCAGAATCCGGCCGCGGCGGTCGATGCGCTCGTCGATGCCGGCGCGTATCCGGGCATGCCGGCGCTGATCGTTCAGGGCGATGGAGATCACGTCGTCGCGCCGAAGAATGCCGATCAGTTGGCCGTCCAGTTCATGCGTCTGAACGGGCTGGCGGACAGCCGCGGCGCGCTGCGCGGCGGCGAGCGCGTGGAAACGCGGTCGGCCGGCGCGCAAATCACCGAGGTGCGGCGGGAAGGCGTGCCGGTCGTGCGCCTGTGTCACGTGAAGGGGCTCGATCATGCATGGGCCGGCGGCGACGAAGCGGTGCCGTTTCACGCGGCCGTCGGTCCCGACGCGAGTGCGATGATCTGGTCGTTTTTCGAAAGCAATCGCCGCACTGTGGCGACGGAACGACGGGTGGTGTGATCGACGCTGGCAAGGAACTAGGGTTTTCCCTATAATACGGGAAAACCCTAGTCAAAGACCTTTCCGATAGCGAGATCGAACATGTACCTGCTGAGCCACCTCTTCCTGATGCTGACCAAGAACGCCGACCGGGCCGCGAAAGAGCGCGCCGACGCATACCTGGCCGAAGCGACCGACATTTACGACCTCGAATTCCGTATGCGCAAGATCGATCGCGAAGCGGCGATGAACCGTCCGTTCTCGATCGGCGCCCGCTAAGCGGCGCGACGCGTGCCGGCGTCGTCGCCGGCACGGAGAACCACGCAAAGAAGGGCGTGTGCGGCCATCGGGCCGCACACGCCCTTTTTGCATCCGCTGCGGCGCGCTGCGTCAGATGACCGTGAGACGCACCGGCACGTTGTTGCGGGTTGCGTTCGAGTACGGGCACACGTGGTGCGCCTTGTCGACGAGCGCTTGCGCGTCGGCCTTGTCGAGGCCCGGCAGCGACACGCGCAGTTCGATGTCGAGGCCGAAGCCGTCCGCGTCGTTCGGGCCGATGCCCACTTCGGCGGTCACTTGCGTGTCGGCCGGCAGCGTCTGCTTGTTCTGGCCGGCGACGAACTTCATCGCGCTCAGGAAACATGCCGAGTAGCCTGCCGCGAACAGCTGCTCCGGGTTCGTGCCTTCCGCGCCCGTGCCGCCCAGCTCGCGCGGTGCGGCCAGCTTCACGTCCAGCTTGTTGTCGGCCGAAACGGCGCGGCCGTCGCGGCCGCCGGTGCTCGTCGCGCTCGTCTTGTATAGAACGTTCATCGTGCAACTCCTGTCGGTAGAGGTGAGGAGAGCGGACCGGCGACATGCTGCCGCCAGCCACCCGATCAATATAGAACACAAATGATTAGTGTGCAAATTAATTTGGGCGACACGGTCGGGCTGAGCAGGAACATCGTGCGGTCGCTTCGTCAGTCGCCGTTGGCGGCCGCGAGTGCATCGTGCAGCTGCTGCAGATCCGCGCGCAGCCTCATGAGGAATTCGGGCGTCTGCTGCATTGCGCAAAAAAGATCGGCGGGGACCGAGCGCGCCTGGTCCTTCAGCGCACGGCCTTCCGGCGTCACCCGCACGTTCACGACGCGCTCGTCGGTGGTGCTGCGCGCGCGCTCGACGTAGCCGAGCGCCTCGAGCCGCTTGAGCAGCGGCGTGACGGTGGCCGGGTCGAGGTCGAGTCGCGCCGCGATGTCCTTCACCGCGATGTCGTCGCGCTCCCACAGCACCAGCATCGCCAGATATTGGGGATAGGTCAGCGACAGCTTGTCGAGCAACGGCTTGTACGCCTTCGTCATCGCATGCGAAGTCGAATAGAGCGCGAAGCAGAGTTGCTCGTCGAGGGTCTGAGGCAGGGAAGGCGTGCGGTCCATGATCCGATGGGGCGCGAAACGGCGCTGACGATTTGCACGCAAATTATTTTGCGCGCAAACGGCTTGCTTGAACAGCGCGCGGGCAGCGGGGCTGGATGAGGCGGTCGGGCGACCGCCGAGGACGGGATAGGGCCGGCCGAGCAAGCCGGCCGACCGCCGTTTCAGCGACCCGACATCGGCGTCGCCGTGCCCGGCTCCTGCACGCCGAAGCAGCCGCGATAGGTCGCGTAGAACGAGCAGTACATCATCGTGACGATCACGATCGTCACCGGCATCATGATCGTCAGAACGTAGGCGCCCGCGCCGAGCGCCTGCAACAGCAGCGACAGGCCGAACGACGTGCCGAGCGCGACGCCGAACCACAGCAGCCCGTACACCAGGAACGCGCCGCGATTGCGCCAGCAGCTGACGATGCTGAAGAACAGCGCCTTCGCCGGCGGGATGTCGTGCCACGCGGTGAGCACCGGCGCGAACCAGAACAGCATCGCGACCGGCGTGTAGAGCAGCGTGGCGAGGAGCAGCGCACCGAGCGTGCGTTGCGCGGCGAGCGACTCCGGCGTCGGATTCGTGTCGCCGGTCGTGCCGAGCATCATGTGGAGCAGACCGCCGCCGTCGACCAGCGACGACGCGGCGAACACCAGCACCATCAGCGCGACGTAGACGACGCCGAGCACCAGCAGCCGCTGCGTCGCGGTCTTGCCGTACGACCGGAAGCCGTCGACGAGGATCGTCGGCATCACCGGCTTGCCGGCCACGGTGTCGCGGCATGCGGCCATGAAGCCGACCGCGATGCCGGGGATGAACACCAGCGGCAGCGCCGCGCCGACCACCGGCACCCTCGACACCAGCGTGACCGCCAGCAGGTACGTGAAGAACAGCGTGATGAACGCGAGCGGGTTCCGGCGGAACAGCCAGATGCCTTGACGGAACCAGACATAGCCCGCTTTCGCGGGTACTTCGATCAGTTGCATGCGGTGTGGGTCTCGGGAAGCGCGGGCGTGTGGGCGATCCGCTCACGGAGAATGCGTTCGAAATGACCGGGGTCGTGCGGCTTCAGCATTTCGGCCGCGCGCGGCAGGTAGAAGTCGTACAGGCGGGACACCCAGAACCGGTACGCGCCGGCGCGCAGCATGTCGCTCCAGTGGCGGCGCTCCTCGGCGGTGAACGGCCGCACGGTCTGGTATGCGCGCAGCAGCGCGTCGGCGCGCGCGGTGTCGAGCACGCCGGTCGCGAGGTCGACGCACCAGTCGTTGACGGTCACCGCGACGTCGAACAGCCATTTGTCGCAGCCGGCGAAATAGAAGTCGAAGAAGCCGCCGAGCCGTACGTCATGGCCGGTGCCGGGCGCCGCGTGCGCGAACAGCACGTTGTCGCGGAACAGATCGCAGTGGCACGGGCCGCTCGGCAGCGCCGCGTAGTCGTCCGACGCGAAGAACGCGGCCTGGTGCGCGAGTTCGCTTTCGAGCAGCGCGCGCTGCGCGTCGGAAATGAACGGCACGATCGCCGGCACGTTTTCCTGCCACCACGGCAGGCTGCGCAGGTTCGGCTGCTGGCGCGCGTAGTCGCGCCCCGCCAGGTGCATGCGCGCCAGCATCTGGCCGACTTCGATGCAGTGTTCGACGCCGGGCGCGAGCTCCGCGGCGCCGTCGAGCTTGGTCACGATCGCGGCCGGCTTGCCGTGCAGCAGGCCGAACAGGGCGCCGTCGTCGCGCGGCACCGGGTCCGGCACCGGCACGCGATGGCTTGCCAGGTGGCGCATCAGGTCCAGATAGAACGGCAGCTGTTCGGCCGTCAGCTTCTCGAAGATCGTCAGCACGTATTCGCCGCGCGTCGTCGTCAGGAAGAAGTTGCTGTTTTCGATGCCGGACGGAATGCCGCGGAACGCCAGCACGTCGCCCAGTTCGTAGTGGCGCATCCATTGCGCGAGATCGGAGTCGGAAACAGCGGTGAAAACGGCCATGCGAGATGCGTCTGGTCAGTTGTCGACGCGCGCGGCGTGCGGCGCGACGGGAATGGAGGGAGAGCGTCGCGCCGCGCCGAATCCGGCGCGGCGTCGCGCAAATCAATAGTGCAGGTTCACCGACGGCAGGCGCGTGATCGGCACGCCGGCGTCGTGCGGCTTCGGCGACGTGTCGATCGACGAGCTCATCTGATAGCGCGTGCCGAAATTCGACTTCACGTCGATCTCGACCGGCTTGCCGCGATCGCGATACTCGGTGACTTCGGTGCCGTTCTTGCTTTTTTCGTGAAAGCTCGGCGTGCGGCGGATGTCGGCGAAGTCGACCTTGGACGTGACTTCGGCGCCCGGCCGGTTGATCTTGCGGAGATCGGGCAGGCCAGCGGCTTCGTTGGCCTCGGCGCGCGCCTGCGCGTCGGCGTCCGACGTGCTGCCGGCCGCGTACGCGGCTCCGGCGGCGGCAAACGTGCCAGCAAGCGCGGCGGCGACGACGAGAATGAGCGGCTTCATGATGAGTCTCCAGTGAACCCGCCGATTTTAGCAAATTACTGCGTGCAGCCCGCCCGTCGCGTGCGACCGCCGTGGCTGCGCGGAGCCATGAGCGTGACCGGGTTCCGTGGTAATGTGGTCCGATCAGATGAGGTGACGAAAATGAAGAACGATTTGAGCCGCCGGCACCGCGTGCTGACGCCCGAAAGCCCACCCGTCGAAGCCTTCGACGATTCCATCGCCGCCGTCGCGCGACTGTCGGCCATCTACGACACCAACACGGGTTTCCTGCGCGATGCGTTCGCGCGCTACCGGCGCCACGAACCGATCACCGAGCACGTGCGCGCGTGCTATCCGTTCGTGCGGATTCGCACCGACGTCAACACGCACGTCGATTCGCGCCGCTCGTACGGCTTCGTCGCCGGCCCCGGCGTGTTCGAGACGACCGTCACGCGCCCCGACCTGTTCGCGAACTACTATCGCGAGCAACTTCGCCTGCTGTCGAAAAACCATCACGTGAAGATCGAGATCGGCGTCTCGTCGCAGCCGATTCCCGTGCACTTCGCGTTTCCCGAGGGCATCCACCTCGAAGGCGAGCTCGACCGCGACCGCCTGCTCGCGATGCGCGACATCTTCGACACGCCCGATCTGTCGTATCTCGACGATCGCATCGTCAACGGCACGTTCGAGCCGGCGCCCGGCGAGCCGCATCCGCTCGCGTTGTTCACCGCGGCGCGCGTCGACTTCTCGCTGCACCGGCTGCGTCATTACACGGCCACGTCGCCGACGCACTTCCAGAATTACGTGCTGTATACGAACTACCAGTTCTACATCGACGAGTTCGTGAAGCTCGGCCGCACGCTGATGACGGAAAGCAGCGATCCCGACGTGCGTGCGTACCGCAGTCAATACAGTTCGTTCGTGGAGCCGGGCGATGTGGTCACGTACAACGCGAACCTCGGCAGCGAGCCGGTCGAGGGCGCCGCGCCGCCGCGTCTGCCGCAGATGCCCGCGTACCACCTGAAGCGCGCGGACGGCAGCGGCATCACGATGGTCAACATCGGCGTCGGCCCGTCGAACGCGAAGACGATCACCGATCACATCGCGGTGCTGCGTCCGCACGCGTGGGTGATGCTCGGTCATTGCGCGGGCCTGCGCAACACGCAGCGCCTCGGCGACTACGTGCTCGCGCATGGCTACGTGCGCGAGGACCACGTGCTCGACGCCGACCTGCCGCTGTGGGTGCCGATCCCCGCGCTCGCCGAAGTGCAGCTCGCGCTCGAGCGCGCGGTGGCCGAGGTCACGCAGCTCGAAGGCACCGAGCTCAAGCGCGTGATGCGCACGGGTACGGTCGCGAGCGTCGACAACCGCAACTGGGAATTGCGCGATCATCGCGAGCCCGTGCAGCGGCTGTCGCAGAGCCGCGCGATCGCGCTCGACATGGAAAGCGCGACGATCGCCGCGAACGGTTTCCGGTTCCGCGTGCCGTACGGCACGTTGCTGTGCGTGTCGGACAAGCCGTTGCACGGCGAGCTGAAGCTGCCGGGCATGGCCGATACGTTCTATCGCGGTCAGGTCGATCAGCATCTGCAGATCGGCGTGAAGGCGATGGAAATCCTCCGCACCAACGGACTCGACAAGCTGCACAGTCGCAAGCTGCGGAGCTTTGCCGAGGTGGCGTTCCAGTAACCTCACGTCGCAGCGCAGTTGCGCGTGCAACAAGAAGGCCGCATGCGAACCATGGTTCGCATGCGGCCTTCTTGTTGGTGCGTTACACGGCGCGATCAGCGCGCCGCGCGGATGCTCAGCACTCGCCCTTCTTCGCGTGTCCCGGCGGGCAGTGATAGCCGCCGCGCGGTTCGTGCCGGTAGCCGCGTTCGTGGTCTTCCCATTCACGGCGCTCCCAGTAGCGACGGCCGTCCCAATAGCGGTCGCCGTGCCAGCCGACGATCACCGCAGGCGCGGGGGCGACGATCACCGGCGCCGCGGTGCCGATGTTCACGTCGACGTTGACGGCGTGGGCGAGGCCGGACACCGTGAGACCGAGGCCGGCGAGAGAAAGGGCGAGCAGCGTGGGTTTCATGTTGTTTTCCGTGATGTCGTGATCAGATGCCGGTGCGACGCGATGGACGCGAGGGGGAATCGTTTCCACCGGGGGGACGCCGCGCCGACGAGATGCAGTGTGCTGGCGCGCGACGAAAAATGCGAGCCGCGTTTGTAACGGCTGATTGGCGCCGGGCGCGGCCGTGTCGGCCACCACGTTCGGCGCGATTTGACAATGAAGGTTCACGGCCAAGCAACGTCGTGCGACGTTGCGCGCGAATTTGACATTCGACCGCACGCGGCCGCGCGGCGCCGATTAATGCGAGGTTACAAAATGACACGCGGCAGGCAGCGCAATCGCGCCGCCTGCCGCGTGTGGACCGCGCGCTGCCGGCAATGCGCCGGCAGCGGCATCGTCCCGGTTACAGATAGAACATGCGGTCTTCTTCGGGGCGCGGCGGTTCGTCGTCGCCTTCCGGGCCTTCTTCTTCGCCGCTGTCCTCGTAGAAGGCGAGCACGGCGTCGAGCACCTGGTCGGGATCGTCGATCACCTGCATCAGGTCCATGTCTTCGGGATTGATCAGGCCCATCGGAATCAGCTGGTCGCGGAACCACTGCAGCAGCCCCTTCCAGAACTCGCTGCCGACGAGGATGATCGGCACGAGCCGCGACTTCTTCGTTTGGATCAGCGTGAGCACTTCGGACAGTTCGTCGAGCGTGCCGAAGCCGCCCGGCATCACGATCACCGCGTCGGAGTTCTTGACGAACGTGACCTTGCGCGTGAAGAAGTGGCGAAAGCGCAGCGAGATGTCCTGGTAATGGTTGCCGGCTTGCTCATGCGGCAATTCGATGTTCAGGCCGACCGACGGCGCCTTGCCGGCGTGCGCGCCCTTGTTCGCCGCTTCCATGATGCCGGGGCCGCCGCCGGAGATCACCGCGAAGCCGGCGTCGGACAGTTTGCGGGCGATTTGCGCGGCGAGCTTGTAGTGCGGCGTGTCGGGCTTGAGGCGGGCAGAACCGTAGATGCTGACGGCCGGACGGATCTCCGACAGGTACTCGGTTGCCTCGATAAACTCTGCCATAATCGTGAACATCTGCCACGATGCGCGCGCCTTCTTGGCCGTCGCGCGTTCTTGATCTGCGAGCGAACGCAGACTCGGAATCACTTTTCTCTTGTTCATAATGCCTGAAGAACGAAATCTGGAAGGTAAGACCCTGCTATTGGTTGACGGTTCGAGCTATCTGTATCGGGCTTACCATGCGATGCCTGATCTGCGTGGCCCTGGCGGGGAGCCGACCGGAGCGCTCTACGGAATCATCAACATGCTGCGCCGTATGCGCAAGGAAGTCAGTGCAGAGTATAGCGCTTGCGTGTTCGATGCAAAGGGCAAGACGTTCCGCGACGACCTTTATGCCGACTATAAGGCAAACCGTCCGTCGATGCCGCCCGATCTCGCGTTGCAGGTCGAGCCGATTCACGGCGCGGTGCGCGCGCTCGGCTGGCCGCTGCTGATGGTCGAGGGCGTCGAGGCCGACGACGTGATCGGCACGCTCGCGCGCGAGGCCGAGCAGCGCGGCATGAACGTGATCGTGTCGACCGGCGACAAGGATCTCGCACAGCTCGTGACCGAGCGCGTCACGCTCGTCAACACGATGACGAACGAGACGCTCGATCGCGACGGCGTGATCGCGAAGTTCGGCGTGCCGCCCGAGCGCATCATCGATTACCTCGCGCTGATCGGCGACACCGTCGACAACGTGCCGGGCGTCGAGAAGTGCGGGCCGAAGACGGCCGTGAAGTGGCTGTCGCAATACGACAGCCTCGACGGCGTGATCGAGCACGCAGGCGAGATCAAGGGCGTGGTCGGCGACAACCTGCGCCGCGCGCTCGACTTCCTGCCGCTCGGCCGCAAGCTCGTGACCGTCGACACGGCCTGCGATCTCGCACCGCATCTCGAATCGATCGAGGCGTCGCTGAAGACCGACGGCGAAGCACGCGACCTGCTGCGCGACATCTTCGCGCGTTACGGCTTCAAGACATGGCTGCGCGAGGTCGACAGCGCACCGCCGGAAGGCGGCGGCGCCGACGCGCGCGACGGCGAGCCGGCGCCGGTGGTCTCAACCGACATCGTGCGCGAGTACGAGACGATCCAGACCTGGGCGCAATTCGACGCGTGGTTCGCGAAGATCGATGCAGCCGCACTGACGGCGTTCGACACCGAAACCACGTCGCTCGATCCGATGACCGCACGACTCGTCGGGCTGTCGTTTTCGGTCGAGCCGGGCAAGGCCGCGTATCTGCCGGTCGCGCATCGCGGGCCCGATCTGCCCGAGCAACTGCCGCTCGACGACGTGCTCGCGCGCCTGAAGCCGTGGCTCGAAGCGGCCGACCGCAAGAAGGTCGGCCAGCATCTGAAGTACGACGCGCAGGTGCTCGCGAACTACGACATCGCGCTGAACGGCATCGAGCACGACACGCTGCTCGAGTCGTACGTGCTCGAATCGCACCGCACGCACGACATGGACAGCCTCGCGCTGCGCCATCTGGGCGTCAAGACGATCAAGTACGAAGACGTCGCAGGCAAGGGCGCGAAGCAGATCGGCTTCGACGAGGTGGCGCTCGACCAGGCTGCCGCGTACGCGGCCGAAGACGCCGACATCACGCTGCAGCTGCATCACGTGCTCTATCCGCAGATCGCACGCGAAGCGGGCCTCGAGCGCGTGTATCGCGAGATCGAGATGCCGGTGTCGCTGGTGCTGCGCAAGATGGAGCGCACCGGCGTGCTGATCGACGACGCGCTGTTGCACGCGCAAAGCAACGAGATCGCGACGCGGCTCATCGAGCTCGAAGGGCAGGCGTACGAGCTGGCCGGCGGCGAATTCAATCTCGGCTCGCCGAAGCAGATCGGCCAGATCTTCTTCGAGAAGCTGCAGTTGCCGGTCGTGAAGAAGACGCCGAGCGGCGCGCCGTCCACCGACGAAGAAGTGCTGCAGAAGCTCGCCGAGGATTACCCGCTGCCGAAGCTGCTGCTCGAGCATCGCGGGCTGTCGAAGCTGAAGTCGACCTACACCGACAAGCTGCCGCGCATGGTGAACCCCGCCACAGGCCGCGTACACACGAACTATGCGCAGGCCGTGGCGGTCACCGGCCGGCTCGCGTCGAACGAGCCGAACCTGCAGAACATCCCCGTGCGCACGGCCGAAGGCCGGCGCATTCGCGAAGCGTTCATCGCGTCGCCGGGCCATCGGATCGTGTCGGCCGACTATTCGCAGATCGAATTGCGGATCATGGCGCACATCTCCGGCGATGCGTCGTTGCTGCGCGCGTTCGCGCACGGCGAGGACATCCACCGCGCGACCGCGGCCGAAGTGTTCGGCGTGACGCCGCTCGAGGTGAATTCGGATCAGCGCCGCATCGCGAAGGTGATCAACTTCGGGTTGATCTACGGGATGAGCGCGTTCGGACTCGCATCGAATCTCGGCATCACGCGCGATGCGGCGAAGCTGTACATCGACCGCTATTTCGCGCGCTACCCGGGGGTCGCGCAGTACATGGAAGACACCCGTGCGGCGGCGAAGGACCAGGGCTATGTCGAAACGGTGTTCGGCCGTCGCCTGTGGCTGCCGGAAATCAACGGCGGCAACGGGCCGCGCCGGCAGGCGGCCGAGCGTGCCGCAATCAATGCACCGATGCAGGGCACGGCAGCCGATCTGATCAAGCTGTCGATGATCGCGGTCGACGACTGGCTCACGCGCGACCGGCTTGCATCGCGCATGATCATGCAGGTGCACGATGAACTGGTGCTCGAGGTGCCCGACGACGAGCTGTCGCTGGTGCGCGAGAAGCTGCCCGAAATGATGTGCGGCGTCGCGAAGCTGAAGGTGCCGCTGGTCGCGGAAGTCGGCGCCGGCGCGAACTGGGAAGAGGCCCACTGACGCATCGCGCGATTCCCGCTCCCTTCGGCATATTGTTGCGGGGATGCTGAATATCGAGATGGTTTGCTTGTGATCGACGCGCAAGCTCCGGACAATGCAGATCAGCAATTGATTGTTTCGGGGCTGCGCGCCCCGCGTTCCCTGGCTTGGACGCATCGGAGTGTGTTTCGAACTGCACATCGATGGTGTCCGAACCGGTTAATCCAGCGGGCGGCGCGAAGGCATCGCGTCTGCCTCGTCCGGCGGCAGCAGTGTCGAATCGCAAAGGGGGAATCGGATGCATCGGATCATCATCGTAGGCGGAGGCGCAGGCGGCCTCGAACTGGCGACGCGGCTCGGCGATCGTTACGGCGCGAGCGGCAATCGTCCCGCGCGTGCGCTCGTCACGCTCGTCGACCGCAATCCGACTCACATCTGGAAGCCGTTGCTGCACGAGGTCGCGGCCGGCAGCATGGACCCGTTCACGCAGGAGCTCGAATACGCGGCGCAGGCGCGCTGGCATGGCTTCGAGTTTCAGCAGGGCGAGCTGACCGCGCTCGATCGCACCGCCAAGCGCATCGCGCTGGCGCCGGTCAACGACAGCGACGGCGCGGAACTGCTGCCCGCGCGCAATCTGGAATATGACACGCTGGTGGTCGCGATCGGCAGCACGACGCACTTCTTCGGCGTGCAGGGCGCGGCGGAAAACGCGATCGCGCTCGATACGGTCGGCGAAGCCGAGCGCTTCCGCAAGCGCCTGATTGCTGCGTGCATGCGCGCCGAGCACCAGGCACCGGCTGAGCCCGCACCGGGCGCGGCCGCCGAGCCGCGCATCCAGGTCGTGATCGTCGGCGGCGGGGCGACGGGCGTCGAGTTGTCGGCCGAACTGCGCAACACCGCGCAGGTGCTGTCCGTGTATGGGCTGCACAAGCTCGATCCGCGGCATGACGTCGGCATCGTGCTGATCGAATCGGGCCCGCGCATTCTCCCCGCGCTGCAGGAGCGCGTGTCGTCGGCGACGGCCGAGCTGCTCGAGAAGCTCGGCGTTCGCCTGATGCTGGCCGAGCGCGTGACCGAAGTCGCGCCGGGATTCGTGCACACCGCGAGCGGCAAGGCCGTGCGCGCCGACCTCACGGTGTGGGCGGCCGGCATCAAGGCGCCGGCCGTGCTCGGGCAGCTGGACGGCCTGCAGGTCAACAAGCTCGGCCAGCTCGACGTGCGCCGTACGCTGCAGACCGTCATCGACGACAACGTGTTCGCACTCGGCGACTGCGCGGCATGCGCATGGCCCGGCCACGAACGCAACGTGCCGCCGCGCGCGCAGGCCGCGCATCAGCAGGCGAGCTTCCTGCTGAAGGCGATCGGATGCCGGCTCGACGGCCGGCCGCTGCCCGAGTTCACGTATCGCGATTTCGGTTCGCTCGTGTCGCTCGGCCACTTCAGCGCGGTCGGCAACCTGATGGGCGGGTTGATCGGCGGCAACATGCTGATCGAAGGGTTGTTCGCGCGGTTCATGTACATGTCGTTGTACCGGCTGCACGTCGCGGCGCTGCACGGCTATCCGCGCATGGTGCTCGATACGGTCGCGCACTGGCTGCGGCGGACGACGCTGCCGCGTGTGAAGCTGCACTAGTCGCGCGCGGTGGATGCGGGCATCGAGCGGGCAGCGCGTGACCGGCTGCGTCGATGCCCGCGGCACGTGCGATTGCCGCGCTGCGAGGTCCGCGTCCGACCAGCCGCGCACGCATGACGACACGCCGTTTCATTCGCGCGACGCGGTGGGTCGCGCGCCCGCCGACGAGCGGGACAGCCACGTCGGTAATCGAGTCTTACATCTCCGACAGTTGACGCGACAACGGATTATTGGGCATCTTGTGCGGGTTTCCGGTTGCGGCGGTGTGCCAGCCGCCGCGACATCCGCGTCGTTCGACGGCGCGACGCTCCGTCCGGTTCCGTTCGCGGCCATGACGGCGGTGCCCAATCGAGGAGTGCATTCATGTTGAAACCCGAAGTCGACAGCTTGGTCCCCCACGTTCCGTTCTCGCGCCGCAAGTTCATGCAGGCCGCGCTCGGCAGCGCCTTCGCGGCGGCCGTGCTGCCCGTGTCGGCGCAGACGATCACGACCGACAGCGCGGGGCTCGACGTCGACACGATCGAAATCCGTTCCGGCGATGCGAGCATCCCCGCGTATCGCGCGCAGCCGGTCGACAAGACGAATCTGCCGATCGTCATCGTGATCCACGAGATCTTCGGCGTGCATGCGCATATCGCCGATGTGTGCCGGCGCTTTGCGAAGCTCGGCTATCTCGCGATCGCGCCCGACCTGTTCGCGCGGCAGGGCAATGCGGCGAAGTATCCGACGATGAAGGATCTCTACGAGCACATCATCAGCAAGGTGCCCGACCGGCAGGTGACCGAGGATCTCGATGCGACCGTCGCGTGGGCCGGCAGGAACGGCGGCGATCCGGCGCGGCTCGGCGTGACGGGGTTCTGCTGGGGCGGCCGCCAGGCGTGGCTCTATGCGGAGCACAACCCGCACGTGCTCGCGGCGGTGGCGTGGTACGGCTTCGTCGAGGGCAAGACCGACGAGATGACGCCGTTCAATCCGGTCGATCATGCGTCGTTGCTGAAGGTGCCGGTGCTCGGCCTCTATGGCGAGAAGGACGCCAACATCACGCAGGCGTCGCTCGCCGACATGCGTAATGCGATCCAGACGAGCGATTCGAAGCGCGCGCGCCAGTCGGAGATCGTCGTGTATCCGGATGCCGGCCACGCGTTCTTCGCCGATTACCGGCCGAGCTACGTGAAGGCCGACGCCGAAGACGGGTGGAAACGCGCGATCGAGTGGTTCCAGAAGTACGGCGTGATGTAAGCGAACGGGCGGCGTCGGGAGCCGCCCGTTCGTCGTGCCGTGTCGGCGCTTACGGCGTGGGGCCGGTCGCGATCGGCCGCGCCGGATCGGCGCTCCATTCGCTCCACGAGCCCGGATACAGCGACGCGCCGTGCAGCCCCGCGATTTCGAGCGCGAGCGCGTTGTGGCATGCGGTCACGCCCGACCCGCATTGCAGGATCACGCTGTTCGGCTGGACGCCGGCCAGCAGGGCGGTGAACGTCTCGCGCAGCTCGTGGCCCGTCTTGAAGCGGCCGTCGGTCGAGAGATTGTCCTTGAAGAAGCGGTTGCGCGCGCCGGGAATATGGCCGCCGACACGATCGATCGTTTCGTTTTCGCCGCGATAGCGGTCCGGTGCCCGAGCGTCGATCACGATCCGCGCGCCCGACGCGATGTTCGCGAGCACGGCCGCAGCATCGACGGTCGACTCGAGCGGCGCGGCCGCGCGGAAGTCGCCGGCAGCCGGATGCTGCACGTCCGTCGTCAGCGGCTGGCCGGACGCCTCCCATGCCTGCAGACCGCCGTCGAGCACCGCCACGGAGTCGTGCCCGAGCCAGCGCAGCAACCACCACAGGCGCGCCGCATAGGCGCCGCCGTGCGCGTCATACGCAACCACCTGCTGGCCCTGCTTGACGCCGCGGCTGGCCATCAGCGAGGCCAGTGCGTCGCGGCTCGGCAGCGGATGGCGGCCGTTGGTGCCGGTCTTGCGCCCGGACAGGTCGCGATCGAGGTGCAGATACTGTGCGCCGGGAATATGGCCGGCTGCGTAAGCGGCTTCGCCCGCTGCCGGATCGGCGAGATCGAAGCGGCAGTCGAACACGGCGACGCTGCCCGGTGCCGCGGCCAGCCGCTCGGCGAGATTGGCGGCGGAGATGAGCGTGGTGTAGTGAGTGTGTGGCATGACGGCTCCCTGGAGTGCGAACGGCCCGATACCCGAAGTCTAAACAAAAAAAGACGGGCCGAAGCCCGTCTTTTCATGATGCCGGATGCGTTGCGCGGCTGGCCGTCGCGTGGGCGATCAGAGATCGCCGAGATGGCGGCGCAGGAACTCGTGGAAGTGCTGCATGCCGTCTTCCATCGGGCTCTGATACGGGCCGACCTGCGATTCGCCGCGCGCCATCAGCGCACGACGGCCTGCGTCCATCCGCATGGCGATTTCATCGTCCTCGACGGCCGTCTCCATATATGCGGCGCGCTCCGCCTCGACGAATTCGCGCTCGAACAGTGCGATTTCCTCGGGGTAATAGAACTCGACGATGTTGGTCGTCTTCTGCGGGCCGCGCGGAATCAGCCACGACACCACGAGCACGTGCGGATACCACTCGATCATCAGGCCCGGGTAATAGACCATCCAGATCGCCCCGAACTCAGGCGGTACGCCGTTGCGGAACTTGAGCACCTGCTCGTGCCACTTCTGGTAAGTCGCGCTGCCCGGCTTCGCGAGCGCGTTGTGCACGCCGACCGTCTGCACGCTGTACCATTCGCCGAACTCCCATTTGAGATCGTCGCACGACACGAAGCTGCCGAGGCCCGGGTGGAACGGGACGACGTGGTAGTCCTCGAGGTAGACCTCGATGAACGTCTTCCAGTTGTAATCGCACTCGTGCACTTCGACGTGATCGAACTGATATTCGGCGAAGTCGAAATGATGTTTCGTGCCGAGATTCGCGAGATCGCGCGCGACGTTGCGGCCTTCGGCCTCGAACAGCAGCCCCTGCCAGTTCTGCAGCGGGCTCTTGCCGAGATTCAGGCACGGCTTGTCGGGGAAGTGCGGCGCGCCGAGCAGCTGGCCGTCCAGGTCGTAAGTCCAGCGATGCAGCGGGCATACGATGTTCTGGGTGCGGCCGCGCCCATTGAGCATGATCGCCTGACGGTGACGGCAGACGTTCGACAGCAACTCGACCTGGTTCGCCTGATTGCGTACCAGCACGCGGCCTTCCTGTTCGGACGGCAGCGCGAAATAATCCCCCGCTTCGGGCACCATCAACTCGTGCCCGATGTAACGAGGTCCTTTCTTGAAGAGGGTTTCGATCTCGCGCTCAAGCAGCGCCTCATCGAAGTAAGCAGTGACTGGAAGCTGGCTATGAGCCGACTTCAACTGAAGCGCATCGCTCAGATTGGACATTCCCACTCCCGGTGATAGCGTGAAAGCAGTGAACAACCCAACCATCGAAAAATCGATTTAGGGAAACGGGGAATTATACCCGGATCCCCTCGTAAGGCCAGGATTAAGTGCCTGATTTGTGTCAATTTTTTGTCGGGCGTCGATGGGCCCGCGCATGGTCGGCGCCCGATACGGGGTCGCATGTGGGGCCGGGTACCCACGTCGGCAGGTCGGAAATTTCTCTTTTGCCGTAGAATGTCCGACTTGTTTTGCAATTTGACACCCTCGTCCATGGCGAAAACCGCATCCCCCGGCGACACCGCGGCCGGTAACGGCACCGAACCGTTGCCGGACAAGTACGAAACGGCGCTGGCGGAACTCGAATCGCTGGTTGCCCGGATGGAAGGCGGCGCGTTGAGCCTCGAGGATTCGCTTGCCGCGTATCGCCGCGGCGCGGCCCTCGTTGCGTTTTGCCAACAGCAGCTCGAGAAAGTGGAGCAACAGGTCCGCGTGCTCGACGGCGCGACGCTGAAGCCGCTTTCCTCCGGAACGGCCGCCACGGACGGCGACGACGACGATCTATGACATTCGAACAATGGATGCGGTCCGTACTTGACCGTGTCGAGGACGCACTCGGCCACTATTTGCCGGCCGACAACGTGGTGCCCACGCAACTCCACGAGGCGATGCGCTACGCGGTCCTCGGTGGGGGCAAACGCGTTCGCCCGCTGCTGTGCCATGCAGCGGGTGAGTTGACGGGCGCGACCGAAGCGGCGCGCAACGCGGCGGCGGCGGCGCTGGAGATGATCCACGTCTACTCGCTGGTGCACGACGACATGCCGTGCATGGACGACGACGCGCTGCGTCGCGGCAAGCCGACCGTGCACGTGCAGTACGACGAGCCGACGGCGCTGCTGGTCGGCGATGCGCTGCAGTCGCAGGCATTCGTCGCGCTGACGGATGCCGACGCGCTGTCGCCCGTGCAGCAGGCCGCGCTGGTGCGCGAGCTGGCGCTCGCGAGCGGCTCGATCGGCATGGCCGGCGGGCAGGCGATCGATCTGGCGAGCGTCGGCCTGAAGCTGACGCGCGAGCAGCTCGAGACGATGCACCGGATGAAGACCGGCGCGCTGTTGCGCGCCGCTGTGCGGATGGGCGCGCTGGCAGGCGAGACGCCGTCGGCGGATGCGATGGCCGCACTCGATGTGTACGCGGGGGCCGTGGGCCTGGCGTTCCAGGTCGTCGACGACATTCTCGACGTCACGACCGATTCGGCGACGCTCGGCAAGACGGCTGGCAAGGATGCAGCGAACGACAAGCCGACCTACGTATCGATCCTCGGCCTCGACGCATCGCGTGAGCTCGCAGCGCAGCTGCGCGCTGAAGCGCACGATGCGCTGAAA
The DNA here is from genome assembly GCF_000959445.1 of Burkholderia vietnamiensis LMG 10929. Lineage (NCBI taxonomy): Bacteria > Pseudomonadati > Pseudomonadota > Betaproteobacteria > Burkholderiales > Burkholderiaceae > Burkholderia > Burkholderia vietnamiensis. Next base: position 1,643,026 of record NZ_CP009630.1, on the reverse strand, counting down.
CCGTTCGGCGCGCGCGCACAGCGTCTCGCCGAACTTGCCGACCTGGTGGTGAACCGGGTCAGCTGACGCGAAGCCCGCCGCTGCGCACACGCTACGGTGCGTGCAATAGAATGCGGGCGCGTTTGATTTCCTACAATGGAACGACGATGTACGACTTGCTGAAAACCATCGACGACCCGGCGGATCTGCGCCGCCTCGATCGTCGCCAACTGCAACCGCTCGCGGATGAACTGCGCGCGTTCGTGCTCGACAGCGTGTCGAAGACGGGCGGCCATCTGTCGTCCAACCTCGGGACGGTCGAGCTGACGATCGCGTTGCACTACGTGTTCAACACGCCGAACGACCGGATCGTCTGGGACGTGGGTCATCAGACCTACCCGCACAAGATCCTGACCGGCCGCCGCGACCAGATGCACACGCTGCGCCAGTACGACGGCATCTCGGGCTTCCCGCGCCGCAGCGAGTCCGAATACGACACGTTCGGCACCGCGCATTCGAGCACGTCGATCTCGGCGGCGCTCGGGATGGCGATCGGCAGCCAGCTGAACGGCGACGACCGCTTCTCGATCGCGGTGATCGGCGACGGCGCGATGACGGCCGGCATGGCGTTCGAGGCGATGAACAACGCGGGCGTGTCGGAGGATGCGAAGCTGCTCGTGATCCTCAACGACAACGACATGTCGATTTCGCCGCCGGTCGGCGCGCTGAACCGCCATCTCGCACGTCTGATGTCGGGCCGCTTCTACGCGGCCGCGCGCGCGGGCGTCGAGCGCGTGCTGAGCGTGGCGCCGCCGGTGCTCGAGCTTGCGCGCAAGCTCGAGGAGCACGCGAAGGGCATGGTCGTGCCGGCCACGTTGTTCGAGGAATTCGGCTTCAACTACATCGGCCCGATCGACGGTCACGATCTCGATTCGCTGATCCCGACGCTGCAGAACATCCGCGAGCTGCGCGGTCCGCAGTTCCTGCACGTGGTCACGAAGAAAGGCCAGGGCTACAAGCTCGCCGAAGCCGATCCGGTGCTCTACCACGGCCCCGGCAAGTTCAATCCGGCCGAAGGCATCAAGCCGTCCGCCACGCCGGCGAAGAAGACCTACACGCAGGTGTTCGGCGAATGGCTGTGCGACGAAGCCGAGCGCGATTCACGCGTCGTCGGCATCACGCCGGCCATGCGCGAAGGCTCCGGCATGGTCGAGTTCGAGAAGCGCTTCAAGGATCGCTACTACGACGTCGGCATCGCCGAGCAGCACGCGGTGACGTTCGCTGGCGGGCTCGCGACCGAAGGGCTCAAGCCGGTCGTCGCGATCTACTCGACGTTCCTGCAGCGTGCGTACGACCAGCTGATCCACGACGTCGCGCTGCAGAACCTGCCGGTCGTGTTCGCGATCGACCGCGCGGGCCTCGTCGGCGCCGACGGTGCGACGCACGCGGGTGCATACGATCTCGCGTTCATGCGCTGCATCCCGAACATGACGATCATGGCCGCGTCCGACGAGAACGAATGCCGGCAGATGCTGCACACGGCGCTTCAGCAGCCGAACCCGACCGCCGTGCGCTATCCGCGCGGCTCGGGCACCGGCGTGGCGACGGTCAAGGAGTTCACCGCGCTTCCGATCGGCAAGGGCGAAGTGCGCCGCCGTTCGTCGCAGCCGGAAGGCAAGCGCGTCGCGATCCTCGCGTTCGGCACGATGGTCGCGCCGTCGCTCGCGGCGGCCGACGAGCTCGACGCAACGGTCGCGAACATGCGCTTCGTGAAGCCGATCGACGCGGCGCTCGTGCGTGAGCTCGCCGAGACGCACGACTATCTCGTCACGGTCGAGGAAGGCTGCCTGATGGGTGGCGCAGGTTCCGCGTGCGTCGAAGCCCTGATGGAGAGTGGGGTTATCCGACCCGTACTACAATTGGGCCTCCCTGACCAGTTCATCGATCACGGCGACCCCGCGAAGCTGCTGTCGCAATGCGGCCTCGACAGCGCGGGCATCGCGAAGTCGATTCGCGAACGCTTCCTCAGCCCGGTAGCCGATCTCGCCGGCGAGGCGAAGCGCGTCGCATAAACTGGCGCAACCGGTCTTCACTGATGCGACAAACATGGGCCTGCGGGCCCATGTTGCTTTTGTGCTGCCGCATGACGCGGCGTGCGCGTCGTCGGACGCGCGGACAACAAGGATTGAACAAGATGAACCAGATGAACCCCGCCTTCGTGATGCCCGACGTGCAGAGCACGGTCGATACCCGTCAGATTCCGATTCAGCGCGTGGGCGTGAAGGCGGTCCGGCATCCGTTGACGGTCTGCACCGAGAGCGGCGACGTGCAGCCGAGCGTCGGTGTCTGGAACCTCGACGTTCGCCTGCCGGCCGATCAGAAGGGTACGCACATGTCGCGCTTCGTCGCGCTGCTCGAAGAGAACCGTGCGCCGCTGACGGTCGAGCGTTTTCGCGCGATGCTCGCGTCGATGCTGGAGAAGCTGGAGGCGCAGGCCGGCCGCATCGAAGTGACGTTTCCGTACTTCGTGAACAAGACGGCGCCGGTGTCGGGCGTGCAGAGCCTGCTCGACTATGAAGTCACGCTCGCGGGCGAAAGCCGCGACGGCCACACGCGCGTGTTTCTGAAGGTGCTGGTGCCGGTGACGAGCCTGTGCCCGTGCTCGAAGAAGATCTCGCAGTACGGTGCGCACAACCAGCGCTCGCACGTGACGATCGATGCCGAACTCGCGGGCGACCTGCCGGTCGAGGCGCTGATCCGCATCGCGGAGGAAGAGGCGTCGTGCGAGCTGTGGGGTTTGCTGAAGCGTCCGGACGAGAAGTTCGTCACGGAGCGCGCATACGAGAATCCGAAGTTCGTCGAGGATCTGGTGCGCGACGTTGCGCAGCGTCTCGATGCGGACGAGCGCGTGATCGCCTACGTGCTCGAAGCCGAGAACTTCGAATCGATCCACAATCACAGCGCGTATGCGCTGATCGAGCGCGACAAGCGGCTCGCGGCGTAACGCCGGGTTGTCGGTATCGGTTCGCCGGTTCGTATCGGCGCTGAAATGAAAACAGGCTGCTCGCGATCGGGCAGCCTGTTTGTTTTGCGGCGTCTATCGGCGCGGTGCGCGCGTCAGCGTGCGAGCGATGCGAGATCCCAGCGCGGTTTCACCGTGAACGCATAGTCGGTGTTCGCCTGCTCCGGCCAGCGGCCGAGCCGCAGCGCGCCGGCCAGCGCGATCATCGCGCCGTTGTCGGTGCACAGCGCGAGGTCGGGGTAGTGCACGTCGAAGCCGCGCTTCGCGGCCGCAGCCGACAGCGCCGCGCGCAACTGGCGGTTCGCCCCGACGCCGCCGGCCACCACCAGTCGCTTGAGCTTCGTCTGCTTCAGCGCGGCGAGCGACTTTGCGACGAGCACGTCGACCGCCGCGTCGACGAAGCCGCGTGCGAGGTCCGCCTTCGCGCGTTCGAGCGCGTCGCCTTCCAGCTTCGCCGATTCGAATTTCTTCATCTGCGTGAGCACGGCCGTCTTCAGGCCGCTGAAGCTGAAATCGAGGTCGCCCGAATGCAGCATCGGGCGCGGCAGCACGACCGCGCCGGGCGTGCCGGTTTCCGCGAGCCGCGATACTTCCGGGCCGCCCGGATAGCCGAGGCCGATCAGCTTCGCCGTCTTGTCGAACGCTTCGCCGGCCGCGTCGTCGAGCGTCTCGCCGAGCGTTTCATACACGCCGACGTCGGTCACGCGCATCAGTTGCGTGTGGCCGCCCGACACCAGCAGCGCGATGAACGGGAACGGCGGCGGGGCGTCGACGAGCAGCGGCGACAGCAGATGGCCTTCGAGATGATGGATGCCGATCGTCGGCTTGTTCCATGCGAGCGCGAGCGCGTTCGCGATGCTCGCGCCGACCAGCAGCGCGCCGGCGAGGCCCGGCCCTTGCGTGAATGCGATCGCGTCGATGTCGTCGCGATGCGTGCCGCTCTGGGCCATCACTTCGTCGAGCAGCGGCAGCGCGCGGCGAATGTGGTCGCGCGATGCGAGCTCGGGCACGACGCCGCCGTATTCGCGGTGCATCGCGATCTGCGAATGGAGCGCGTGTGCGAGCAGGCCGCGCTGCGTGTCGTAGAGCGCGAGGCCGGTTTCGTCGCAGGAGCTTTCGATGCCGAGAACGAGCATGGGTCGGGAAGGCGCGTGCCGTAGCGGCGCGCAGCGGGAGGTAAACGTAACCCGAAATTATAGCAGGCGAAGGCTGCGCGCCGGCTCCGGCGGCCCGGGTGCGAGGTCGGACAGGTACAATCCGCGCCATGGAAACTTACGATATCGCCGTGATCGGCGCGGGCGCCGCCGGGATGATGAGCGCCGCGGTGGCCGGGCAGCTTGGCCGCCGCGTCGTGCTGGTCGATCACGCGCCGCGTCTCGCCGAGAAAATCCGCATCTCGGGCGGCGGCCGCTGCAACTTCACGAATCTCTACGCGGGGCCCGACAACTACCTGTCGTCGAATCCGCATTTCGCGCGCTCGGCGCTGGCGCGCTACACGCCGCGCGACTTCGTCGGCCTGCTCAAGCGCCATCAAGTGAGCTGGCACGAGAAGCACAAAGGGCAGCTGTTCTGCGATCACGGCAGCGACGCAATCATCGACGTGCTCAAGCACGAATGCGACGCCGGCGGCATCGCGTGGCGCCGGCCCGTGGTCGTCGACGCCGTGCGCCACGCGCCGGACGACGGTTTCACGCTCGACACGCAGCAGGCGGGGGCGATCCGCGCCAGGGCGTTGATCGTCGCGACCGGCGGCCTGTCGATCCCGAAGATCGGCGCGACCGATTTCGGCTACCGGCTCGCGAAGCAGTTCGGCCACAAGCTGATCGACACGCGGCCGGCCCTCGTGCCGATGACGTTCGCATCGCAGGATTGGGAGCCGTTCGCGGCGCTGTCCGGTGTGTCGCTCGAGGTGCGCGTGTCGACCGGCGACAAGAAGCGCGGCGGCGAATTCGTCGAAGACCTGCTGCTGACGCATCGCGGCCTGTCCGGCCCCGGTATCCTGCAGATCTCGAGCTACTGGCAGCCCGGCGATCCGATCCGCATCGACCTGCTTCCGCAGCGCGACGCCGTCGCGGAGCTGCTCGACGCGAAGCGTACGTCGAAGCGTCAGATCGGCTCGCTGCTCGCCGACTGGGTGCCGTCGCGCCTCGCGCACGTGTGGCTCGACACGCATCGCGTGGCGGCCGATGCGCGGCTCGCCGACTTGCCCGACCGGACGCTGCGCCAGATCGGCGACGCGCTGGCCGGCTGGACGCTGACGCCCAACGGCACCGAAGGCTACAAGAAGGCGGAGGTGACGAAGGGCGGCGTCGATACGCGCGAGCTGTCGTCGGCGACGATGATGAGCGCGCGGGTGCCCGGGCTGTTCTTCATCGGCGAGGTCGTCGACGTGACGGGCTGGCTCGGCGGCTACAACTTTCAGTGGGCATGGGCGTCGGGGACGGCCGCGGGGCAAGCCGCGGCGGAGTTCAGTCGCGCCGCGTGACGTGCGGCGCAGCGCCGCGCGCGGCGGGGCCCGGCCCTTATCCCTCGCGAGGTCGCTCTGCTATACTCGTGAATCTTCCCTGCAAACCTTTATTCGTGTCGGATCATGACGATCATTCGCGTTAAAGAAAACGAGCCGTTCGAAGTCGCCATGCGCCGCTTCAAGCGCACGATCGAGAAGAACGGTCTGCTGACCGAGCTTCGTGCGCGGGAGTTTTACGAAAAGCCGACGGCGGAGCGCAAGCGTAAGAAGGCTGCAGCGGTGAAGCGCCACTACAAGCGCATCCGCAGCCAGACGCTGCCGAAGAAGCTGTACTGAACGATTGAGCGCCGCGCGGTTCGCTGAGCGGCGCACCGGCGAGCTTCGCACGCTCGGCCCCGGTCCGGGGTCGCGAGTCGCCGATGCAGGATTCGAGCAACCCGCTTGAGACATGTTCCCAAGCGGGTTTTTGTGTTGACGCCCGGTTGCGGGCGTCGAAGTCACGTTTTCATCCCGGGTGCAAGATGAGTTTGAAAGAGCAGATCAGCGAAGACATGAAGACCGCGATGCGCGCCAAGGACAGCGAGCGTCTCGCGACGATTCGCCTGCTGATGGCCGCGATCAAGCAGCGCGAAGTCGACGATCGGGTGACGCTCGACGACGCGGGCATCACCGCGGTGATCGACAAGATGATCAAGCAGCGCAAGGACTCGATCAGCCAGTTCCAGGCCGCCGGCCGCGACGATCTCGTCGCGAAGGAACAAGCCGAGCTCGACGTGCTGGGCGCGTACATGCCCGCGCAGCTGTCGGACGCCGAGGTGGCCGCCGAAGTGCAGGCCGCCGTCGCCGCCACGGGCGCAGCCGGCCCGCAGGACATGGGCAAGGTGATGGGCGTGCTGAAGGGCAAGCTCGCCGGCCGTGCCGACATGACGGCCGTTTCCGCCCTGGTCAAGGCCGCGCTGTCCAGCTGACACCCACATCCCGGCGCGCGCGTCGCCACGCGCGCGCCGGGCGTCGTATGGCCCTTTCTCGCTCGATCCCACGGTGATTCCGCATTCGTTCCTGCAGGACTTGCTGAACCGCGTCGATATCGTCGACGTGGTGGGGCGTTACGTGCAGCTCAAGAAGGGCGGCGCGAACTTCATGGGCTTGTGCCCGTTCCACAACGAGAAGAGCCCGTCGTTCACCGTCAGCCCGACCAAGCAGTTCTATCACTGCTTCGGCTGCGGCGCGCACGGCACCGCGATCGGCTTTCTGATGGAGCACGCGGGGCTGACCTTCCCGGAAGCCGTGCAGGAGCTCGCGCAGTCGGTCGGGCTGACCGTGCCGCACGAGCCGTCGATGCGCGGCGGTGCGGGCGGCGGCGGTGGCGACTATCCGGCGCCGGTGTCGAAATCGGTCGCGACCGCGCTGTCCGACGTGATGTCCGTCGCGTGCGACTACTACCGCAAGCAGTTGCGCGGTGCGACCGTCGCGATCCAGTATCTGAAGAACCGGGGCCTGACCGGCGAGATCGCCGCCCGCTTCGGCCTCGGCTATGCGCCGGACGGCTGGCAGAACCTCGAAAGCGCGTTCCCCGACTACCGCGACGACTCGCTCGTCGAATCGGGGCTCGTGATCGTCAGCGAAAAGACCGACGCGCAAGGCGCCGCGCGACGCTACGACCGGTTCCGCGAGCGCATCATGTTCCCGATCCGCAACGTGAAGGGGCAGGTGATCGGCTTCGGCGGGCGCGTGCTCGGCAGCGGCGAGCCGAAGTACCTGAACTCGCCCGAAACGCCGCTGTTCAACAAGGGCAGCGAACTGTACGGGCTGTTCGAGGCGCGCCTCGCGATCCGCGAGCGCAAGTACGTGCTCGTCGTCGAAGGCTACATGGACGTCGTCGCGCTCGCGCAGCTCGGTTTTCCGAACGCGGTCGCGACGCTCGGCACGGCCTGCACGCCGATCCACGTGCAGAAGCTGCTGCGCCAGACCGATACGGTGATCTTCAGCTTCGACGGCGATTCGGCCGGCCGGCGCGCCGCGCGCCGCGCGCTCGAAGCGTGCCTGCCGCATGCGGCCGACAACCGGACGATCCGCTTCCTGTTCCTCCCGCCCGAGCACGATCCGGACAGCTATGTGCGCGAATTCGGCGCCGATGCATTCTCGGAGCAGGTCGAGCGTGCGATGCCGCTGTCGCAATTTCTGTTGAACGAAGCGATCGCCGGCAAGGCGCTCGACCAGCCGGAAGGCCGCGCGAAGGCGCTGTTCGACGCAAAGCCGTTGCTGCAGGCGCTGCCGGCCAACGCGTTGCGCGCGCAGATCATGCACATGTTCGCTGACCGCCTGCACATCCCGTTCGAGGAAGTCGCGGCGCTGTCGGAGGTCGACGCGCGCATCGCGGCGGCGCCGCGCCAGGCGCCCGCGCGCAGCGAGCGGCGGCGCGTGACCGACAGCGAAAAGCGTGCGTTGCGTACGCTGGTGATGTACCCGCGGATCGCGACCGCGCTCGACGACGAGCAGCTTGCGACCCTGCGGGCGCTGCCGCGGATCGGCGAGCTGTTCGCCGAAGTGGCCGAGCACGCACGCGCGCTGGGCGACGGCGCGGAGTTCCGGCTGCTGTCCGATGTGCTGCGAGCCTCGTCGAACAGCGCGACTTACGACGAAATCTTCCGCGAAATTCTGGACTATGATGAAAACGTCCGCGATCTGCTGTTACAGAATCCGGAGGACGAGACGGTGTTCGAGCGACAGCGCGAACAGGAGCGGATCGCCGGGGAGGAATTGCAGGCGGCCGTGCTGAAGATGCGCTACGACGCCTGCTGCGACCGGCTCGACCGGCTGGCGCGGCAATCGACGTTCACGCCCGAGGAGCTGACCGAGTTGACGGAATTGAACCAGCAGCGAACCGACATGAAACGTCGGCTCGGGCTGTAGGCGGCCGGGGCGTCAGGAGAGGGCTACCCAGCGTGCTATAATATAAGGTTTCCAGCGGTTTGTTTTCCAAGCAGAGGCGAGAATCGCGATGGCAAAGACGACAGGCGGAAAGAAAGCAACGGGCAAGGGCTCGACGGAGCCGACCAAAAAGGTCACAGCGGCCAAGTCTGCTTCTTCCACCAGGGCAACGTCTTCGGCCACGTCGGCCCCTGCAGGAAAGAAAACCGCGGCCGGCACTGCTCAGGCTGCGCCGGCGCCGGCAGCCGGATCACGAGCTGCCGCGAGACCCGACTCCGGGCCGGCCAAGCCGGCGGCGAAGCGGGCAAGTGCGAAAAGCGCAAGGGACACGACTGCCGCCGCGGACGAAACGGCAGTACGTACTACTCATGCACCCACGGTTCAACCGGCTGTCGTCCAGCAGCCGCGAGTCGATATAGCCGGTACGGCGAACTCCATGACCAAAAAGCTGAACGAAGTATCCGTCGATGACGACGCAAATCAGAGCGACGAGCAGCAGCCCGCAGCAGCAGCGGCGGCCGCGGCTCCGGGCAAATCCAAGGTGCGCGACCGTCGCGCCAAGGAAAAGGCGCTGCTGAAGGAAGCGTTCGCGACGAGCACGCCCGGCACGGCCGAGGAGCTCGAAGAGCGCCGCGTGAAGCTGCGCGCGCTGATCAAGCTCGGCAAGGAGCGCGGCTTCCTCACGTATGCCGAAATCAACGACCACCTGCCGGACAACTTCACCGAGACGGAAGCCCTGGAAGGGATCATCGGCACGTTCAACGACATGGGCGTGGCGGTTTACGAGCAGGCGCCGGACGCGGAAACGCTGCTCCTGAACGACAACGCGCCGGCCGCGTCGTCGGACGACGAAGTCGAGGAAGAAGCGGAAGTCGCGCTGTCGACGGTCGATTCGGAATTCGGTCGCACGACCGATCCGGTCCGGATGTACATGCGCGAGATGGGCACGGTCGAGCTGCTCACGCGTGAAGGCGAAATCGAGATCGCGAAGCGGATCGAGGACGGCCTGCGCCACATGGTGATGGCGATTTCCGCGTGCCCGACGACGATCGCCGACATCCTCGCGATGGCCGAGCGCGTCGCGAACGAAGAGATCCGCGTCGACGAGCTCGTCGACGGCCTGCTCGATCCGAACGCCGCAGACGCCGCCGATACCGACGGTTTCTCCGCGAAGGAAGCGGAAGCGATCGAGAACGAGGACGAAGAAGCCGAAGAGGAAGAGGAAGAAGAGGAAGAGGAGGACGATGACGGCGCCGCTCAGGCAACCGCCAACGCCGCCCAGCTCGAAGCCTTGAAGCGCGCGTCGCTCGAGAAGTTCTCGCAGATCAGCGAGTGGTTCGACAAGATGCGCCGTGCGTTCGAAAAGGAAGGCTACAAGTCGAAGTCCTACCTGAAGGCGCAGGAAACGATCCAGACCGAGCTGATGACGATCCGCTTCACCGCGCGTACCGTCGAGCGTCTGTGCGACACGTTGCGTGCGCAAGTGGACGAAGTGCGTCAGGTCGAGCGTCAGATCCTGCACATCGTCGTCGACAAGTGCGGGATGCCGCGCTCGGAATTCATCGCGCGCTTCCCCGGCAGCGAGACGGATCTCGACTGGGCCGAGAAGATCGCGGCCGAAGGTCATTCGTACAGCGCGGTGCTGTCGCGCAACATCCCGGCGATCCGCGAACAGCAGCAGCGTCTGCTCGACCTGCAGGCGCGCGTCGTGCTGCCGCTGAAGGACCTGAAGGAAACCAACCGTCAGATGGCGGCCGGCGAACTGAAGGCACGCCAGGCGAAGCGCGAAATGACCGAGGCGAACCTGCGTCTCGTGATCTCGATCGCGAAGAAGTACACGAACCGTGGCCTGCAGTTCCTCGATCTGATCCAGGAAGGCAACATCGGCCTGATGAAGGCGGTGGACAAGTTCGAATACCGTCGTGGCTACAAGTTCTCGACCTATGCGACGTGGTGGATCCGTCAGGCCATCACGCGCTCGATCGCGGACCAGGCGCGCACGATCCGTATTCCGGTTCACATGATCGAGACGATCAACAAGATGAACCGCATCTCGCGGCAGATCCTGCAGGAAACCGGTCTCGAGCCGGATCCGGCAACGCTCGCCGAAAAGATGGAGATGCCGGAAGACAAGATCCGCAAGATCATGAAGATCGCGAAGGAGCCGATCTCGATGGAAACGCCGATCGGCGACGACGACGATTCCCACCTCGGCGACTTCATCGAGGACAACAACACGGTCGCGCCGGCGGACGCCGCGCTGCATGCCAGCATGCGCGACGTCGTGAAGGACGTGCTCGATTCGCTGACGCCGCGCGAGGCGAAGGTGCTGCGGATGCGCTTCGGCATCGAGATGAGCACCGACCATACGCTCGAGGAAGTCGGCAAGCAGTTCGACGTCACGCGTGAGCGGATCCGTCAGATCGAAGCCAAGGCGCTGCGCAAGCTGCGTCATCCGAGCCGTTCCGACAAGCTGAAGTCGTTCCTCGAAGGGAACTGATCGCCAGCGTTTCACTTGCGAACGCCGCCGGCATCCACGCGATGCCGGTGGCGTTTGTCCTCTCCCCGCCGCTTTGTTGTTACAATGCCGGCCCGGCGTCGTCGCCGCAACTGCGCGCCGCACGCCTGGTTTCACATCGGGGCCCCTAGCTCATGCTTGGTTAGAGCAGCGAACTCATAATTCGTTGGTGCCGGGTTCGACTCCCGGGGGGCCCACCAGATTTCCTTTCCGGTCGATGCGTTGCGTTGTGCCGTTGAGCACAAGTTGTCCACCTGGACACGTTTCGCTTCAGCTTTATCGGAAATTGGCTGTACGTTTGAAGGTTTGGTTCGCGGTGGCAATCGACCGCGATTCGACGCGAAAAAGCCGACCCAGTGGGTCGGCTTTTTCGTTTCTGATAAATCGGCATGCCCAGTTCAGTCCGGGCACCTTCTAGCCCCTCTGACGTCTGTCCATGATGCCTCGGATGCCGGTCATGGCCTCACGGGCATCCGGGTTGAACGACTGCGCCGGCGACTGATCGACCGGCACGCAGCAGTTGCTCGACGATGGCCGTTTTCAGGGCGACGTTGTTCGGGTCGTATAGGCCTGCGACGGCGTGCACCCGCCAGCGCAATCGTAGACGCCCGTGTTGCCTTTGTCGGTCGACGAGCAGGTGGCCGTGTTGCCCGAGCGGGCAAACGGCGGCATCGCGTGCACGTTCAGGATCGCGAGGTGTTGCCTTCGTCGGTGAGCGGGATATGGCTGGCGTTGCGGGCGTACACCGGCGCGCGAAGTTCAGGCAGTCGTTGGCCTGCCAGCGGCTGTAGAACAGCTCGCCGTTGGCGCCGCAGTCGACGGGGCCGTCCTTCGCGTAGTCGGCCGGGGCGAAAGAAGATCGCACACTTCGCGCTCAGGTGAAAAGTCGACGTCCGCCCCGGTTGCGTATCGAAATTGGTGTCGGTCACTGCTGTCTCCGTCCTGGTCTTGTGATCTTGTCGACGAGGCGATACCATTGGCAGGATTTATGTCATACGATGACACGATGATATTATCGCGGTATGCACCAGCGCTCCCGTCCGTGTCTGCCAGAGGCTAAGCCGTCAGAGTTACTAGTGTATTCCACGCAGTATATGAGGGTATTGGGGTCTTTTGTGCCCTTTTGGTTTGCCTAAAAGGGCACGAATTTCCTATGGCGCAGCGCAAAAATCCTGTATTGAAAGTACGATGTCATACGTTAAAATGCGCGACCGATGCGTCGGGCGCCACGTAACACACTCACAATCCGCCCAAAAATGCCCGGAACGTACAGGCCCGATGCCCGGGACGTCCCACGACATGCCGTCAAGCGGCCAATGACCAAGCAGAGACAGGAAAGCAAGATGCGCAACATGACGGTACGAGCCAGTCTGCTCGTGGCACTGACGATGTTTGGGGTGGTGATCGTGATTGGCGGCATCGCCGGCGTCGTGTCGCTGCGGATGGCCAATGCGAACGCGCAGCGCCTGCACGAGATTGCGCGGCAAACCATCCTCGTCAACGACGCCTACAAGGACAGCACCCGCACGCGTTCGGCGCTGGTGCGCGCCTATAGCGCGCTGAAAGAGCGTAACGACACGGCGACGCGCGATTCGGCCTTGCAGAGCGCGAACCGCACCTTGGAACGCTCCGCGAGCGAAACCCGCGCGTATCGCGACGCAAGTGCGTTCGACGGCATGGATGCGGAGCTCAAGCGCCAGCTCGTGGCGTCGTCGGACGGGCTCGCCGCGCCGCTCGCGCGCGCGGCCGACGCGCTGCGCAATAACGACACTGCCGCCTACGTGACCATCAATGACCGCGACGTCACCCGCGCGGGCATGGTGTACTCGCAAAACGTCGAGAAGCTGCAGACACTCGCGAACACCCTCACCGAACAGGCGCTCAACGACGGCAACGCGCGCTACCAGTGGATTGTGGGCTTCGTGGTGGTCGGCGTCGGGCTGGCGCTTGCGCTGGTGGTCATCACGCACGTCGCGCTCGCGCGCATCGTGACGCGCCCGCTCGGCGAAGCGGTGGCGGTGCTCGACCGCATCGCGTCGAACGATTTGACCGTGCGTGTGCCGGAGGCGGGCCGCAACGAAATCGGCCTGCTTTTCGCGGCCATGCGGCGCATGCTCGACGGACTCTCGCGCACCGTGAGCGGCGTGCGAGACAGCTGCGACGCGATCCACACTGCCGCGCGCGAGATCGCCGCCGGCAATCTCGATCTGTCGAGCCGCACGGAGCAGCAATCGGCGTCGCTCGAGGAAACCGCCGCGAGCATGGAGGAACTGACCTCGACGGTCAGACAGAACGCGGCGAACGCCACCGAGGCGAGCGCGCTCGCGAGCGGCACGGCGGACCTCGCGCGCCGGGGAGGCGACGTGGTCGGCCGCGTGGTCCGGACCATGCAGGACATCAGCGCAAGCGCGCTCAAGATCGCCGAGATCACGAACATGATCGACAGCATCGCGTTCCAGACCAACATTCTCGCGCTGAACGCGGCCGTCGAATCGGCGCGTGCGGGCGAACAGGGGCGTGGCTTCGCGGTGGTCGCGGGCGAGGTGCGAACGCTCGCGCAGCGCAGCGCGAACGCCGCGCGCGAGATCAAGGAACTGATCGGCGCCTCGATGAACGAGGTGCAAAACGGCAACGCGCTCGCGGCCGAAGCGGGCGCGGCGATGGAGGAGATCGTGGGCGCCGTGCGCAACGTGGCGACCATCTTGGTAGAAATGACGTCGGCGACGAGCGAGCAGAGCGCCGGCATACAGCAGGTGGGCATCGCCGTGAGCCAGATGGATCAAGTCACGCAGCAGAATGCGGCGCTCGTCGAGCAGGCCGCCGCCGCCGCGGATGCGCTGGAGCATCAGGCGCAATCGATGAAGGCCGCCGTGGCGGTATTCCGCCTCGGCGAAGCGTGACGGGTTTCACCAACGATAAAAAAGGACGAACGGTGGAGCGCCGCCGCGTGGCGCTGGCACTCTCGGGCAGCTGCTCGATGCAGCGGGCGAGCAGCCCGACGCTGCGCGCGATCGAGAACAGCCCGAACGCCGCATGCACGAGCGTCGCTTTTGTCTCGTCGACGGAGGTATGTCGACGGACGCCCTCATGTCGAATAGTGACGGTGCTTCCACCTCGACTTCGCTTGCTGCGGCTGATCCATGCCACCGCTTCTCGATTCCATGAAACAGCAGCTTCGTCCACTGATCACGCGCTCGTCGTGATCGCGCATCTTGGATGGCCTGCGGCACGTCAGCATGTCGATGCCGGACGCAGTACCCGATTCATTGGCCGCGCGGATTCTGAAGGATGTGTTTGCGCCGATGTTGCGTCGCGGCGTCGCCTGACTGGTCTTCGCGACGAACGAGATGCCGATGCAGGCCCGCCGCCGATCGTCCCGGTTTCAGTCCACATCTCTGCGAACCCCGGAAGCATCGCGGCGAGGCCTGACTATCGAGCCGCCATCGTCAGCGCCAGAATTGCTCCACCCATTGGCAAACACGCTGCCACTCGGCCGTGCGCATGTACGCCTGGGTTTCCTTCTCCAGCTCCGGCGCCTTATGCCAGTCGTCGAGGCCGATGAATTGACTGAGCACGAAATTGCCGCGCTGGTAGTTGGCGTTCAGGATCTGCCCGGCCTGTTGTGCGGCGACCATCGCCGTCGTATCCATCGTCAGCCCGAGCAGCGCGGCTGCCGGTACGTTCCCGCTTTCGGCCGGCCACAGCCATGTCGAAACGCCCCAGTCCAACGGGTTGCCGACCGCACTCGGCGGAATGCCCGCCGGGCTGGTTCCGGTGCCGAGCGACAGCAGGCGCATGTCGTCGAGACTGCCTGCGCGACGGCTGGCCAGCGCCTCGGCGATCGCCGACAAAGAAGGATTGTTGGCGAACACGCCGCCATCGGCGAAATAGCCGAGCCCGGCGATCTCGTACGGCGGGAAATAGGTCGGTGCAGCCGACGTGGCAAGAGCGGCATCGAACAGGCTGACATTGCGATAGGTGTTGCCGTTTCCGTTGGACAGCGTGCACGGCGCCCAGCTCTTGACTGACGGATCCCACAGGCGTGCCGAGTTGATTGCGACGAAGCGCGACAGATCGGCCAGCCTGCCGTTGCCCACCAGCGATCTGGCGATCTGCTGCAGCCCGGTGTTGACATACTGGCATTGGAAGAAGCCGGGTCCGGCGAAGACCGTGCCCTGTTCGACGGCTTGCTTTTGTGCGAGCCATGCGTCGTTTTCCTGAAAGATCACCGAACCCTTCGTCCTGTAGATGTCGACGATCTCGGAAATGGATACGCCGTTCGCAAGCCCGAGGGCGATCAGGCCGCCCGTCGAGGTGCCGGCAAAGCCGTCGGCGCGCGCGATGATCTGGCTGCGCCGGTCGAGATCCTGGATGAGCAGGGCAGTGATCAATCCCCGGATACCGCCACCATCGCAACTGAGAATCTTGAAGGTCATGGTGTTGCCTTTCTTGATCGTGAGATGAATGTGAACGGCGCAACCCGGCGGGCGTCCCGCCCGTGTCGTCGGGCGGGCGCCTGCTTCCTGCGCTGGGTTGAAGCCGGAAATTCGAGCAAACGGACGAAGCGTTCTGCGTTATTGCTCGTCGAACTTCACATCGAGCACGGTGTACGCGTCCCACGCATATAAATACGCGTTGTCCTTCGAATAGACCGAGAGTTTCTGGTGATTGAAATCGGAAATCAAAACCGAGCCTTGCCGCGTCCAGCCGCGCGCGCCGATCCAGTTATAAAAACCGACGTAGGCATTGTTGCTGACCGACATATACCGGCTGGTGCCGAGAATCCGGTAATACGTCACGCCGTTATAAGGGTACTGTTCGAGCGTCAGCGCTTTCGCGGCGGAATCGACCAGAATGGCCCATTCGCCGCTGTTTTGCCCCAGCCAGCCCAACTGCACGCCATCGTGATAGAGCGCCATTTTGAATGTATCGACGGCGCGGGCAGAAACAGGGACGGTATTGGCGAATTCGGCAAAGGTCCCGTGCGGCTGGTTTTCAAT
This sequence comes from Burkholderia vietnamiensis LMG 10929, assembly GCF_000959445.1. Classification (NCBI taxonomy): domain Bacteria; kingdom Pseudomonadati; phylum Pseudomonadota; class Betaproteobacteria; order Burkholderiales; family Burkholderiaceae; genus Burkholderia; species Burkholderia vietnamiensis. The sequence goes on along the minus strand of NZ_CP009630.1, from coordinate 1,627,109 downwards.
CGGATTGAGGTTCATTTTTTCACCTTGAAGAGGTTGGATGCTTCCCCGTGCCTTCGAGAACAGCTGCATGCGCCGCGGACGCATGCGCGCCGGCATCGTCAAAGGCCGCGATTCCGGCGAATTTCGTGGTGCTCCGATCTGGCTCGGCAATAGCGGATCGACCATGGCGGCGGACGACGCCGATGCTCACGTCCGCGACGGCGGGACATGCGGGAGCATGGCTTCATGGAAGGCCCAGGATTCGATTTCCTTCTGTGTGGTGGTCTCGGGTATCGCTGTTTTATTGTCGATCGATTTGATACCAGTGATTTATAGGAAATGAAATGCCGGATGACAAGGTGTGCAAAAGAGGAAAATCCAATCGAAATTAAAACAATGCCGATCGAATTGCGTATATCTGAAACATTCGAACCTGGCCGGCTTATCGGTGGTTGGGCATGCTTGGGATGATCGAGGTGCGATGAAATCGCTCGCGTTCGGAGGCGGACGGAATTCTGTCCGCTTGGCCTTAGCTATCCTGCTTGTGGTTCGAGGTGCCGACGAATCTCGGCCCCGAAATTCCCGTTTCAGAAATCGGTATCGCCCGATCAGTTTTCCCGATCGCGAACACAGGTGTTGCCCTGCGCGTGGAACGCGGGCGGACATTCGGGGGCGGCGAGCGTGCCGGTCCTGCCGTTGCATCCGAGGCGGTCGACGCCTGCGGGACAGGTGATCGCCGACGTGGCCGGCGCGGCCATCGCGGCGACGGCCGCAACGGGCGCGCGTGTCTCGTCAGCGCGCGTGTGCGCCGCAGTGACCGTATCGTTCGGCGAAGCCGACGCCACCGGTGCGCGCGATTCATGCGCGGCCTGCCGCACGGCACCGTGGCGCTCGCCGCGCGGCGCCTTCGCCGGCGCACGTGCTGTGTGTCCGACCGGCTGCGACGCCGCTGCGGGCGTCGCAGCGACGGTGGCGGCCCGATGCCGATGGGCGGCCGCATAGGCGATGGCGGCTGCGGCGATCGCCACCGACGCATAGCGCAGCACGGTGCGGCGCCGTTTCGGTCGCCGCGCGATTGCGTCGCCGGAGCCGAACGGCGTGTGTCCGCCGGTGCGCGCCGTCGCCAACGGCGCGTGCCGCGCGGTGTCCTGCGAGACGTGGCCGCGCTCGGCTGCCGGCCGCGGCGCGACGGTGAACGTTGTGTTTTCGTCGGCTGCCCGCGACGCGGGCAGCACCGGTGCAGGTGCGCGCGATGATGCCGGCTCAGCGGCTTCCACCGCTTCGGCTGCCTTTACGATGCTCGCGACCGGCATCGCGACCACCTCCCAAGTCGGCGCGCTGGCGCGCTCGACGGTTCGCGCGGTCGTGGCGACCGGTATCGCCTGCGGAATCAGCTCGCGCTCGTGCGCGAACGCACGCAGCCACGCCAGCGGCCACGGTTCGCGGCCGCGCGTCGACAGCAGGAGCTCGAGCGCGTCGGCGCCGCAGATCTCGACGCGCGGATCGACGTGAATGCGCAGATTCGATCTCGGCGGGATTTCCGGTTCGAACAACACCGCGCCTTTCGGATAGGAGACCGCTTCGCCGTCGGGCCGATGTTCCGACATCGCGTTGCGCAACGCCTGGTTGTTGCGCAGCGCCTGCAGGTAACCATTGCCCACGCGCCTGGTCGATCCGTCGGCGTAGTTAAGCGTCCATTCGCCGTTTTCCTGACCGGTGACGGGCGCGCGGAAGCCTTTGACTTCGAGTTGCAACGTCGTCGTCTCGGTGCCGACGAGGATGTCGACCTGTCGCCCGTTGACCGAGATGTCGCAGAGGATGACCGCCGCCTGTTCGTGTTCCGCGAGCCAGCGAACGACGCGCTCGAGCGCCTGCTGCTCCGACGAATTCAGTTCCTCGGTGCTGCCGAAATAAAGTTCGATATTGTGCATTGTCGATTCGATCGCGCGGCAGCATTTGCTGCCGCTGAACGGTTGGCCCCGGACCGTATTCAAGCACGATTCGCGGGATCGGCGGCGGCTCGCCGCGCGCGGCCGCCACCGCATCCGCTGGCAACGTTTCCATCGAGAAATGTCGGGAGCGGCGCGATCGCAATCAAGTATCCTATGACGCAGCCGGCGCCGCGTTTCATCCGTCAGCCGGAACAAACACAAACCGATTTCGCCCGACGGCGGGCGTCCATCATGACCATGCTGCGTTCGTGGGGTGCGATTCTCTCGTTGCTGATGCTTGCCGCGTGCGCGAGCCTGCCGCCGCAGGTCGACCGCACGCCGACGCATGCCTACACCGATACCGGCAACACGCGCCTCGGCGTCGCGTTCCGCGCGCAGGCCGCCGCCCACCCTGGGCAGGACGCGTTTCATCTGCTCAGCGATCCGGTCGACGCACTCGATGCGCGCGTGCTGCTCGCCGATCGTGCCGATCGTTCGCTCGACCTTCAGTACTACATCTGGCACGACGATCTGACCGGTCACGCGCTCGCGGACGCGATCATCCGGGCCGCCGATCGCGGCGTGCGCGTGCGTGTGCTGCTCGACGATCTCGGCACCAACGCCGACGACCGCAAGCTGCTCGAAATCAGCTCGCATCCGCACATCGAGATCCGTCTGTTCAATCCGGTCGCGACGCGCGAGTTCAAGAAGATCGGCACGGTGCTCGAATTCTCGCGGGTCAACCGGCGCATGCACAACAAGGCGATGATCGCCGACAACCAGGCGGCGATCATCGGCGGCCGCAATATCGGCGACGAGTATTTCGGCGCGTCGTCGATGCTCGAGTTCGGCGATCTCGACGTGGTCGTGCATGGCCGCGTGGTCAACGACATCTCGACCGAGTTCGATACGTTCTGGAATTCGCCGTATGCGTATTCCGTCGGCGCGCTGGTCGGGCACGACGCGACGCCGGGCAGCCTCGATCGCGAGCGCGAGCGGCTGCGCGATTATCTGCGTGCGATGGAGGACAACCCGTACGTGCTCGAAGCGCGCGAGCGGCTCGACCGGATCGTGCATGGCGAAGGCACGGAGCTGTCGTGGGGACGCGCGACCGTGCTGTATGACGATCCGGCGAAGATCGCACGCGCGCCGAACGACAGCGAAGGGCACCTGCTGCCGCAGTTGCGCGCGCTGGCGCTGCGGCCCGAGCACGACCTGTTGATCGTGTCGCCGTATCTGGTGCCGGGCGCGGCGATGATCGAACGGCTGCGCGCGCTCACCGCGCGCGGCGTCCGCGTGACGATCCTGACCAACTCGCTCGCATCGACCGACGTCGCGGCCGTACACGCCGGTTACCGGCGCTATCGACGCGAGCTGGTGGAAGCGGGCGTGCGGCTGTACGAGCGCCGGCCGTCAGGCGACAAGAGCATTTCGAAGCGGCTGATCATCGGCTCGTCGCGCGCGTCGCTGCATGCGAAGACCTATGTGTTCGATCGCAAGAGCGTGTTCATCGGCTCGATGAATCTCGACCCGCGCTCGCTGAGGCTCAATACCGAGATCGGCGTTTACTGCGAGAGCCCGGCGCTCGCGGCACAAGTCGCGGCGGACCTGGAGCCGCGGCTCGATCGCATCGCGTGGCGGGTCGAAGCGACGACCGATCCGTCCGGCACACGGCGCCTCGAGTGGATTCAGACCGACGAGGACGGCAAGGTGACCGAATTCGACCACGAGCCGGAAGTGTCGACGGCACGACGCGTCGAGGTGTGGTTTCTCGGCTTGTTCCCGATCGAATCGCAGCTGTGACGCGGCGTGCGTGAAACGTGCGTGAAACGTGCGTGGACAGCCGGCTCGGCAGAGTGCCGGGCGGGACGGCGCGCATCCGGGCACGCGCGCGTCGCGCCCGGCGCGGATCACTGCGGTGCGGGCCGCGGTGGCGGATTGACCGCGGCCGATGGGGCGGCAGCCGTATCCGGGCCTTCGGCGCCGTCAGCGCCGCCGCGTTGTGCGCCCGCGTCATACGCGACCACGCTGCGCTGCGGGTTCGCAATGCGGATGCCGCGTTCGCGGAACAGCACCGCGATGCGCCGGTTGAACTCGCGCTGCACGCCCCAGCGTGCCGAATCCTTGCACTGGATCTGCCCGGCGAGCGTGACGGTCGCGCCATCGACCTGATCGACGCCCCAGTAGCTGAAATCCGACAGAATGCCGTCCTTGTAGTTCGGATCGTCGCGCAGCGCGGCGCCGATCTCCTTCAGCGTCGCGATTGCCGGATCGATGTCCTGGCCGTACGCGATGCTGACCTTGACGGCCGCGTTGCCGAGCCCGCGATTCGTATTGTTGACGGTCGTGACCGAACTGAACGGGATCGTGTACAGCGAGCCGTCGCCGCCGCGCAGCCGCACGGTGCGGATCGACAGGTATTCGACCGTACCCGACACGCCGGCGAGCGTGACCCAGTCGCCCACCTGCATCGCGTTCTCCATCAGCAGGAAGATACCGGTGATGAAGTCCTGCACGAGCTTCTGCGAGCCGAAGCCGAGCGCGACGCCGAAGATGCTGGCGCCGGCGAGCAGCGGGCCGATGTTCACGCCGATCTGGCTGAGGCCGGTCAGCACGACGACCAGCGCGATCATGATCAACAGCAGCGAGCGCAGCATCGGCAGCAGCGTGCGCAGCCGCGCGGCGCGCACGAGATTGCCTTCCCGCGTCCACTGCTGCAGGCGGCGCTCGATCGCGATGTTGGCGGCCTCCCAGACGAACAGCGCGACGAGCGCCGCGATCGCGATCGTCATCAGCGCGGACGCCAGCCGATGGCCGATCGTGCCGGTCTTGAACGCATGGAAGATCGGCACGCCCCAGATCTGCAGCAGCAGCACGACGGTCACGATCGCAATCACCGTCGACACGATCCTGCGCAGCAGCGGGTAGTAGCGGTACGCGTGCAGATGGACGAGCGTACGGTCGTCGTCGCGGCGCTGGAACAGCCGCGCGAGCGCGCCGAACACGACGATCGATACGATCCGCATGCCGATCATCACCGCGATCGAGCGGCCGCCGAGCGCGATCAGCACGCGGTAGCCGTTGTGGACGTCGAGCGCCCACACGAACCACAGTGCCATCACGGCGAACACCGCGACGGGCGCCCACGCGTCGGCGAGCGCGTGGGAGAACATCGCGAACGCGCGGTGCTCGTCGCCGGTCGCACGGATGCGCGCGGCGACCGGCTGCCGGCATCGCAGGATCAGCGCGGAGATCATCAGGTGGCCGACGAGCGCGACCGCTTTCAGCAGCGCGACGTGGCCGGCCTCGCTGAGGCCGAAGCTCGCGGCGAGCTCGATCGCGGCCGTACAGATGCCGACGACGATCGCGATCCGCGCGATCGCGCGCTGCGCGTACGCGGCCCACGCGTCGCTGATGTGCAGCAGCCGCAGTTGTCGCGCATCGGGCTGGAAAAACAAGCGGCTGACGATCGTCACGAGGCGGCAGATCACGTAGATGTCGATCAGCGAGCCGAGCGCGGTGTCGGTCGGCGTGCCGTCGCCGTCGAGCACCGACATCGTCAGGCTCGCGACGCCGGCGAACACCAGCAGCGGCACCGCGCGCACCACCAGACTGACCAGCGCGCGCGGCATCCGGTGCAGCAGCGTCGTATGGCGCCGCGCGTGGCCGCGGCTTTGCGTCTCGGGCGTGGCGGACGTGCTCGATACGCTCGAGGCGCTCGGGGTGCCGGCCGCGAGCGGTGTCGACGCGGCGGGGTCGATCGACTCGGGCAACTCGGTCGACTCGGGCGGCTCCGTGTCGGACGGCGCGGCGTCGGCCCGTCGCGACGACTCGGCGCGACGCGCGCCCAATGCGCGCAGCGTGCGTCGCAGCAGCCTTCTCGCGAGCCATTCGGCGCCCAATGCCGGCACGAGCACGGCGACGATGGTCAGGAGCGCGTGCAGCAGGTCCGCACGTTCGTCGGCGCGTACCAGCCGTTCGTGCCACCAGTTGCCGACCGAAGCGACGTCGAGCAGCGAGCGCAGCGATTCGTTCAGCGCGTCGCCGATTTCGCCGGCCCAGTGCGAGCCCTGGCGCACCAGCATCGACGCGAGCCCGTTGGTCGTGAGCGCGGCGGGCGCGGCCGCCGACGCAGCGCTGGCCGGCGCCGCCGCGCTCGCCGGCAACGCTGGCGTGCTCAGTACGCCGACGGCGGCGATCGCGCGCAGCGTCGTTTCGACCTGTTCGCGCTCGCGCGGGTTTTGCAGCACGGAGAGCGCCTGTTGCGCCTGTTGCGGCGTCAACGCAGGCACGGCGCCCGACGCGGCGGACGCGGCAGCGGGAGCCGAGGCCGGGGCGGCCGCATGGGCAATGGAGACGACGGCGGCGAGCAGCCAGCCGAGCAGGAAATGTCGCATGGATGGGCATGCGGGCGCGCATTCGGATGCGGCCCGGCGGTCTGGACGATGGACGGACGTTAACATGATCGCGACCGGAACCGAATAGTTCCATCGGCGGCGAGCGGGCGCGAATGGGGCAACCCAGGCGGCGCATGCGAGCGCATCGGCTCAGGCGATGAAAGCGTCGCGGTGCGGCCCGCGCGCTCGATCGTTGCGCGACCATGGGGTTCATCCGCCGGGAATGCAACGTGCTGCGCGGCACTTCCCGGATCACTGACGAATCATTCGCGACCGTCGTGAAAAACCGGCAGCACGTGTTCCGCGATTTCCTCGACGACTTCGCGCAGCGGCCGCGCCGAGCCGAGGTTCAGCGTCACGTGATGCGTGCCGGCTGCGCGCATGCGTTGCAGGACCTCGATCAGCGCCGCGCGTCCGGTTGCGTAACCGAGCGGCAGGGCGGTGGCGGGCGCAGCGCGGTTCGCATCGAGATCGAGCCGCATCGCCACGCCGAACGCGCGAAACGCCGGTTGTGCCAGCCGCTCGACGGCCGCTCGCCACATCGAATGACGCGCATGCTGCGTCTCCGGATCGCGGTGATACGTCATCCAGCCGATCGCGTTGCGCGCGATCCAGTCCACGCTTTGTCCTCCCGAGCCGACCGCGAGCATCGGCACCGCGGCGTCGCCGTGCGGCAGCAGCGCGAACGCCGGCGCGCCGGGCGGCGTCTCGTCGGGCAGCACGCGCGACGGAACGTCGAGCCCCGCCGCGACGACTTCCCAATGGCGGCGATAGCGGTCGCGCCGCGTTTGCGCGTCGACGCCGAACGCCGCATATTCGGACGGCCGGTCGCCGGAGCCGAGGCCGAGGACGAAGCGCCCGCCGGACAGCGCGGCCACCGACAGCGCGCCCTTCGCGATGTGCAGAGGATGCCGCAGCGGCAGCACGATCGCACCGCTCGCAAGGACGATCCGGCGCGTGCGCGACGCGAGCGCGCCGAGCAGCACCCACGGGTCGAGATGTCCGACCGGGTCGGGATAGTCGGCACTGTTCAGCGGCACGTCGCGCACCCACAGCGCGCGAAAGCCGAGCGCGTCGGCCAGGGCGGCGAGTTCGAGTTGTTCGTTGAAATCCGCGACGCTGTCGCCGGCGCGCAGCAGCGGCAGCGTCAGGCCGATCGACAGCCGCTCGTCCGAGAAGACCCGGCTCGCGGCGCCGGTGCGGTCGGTAGCGGTCGGCGGCATGGTCATTCCTCGAATGAGTGGACGAAGCGGACACGCGTGCGGCCGTGTCCGGGGTTGGCGATGTACCGACGGGCATCGCGTTGAGCACGCATCGTGCATCGTGCGTCGGGCCGGCTGCGGAGCGCGCCGCGCGATTCGTGCTGCCGCGGCGACGATCGCAGGATTGTAAGCGGATCGTCGGTATCGCGTCGGCACCGGTGAATCGCGCCCGCCAACGCGAGCGATCGCCCACGACAGTGCGGTCACCGTCCGCCGCTCGCGCGGACGGCCTCGCTGTTTCATTTTCGAATCATTCACGCATTGGCGTCGCTGCGCGCGTTGCATCGCCGCGATATCGGGGCCCGTGCAGCCTTGCGCCGTGCAGCATGGTGCGCTCCTTGCATGTCTTGTGCACGCCAAAAGTGCGCGCGCCGCCGCCGTGGCGCGCGGCCTTCGCTTCAGCGGGTCGGACGCATCGAACACGGGGACAAGACAATGAGAACAGATCGAAGCGCAACCTGTCGTGTTGCAAACATGAATCGCAGTCCTGTCCGTGATCGTGCACGCGCGTCGCCGCCGCTGGTGGCGACGTAGGCGCGCGCCCGTCCGTTCCGTCCGGACGCACGCCGACAGCCAGTGTGCAGGCGTGACGCACGGGATCGACCGCTGCCGGCCGGCATGACCCGCGGCGGCATGCTGCGGGACGACCGACGGCAGCGAAGCGTCGTCGTGCCGCCCGCCGCGCGCAGCAGGCGCGAGCCGGACGCCACGCGCTCGCTGCGGCGCGGCGAATCGCCAAAAACCGCGAAGTGTGGACGCGCAGGCCGCCACGCCATACCGGGAAATCGCAGGTGCAGTTCAGGGGTAGGGTTCGCCGGCCGAGCAGCGGCGGATCCGACGAGTTTGTGCTGTCAGTTGATCCACTACCCCGATGGATCAATTGTTGGAGCGCCCATCGCCATGTGGCCGATGGGCGTCTTTTTTTGCGCCATCGCGGTCGTGTGCCGGCCTCCGGCCGGATCGCGCAGCGTTCTGTATCATGTGCTGGCGTGCTGGAGCGCCGCTGCGGGGCGCACGACGTTCCGGCGCGCCCCATCACGTTCGATCACGCTCGATCCCGCCCGCCGACATGAACGACACCCGCCTGCACGATCCCGACCTGCACGACCTGTACGACCCGCCGTCCGCCGGCATCGACCCGGCCGCGCTCGATGCGCTGCATACCTTCGTCGAGCGCCATCCGCGGCTGCTCGTGCTGACCGGCGCGGGCATCAGCACCGATTCCGGCATTCCCGGCTATCGCGACCGCGACGGCAAATGGATGCGCTCGCCGCCGATCCAGCTGCAGGACTTTCTCGGCTCCGACGCCGCGCGCCGGCGCTACTGGGCGCGCAGCATGATCGGCTGGCCGGTGGTCGGCCGCGCGCAGCCGAACGCGTCGCATCGCGCGCTCGCGCGGCTCGGCGCAGCCGGCCGGATCGAGCGCCTCGTCACGCAGAACGTCGACGGCCTGCACCAGCGCGCGGGCAGCGCCGACGTGATCGAACTGCATGGCGGCATCAACGGCGTGACGTGTCTCGATTGCGGCGCCGATCATGCGCGCGCGACGATCCAGACCATCCTCGAAACGGACAACCCCGAACTGCTCGGCGCACAGGCGGAGCCGGCCGCCGACGGCGACGCGCATCTCGAATGGACCGCGCTCGATACGTTCCGCGCGCCGGCGTGCCCAGCGTGCGGCGGGCTGCTGAAGCCCGCGGTGGTGTTCTTCGGCGAAAACGTGCCCCGCGAGCGCGTCGCACTGGCGTCGCAGGCGCTCGATGCGGCCGATGCGCTGCTCGTGGTCGGCTCGTCGCTGATGGTGTACTCGGGCTATCGCTTCTGCGTGTGGGCGCACGCGCAGCACAAGCCGGTAGCCGCGCTGAATCTCGGCCACACGCGTGCCGATCCGATGCTGACGCTGAAAGTCGAGGCGCATTGCGCGCCCGCGCTCGACGCGTTGAATACGCGGCTCGGCATTGCGGCCGGCGTGCCGGAGCGTGCAGCGTGAGCGGGCCGACGGCATCGCCCGATCCGGCCGAACGGTTGTCGGCGCCGGCCGCCGAGCGCAACCGCGGACCGATTCTCGACGTGCTGCGCCGCGTGCTGCCGGCGCAAGGCAGCGTGCTGGAGATCGCGAGCGGCACGGGCCAGCATGCGGTGCATTTCGCGCAGGCGATGCCGGGGCTGCGCTGGCAGCCGAGCGATCCCGATCCACGGGCGCGCCGCTCGATCGCCGCGTGGGCCGCGCATGCGGGCGTCGCGAACCTCGCCGAGCCGCTCGCGTTCGACGTGCGCGACGCGTCGTGGCCGGCCGATGCGCTCGACGCCGTCGTCTGCATCAACATGATCCATATCTCGCCGTGGGCGTGCACCGCCGCGCTGTTCGCCAGCGCGGCGCGCGCGCTGCGCACGGGCGGCGTGCTGTTCCTGTACGGTCCGTATCGGCGCGAAGGCCGTCACACCGCGCCGTCCAACGAAGCGTTCGACCGGCAACTGCGCGAGCGCGACGCGTCGTGGGGCGTGCGCGATCTGGAGGCCGTCGTCGCACTCGGGCTCGATTGCGGGCTCGACTGCGTCGAGGTCGTCGAAATGCCGGCGAACAATCTGAGCGTCGTGTTCCGGCGCTTGCCGCACGCGGAGCAATGACACGTCGTCGCGCATCGCGACCGGGTTTCCACTATCCTTTCGCCTGTGCGCGCGGCCCGATTCGGGCCGCGCACCGTTTTTTCCGGAGAATTGACTAATGGGCAAACAAGCAATCGGTGTGATCGGGCTCGCGGTGATGGGGCGCAATCTCGCACTCAATATCGAGAGCCGCGGTTACGCGGTGTCGGTGTACAACCGCAGCCGCGAGAAAACCGACGAACTGATCGCCGAATTCCCGGGTCGCAATCTGGTCCCGACCTATACGCTCGAGGAATTCGTCGCGTCGCTCGAAACGCCGCGCCGGATCCTGATGATGGTGAAGGCCGGCGAAGCGACCGATGCGACCATCGCGTCGCTCAAGCCGCTGCTCGAGAAGGGCGACGTGCTGATCGACGGCGGCAACACCCACTTCACCGACACGATCCGCCGCAACCAGGAACTCGCGCAATCGGGCCTGCACTTCATCGGCACCGGCGTGTCGGGCGGCGAGGAGGGCGCGCTGCGCGGCCCGTCGATCATGCCGGGCGGCCAGCGCGACGCGTACGACCTGGTCGAGCCGATCCTCAAGCAGATCGCCGCGAAGGCGCCGTCGGACGGCGAGCCGTGCGTCGCGTACATGGGGCCGGACGGTGCGGGCCACTACGTGAAGATGGTTCACAACGGGATCGAATACGGCGACATGCAGCTGATCGCCGAGAGCTACGCGGTGCTGAAGGACGTCGCGGGCCTGACGAACGACGAGCTCGGCGCGGTGTACACCGAGTGGAACCAGGGCGAGCTCGACAGCTACCTGATCGAGATCACGTCGAAGATCTTCGGCAAGAAGGACGACGAAACCGGCAAGCAGCTCGTCGACGTGATCCTCGATCGCGCCGCGCAGAAGGGCACCGGCAAGTGGACGAGCCAGAACGCGCTGGATCTCGGCGTGCCGCTGCCGCTGATCACCGAGTCGGTGTTCGCGCGCGTGCTGTCGTCGCTGAAGACCGAGCGCGTCGCGGCCAGCAAGATCCTGTCGGGGCCGGCTGCCGCGCCGTTCGACGGCGATCGGGCCGCGTTCGTCGAAGCCGTGCGCCGCGCGCTGTACCTGAGCAAGGTGATCTCGTATGCGCAGGGCTTCGCGCAGCTGCGCACC